>CANQCW010000100.1 GCA_947591055.1 uncultured Clostridia bacterium | reverse complement strand
TCATTTTCAAGTTCTGATAATTTATATATTATATTTAATAGTCTTTCATTATTAATTTTAGAAGATAGTTCTTCAATCTTTTTCGCATCTTCCTTTGAATAAATATTTGATATTTCTTTTGTTGACTTGAATAATAATATATCTCTAAAATATTTTATGATTTCCCAAAGTATATTATTTATATCTTTTCCTTCATCAATAACATTTTTAGCAGTAATTAAGGCATTTTCCCCATTACTATTTACAATTTCTTCAGAAATTTTAGATATATATTCAAGTTTAGGAATTCCTACTAAATCCTTTATTTTCTCTTCATTAATTTTATTTTCTCCATCTTGAGCACATCTTTCTAATATTGATAAAGCATCTCTCATTGCACCTTCTGAAAGTTCAGCAATTAAATTTAAAGCACCTTCTGTATATTCAATTTTGCTTTCTTTACATATATTTTCAAGATTAATTACTATATCTGCATCTGGTATTTTCTTAAAATCAAATCTTTGGCACCTTGAAAGTATTGTTGCTGGTAGCTTTTGTGGTTCTGTAGTTGCTAAAATAAATTTAACATGTTTTGGTGGTTCTTCTAATGTTTTTAGTAAAGCATTAAACGCTCCTGGTGAAAGCATATGAACCTCATCTATTATATATACTCTATATTTTGCAACTGTTGGCAAAAAATTAACTTCATCTCTTATAGCTCTAATATCATCTACACTGTTATTAGACGCAGCATCCATTTCAACTATATCTGTAAGTGAACCATCTAATGCTGATTTGCATATACTACACTCATTGCATGGTTCACCATCTTTTGGATTTAGACAATTAATAGCTCTTGCTAAAACTTTTGCAGAAGAAGTTTTACCACAACCTCTACAACCTGTAAATAAATAGGCATGTCCTACTCTATCTGAAATTACCTGATTTTTAAGTGTTCTAGTTATATGATTTTGACCAAGTATTTCATCAAATGTTTTTGGTCTAAATCTTCTATAAAGAGCTGTATATTCCATAAAAAACCTCTCTTTGCTTAAAGACAATTTAAAAATAAAGGCATGATGTATTTCCTTATTCTAGAGTATCCCACATAAAAGTTACCACTTATTGCTGCTTCCTTCCGGACCTGACAAGATTCGTAGGCTTCTATTGAAATACCCTAGAATAAAGAAATACTTATCACACCATTAGTATTATATATTAATTTAAACTTATTTACAAGTACTTTATTAATTTTCTCTCTTAAATGCAACATCTTTAAAATCTGTTTTTGTTATATTGCATACACCATCTTCTAGTATGTTTCCGCAAGGTAGTTCTAAATTAATTCTTCCTCTATATTTAGATATATTAGTCTCAACTATTACATCAAAGCTAATTTTAAACTCTAAATCTTCACTAGAAACACCTATATTTTTTAATAAAGTTCCATCATAAGATATCTCTACATCTTCATTTGATACATATTCACCAACATTTTGATTTACTATACGGAATAAAACTCTTCCGCCTTGATTTCCTATTTCAAGATTTTTTTGATTATCTTGGCTAGCACCTTTATATGTCAAACTATTTTCAACTTTGAAATTATCTTCATATGAAAATAATTTTTCTTCCAAATTGCTAGGTATAAAAATATTTATATTTTTATCATTTTTATTTTTAATATTTATATTTTCTATTGTAATATTTTTAATATATGCAGTTTCTTCAAATTTACTATTTTTTTCAAATTTTAAATATATATCATTATATTGATTTAAATTTAAATTTCTTTTATAATTTTCTGGATTTTCTGATTTTGTTGTTTCATCAACACTGCTTATTACTAGCATTTCAGTTAAGTTAAAAGGCATATTTTTTTCGCCTTCATTTTCATATTTAAGCATTATTGATAAGACTGATCCAAATGCTATAATTATAACAAAAAGCAGTATTGCCTCTTTTAACTTTTCCTTTACAATTTTATTCATTTGTCCTCCAAACGCATTTCATTTATCTTAAGCTTTTATTATTTATATCACTTATCTTGCTTTTTTGCAACATACTATATAATTTATTAAAAAAGTGCTTTTATAGAACTTTAAATCTTTAAAAGCACATATGCTGGCGGAGACGGTGGGATTCGAACCCACGTGCCAATTACTCAGCTAGCTGTTTTCGAGACAGTTCCGTTATGACCACTTCGGTACATCTCCTAGTATAATAATGTTAAGTCAGAAATGACTCTATATTATTCATTTTTTCCTTCTAAGCTCTTTAAAAAAATCTTTTAAAATTTTTTCACACTCTTTGGAACATACTCCGTATTCTATATCTACATTATGATTAAATTTGTAATCTTTAAGTAAATTAAAAACAGAACCACAACTTCCTGTTTTTTCATCCATTGCGCCAATATAAACTTTTTTAATTCTTGACTGAATAAGAGCACCAGCACACATACTACATGGTTCTAAAGTAACATACATTTCACAATCTGATAGTCTCCAAGATTTAAGTTTTCTGCTAGCTTTTTGAATTGCTATAATTTCTGCATGTTTTGTAGAATCAAATTTTGTTTCTTTTTGATTATATGCTCT
>CANQCW010000099.1 GCA_947591055.1 uncultured Clostridia bacterium | reverse complement strand
TATTTAAGATATATCATCTCTAATTTATAAAATGGAGAATTGAAAATGACAATAAAAAGAGGAGATATGTTTTATGCAGATTTAAGCCCAGTTGTTGGGTCTGAACAAGGAGGAATAAGACCGGTAGTTATTATACAAAATGATTTAGGTAATAAGTATAGTCCAACAGTAATTGCTGCTGCAATTACTTCACAATTGGGAAAAACAAAATTGCCAACGCATATACCAATAGGATCTCAAAATGTAGGTTTAAAAACTGATTCAGTAATACTTGCCGAACAAGTTAGGACAATTGATAAAAGCAGGCTAAAAGAGAAAATAGGACACATTGAAGACCAAAAAATTATGAGTCAAATAAATAATGCCTTAGGTGTGAGTATTGGATTAGAATAAAATAGTAGTATTATTGAATAAAGAGGATAATTGAACTGCTTACCAAAAAAGCAAACAGTTCAAACTTATCCTCTTAAATTTTTATTTTTAATTTTTTTATTATTTTAATTTCTTTATGCAAATCGTCTATTCTTTTTTTTCTAATAACTAATGCGTCTTTATATTCTTGATAAATCTGCCTGTAATTATCTAAAGTTTCACCTTGCTCTAACAAAAGTTTCATCCCAGTTAAATAATAATCTTTTTGAGCTGCTTTTTTGCATGTTGACATTTTTTTCTCATATTTTATTACATTATCTAATCTTCTAATTTGAGAATTAAGATAAGAAACATAATTCATAACTCCACTAATTTCATAAAGTATATCTGCAATAACAGCTTTAAAAAGTGCTTTTAAAGGCTTAGCATTTATTTTACCTAAACGCTCATTTTGGCTTAATTGATCAAGTGCAACTATGTTTTTTGGAGGCTCAGCATTTTTGATTAATTCTTTTAATGTTTCTGAAATATTAACGTGAGTTGTGTATTGTCTTTTTGTAACTAATGCATCATATTCATCAGCAACTCTTATAATTTGGGCAGAATAAGGAATATCATTTTTTCTAAGACCTCTAGGATAACCTGTTCCATTTAAGGATTCGTGATGATACCATGGACCATCAGAATATGGCCTTAAATTAATGTCTTTCATGCAATACTCATAACCTAAAGTTGTGTGAGTTTTCATTATTTCATACTCTTCATTTGTAAGTTTACCTTCTTTTGAGAGTATTTCTTTAGGAATAAACAATTTTCCTAAATCATGTATATATCCGGCAATCATGCAATGTATAGTAAACTGATTATTACAATGCATATACTCACAAATACGAGTAGATAAATTTGCTACATTTTCACTATGAACTTTTGTGAAATAGTCAAGATTATCCATTATGCCAAGACTATTTTTTAAAGAAGAGTCTAAGTCATTAATTTTAATGTTACTGGGACTATAAAAATCATATTTTTCTTCTAACATATTTTTTCTCCTTTGTAATAATATAACTATATCATTAATGTTAAAATAAAACAATAATAATACTAAAAAAATATGAAATGAAATAATTAAAATGATTGACAAAACATGCTGTTTCATAATATAATTATATACGCTAAAATATATAAAAAAAGGGGGAAAATTAATTATATGAAAACAAAAAAGATAATATCATTATTAACAATTTGTGCATTATTTATAGCTGAATTTGGTTTTTTAAGTTTAAATAATAATTCAATTGCTGTAAGTAGCAATAAAGATTTAAGCTTAGATACATATTCAAAAGATTACTATGGTAGACAACTTAATGAACAAGCTTGGAAATTTTATGATGCCATGGTAAAAATGTATGAAAATGATGCATTTGAAAAAGGTCTAGATTATGACTTAGTAGAAAAAAATGTAGTTACAGAAGAAGATTTAATAAAATATGCAACTGGATCTACACAATTGCTATATGATATGACAGCAGCAAGAGATGCTTTCCAATATGATTATCCAGAAGTATTTTGGATTGATTGGTCAGCTATTTCTTTAAGAGTTACAAGAAATAACAGTGGAAAATATTTAGCATTTTTAGGTAGAGGAAAAAGAGATGATTATTTCCTACCTGGATTTAATGCTGAAAATGTAGATGATGCAATTAATGATTACAACAAATTATTAAAAGATGCAATAACAGAAATTAAAGCAGAAGCAAATAAAGATAACCAAAATGAGATAGATAATACAAAATATAAGTTAGCTAAAGCAGCTCATGATTGGGAAATGGACCAAATGTCATATAAATTCGAATATGAAGTAGAAAATTATAATAGTGAAGATAAAGCATACAGTAATGCTAGAACAGCTTATGACTGTTTCAAATATGGAGAAGGTGTTTGTGAAGCATACACTAGAGCATACAAAGCATTATTAGATGAATTAGAAATTCCTTGCGTAGTTGCAGGTGGAGGATACAAAGTATCAGATACTCAAACAGAAAACCATGCTTGGAACTATGTTGAAATTGACGGAAAATGGTATGGAGTTGACGTTACTCACGATGATGATGAAGTTGAAACTAAACAAAGCCATAGATATTTTATGGTGGGAACAGCAGAATTCTTTGATCGTCGTATCGAATCAGGAATTTTCTCACAATCAATGTTTAAGTTTGGATTTCCAACAATAGA
>CANQCW010000098.1 GCA_947591055.1 uncultured Clostridia bacterium | reverse complement strand
TTACTGAAAGTTTTCGATAATAAATCTTTGAGTATATTCCTCTCCAGAAATTTCTTGGATATAAAGCCAATATACACCGTTTTCACTGACCTCAAAGGTTTCTCCAAAGATATCAGTACCGTTTGAAACTATGGTATCTCTAATAGTCTTTAAATCAGCGGTGTCTAATTCGTTACTTTTTTCAGGTTTATATAGTTTTTTTATTGCAATACCACTTTCACTATAAAACTGGATAGTAACATCATATGGGCTTTTAGTATCTTCTGTAACTTTTGGAATAAGTTTGAGCTTTGAATCTGATTGAGTAATCGTGGAATCATCGTTCTGTTGATTATTATTTTTATCCTTATATAGTATATAAAAAGAATCAAATATAAATACAATAAGGATTACAATAATAATTCTACAAGTTATTATATCCCGTTTCCTATCATCGTTACTCATAAATACCTCCTAAAATTCTTTATAGAGATTTTTCCTACAAAGTGATACATTTATTTAGTTCGCTGTATCCACGAATAATAATTATATCATATCATACTTTACATAAAATAACAAGTTTAATTAGATATAATTTTTTCGTTAGCGAAATATATTATTTTTTATATTTTAATTCTTATATTCTTCTATTTCTTCTTTTAAGTTTTTAATAAATTCTTCCTTATCTATTGCACCTAAATCTCCATCTTTTCTATTTCTTACAGATACTTTATTTTCCTCTACTTCTTTATCTCCAACTATTAGCATATATGGTACTTTTGAAAGTTGTGCTTCACGTATTTTATATCCTGTCTTTTCACTTCTATCATCTACTTCAACTCTTATTCCATATTTTTTCATTTCTTCTGCTAATTCTTTTGAATATTCATGATGTTTATCTGTTATTGGTAGAATTTTTACTTGAACAGGTGCAAGCCATGTTGGAAGTGAGCCTTTTGTTTCCTCTAATAAAAATGCTATAAATCTATCAAGTGATCCAAGTATTGCTCTATGAATTACAACTGGTCTATGTTCTTTTCCATCTTCTCCTATATATGATAACTCAAATCTTTCTGGAAGAGCAAAATCTAATTGACAAGTAGAAACCGTAACATCATGTCCTAAAGCTGATTTTATTTGTACATCTAGTTTTGGTCCATAGAATGCTGCTTCTCCTTCTGCCTCATAAAAGTCTAAGTTTAATTCTGTTAATATTTCTCTTAATTGTCCTTCAGCTAAATCCCACATTTCATCATTATCAATATATTTTACTTTATCTTTTTTATCTCTTAAAGATAATCTAAAGCTATAATCTTTAAATCCAAAATCTTTATACACTGATAAAATAAGTTTTACAACTTGTCCAAATTCCTCTTTTATTTGGTCAGGTCTAACAAAAAGGTGTGCATCATTTTGACACATTTCTCTAACTCTCTCTAAACCACAAACAGCACCACTATTTTCATATCTAAAATCGTGTGCAAGTTCTCCAATTCTTATAGGTAAATCTTTATATGAGTGTAGACTATTTTTATAAACTAACATATGATGAGGACAGTTCATTGGTCTTAAAACTAACTCTTCATTATCCATCTTCATAATTGGGAACATATCATCTTTGTAATGATCCCAGTGTCCACTAATCTTATAAAGTTTTGTATTTGCTAAGCTTGGAGTATAAACATGTTTATATCCTAAAGCAACTTCTTTATCTTGAATATATCTTTCAAGAAGTCTTCTTATTGTTGCTCCATCTGGTAAATATAGTGGAAGTCCTGAACCTACTAATTCATGAGTCATAAATAAATTCAAATCTTTTCCTATTTTTCTGTGGTCTCTTTGTTTTGCTTCTTCTTGAAGTTTAACAAATTCTTCTAATTGGCTATTTTTAGGAAATGAAATTGCATAAATTCTTTGTAACATTTTATTATGCTCATCACCTCTCCAATAAGCACCAGAATTTGTTAAAAGCTTTATAGCTTTTACTTTACCTGTGCTCATTAAATGTGGACCTGCACAAAGGTCTGTAAAATCACCTTGTTTATAAAATGAAATTTCTTCTCCTTCTGGTAAATCTTCAATAAGTTCAACTTTATAAGGTTGGTCTTTCATTAATTTTAAAGCTTCATCTCTACTTAATGTAAACTTTTCAATTGGTAAATCTTCTTTTATTATTTTCTTCATTTCTTCTTCAATTTTTGTTTTGTCTTCATCTGTAAAACCATTTTCTACATCAAAATCATAATAAAATCCTTCATCAATTGCAGGACCTATTGCAAATTTTGCATTAGGAAATAATCTTTGAACAGCTTGTGCCATTATATGAGATGTTGTATGCCAATATGCCTTTTTTCCATCTAAATCAGATTCAAATGTTAAAATTTCCAATTCGCAATCTTCATTTAAAGTAGTTCTTAAATCAACAACTTTGCCATTTACTCTAGCACAAGTTGCCATTCTTGCTAATCCTTCACTTATAGATTTTGCTAAATCAATAACAGAGATTCCTTCTTTTTCTTCTCTTATGCTTCCATCTTTTAATGTTATTTTTATCATAATAAAATCCTTTCCGTATGCTCTTTAGGATAAATCTAAAATTAGATTTTGTTCTAGCATTTTACTATACAAAAAATCCCA
>CANQCW010000097.1 GCA_947591055.1 uncultured Clostridia bacterium | reverse complement strand
TTAGGAGCGCCAGGAAGTGGCAAAGGTACTATAGGAAAAGAAATTTGCAAAAAATATAATTTAACACATTTATCTACTGGAGATATTTTCAGAGATGAAATAAAAAGAGGAACAGATTTAGGAAAAAAGGCAAACGAATATATTTCAAATGGAAAATTAGTTCCAGATGAAATTACTATATCAATGGTAGAAGAAAAATTAATTGCATTAGATAATGCATTATTAGATGGATTTCCAAGAACAATAAATCAAGCAGAAAGTTTAAAAAACTTTTTAAATGAAAAAGGTAAATCTATTACAGCAGTTATAAATTTATGTATTCCAGATGAAGATATTATAAAAAGAACTTCAAGCAGAGTTTTATGCTCAAATAAAGAGTGTGGAGCTACATTTAATACTATATTTATGCCACCAAAAGTTGAAGGAATATGTGATGTTTGTGGCTCAAAATTAATAGTAAGAGATGACGACAAACCAGAAACAATCAGAGAAAGATTAAATGTATATTACAAAAATACAGAGCCTTTAATAGATTTTTATAAAAATGAAGGTACTTTAGAATCTATTGATATAGATATTTATTCTAGTACGACTAAAGAAGATACAACTAGAAAAGCAGTTGAAATAATAGAAACAAAATTAAAATAACAAAAAGAAATAAAAAAATAACAAAATAACAAAATAACAAAAAATAATAAAAAGAATTAATAGGAAGAAATAATAAAAAGGAAACTAAAATGGTAACAATTAAATCCAAGTCTGAAATTGAAAAAATGAGAGAGGCATGCAGAATAGCAAACCTTGCTCAAAAAGAAGTAGAAAAAGCAATAAAACCAGGAATATCAACATTAGAATTAGACAAAATTGCAGAAAATGCAATGAGAAAATATGGTGCTATTCCAGCAGAAAAAGGTTATCCTAGTGGAATAAAAGGTGTAATGGATTTTCCAGGAGCTGTTTGTGCATCTATAAATGACAATATAATTCATGGCATTCCTTCAAAATATGGAATGTTATTAGATGGAGATATTGTAAGTATTGATTTAGTAGCTTATAAAGACGGATTTAATGGTGATTGTGCTAGAACTTATACAGTCGGCAATGTTTCTGATGAAGCAAAAAGATTAATAGAAGTAACAAAACAAGCATTTTTTGAAGGAATAAAATTTGCTAAAAAAGGCAACAGATTAGGAGATATTTCTCACGCAATAGGTGAATATGTTAAAGAAAATGGATATTCTGTAATAAAAGAATTTGAAGGACATGGTATAGGAAGAGATATGCATGAAGATCCAGGAATTCCTAACTATGGAAAAGCAGGCAGAGGAATAAGACTAGAACCAGGCATGACTTTAGCAATAGAGCCAATGGTTACAGCCGGAAAACCTGATATTTATCAAGGTGATGATGGTTGGTCAATTTGGACACTAGATGAAAGTCTATCAGCACACTATGAAAATACAATTTTAATTACAGAAAACGAACCAGAGATATTGACATTGGCATAAAAATAATATATAATTAATATTGTGTTAAATTCGGTCATTATGTCAATATTTAAAAAATAGGAGGCTTTAGTTTATATGTCTAAAGAAGATGTAATTGAAGTAGATGGTACAGTTTCAGAAGCTTTACCAAATACATTATTTAAAGTTAAATTAGAAAATGGACATGAAATTTTAGCACATATCTCAGGAAAATTAAGAATGAACTATATTAAAATTTTACCGGGAGATAAAGTTAAAATTGAACTTTCCCCATATGACCTAAATAAAGGAAGAATAATATGGAGAGCAAAATAAAATAGCAAACATTAATCTAATGATGTTGAGGTGTGAAGTGAGGTGTAATTTTTTACATTTGACTTCACATATCAACCATTAGAAAGCAAAATAGGAGGTGTATCAAAAATGAAGGTTAGACCATCTGTAAAAAAGATATGCGACAAATGCAAAGTAATCAAAAGAAAAGGTGTAGTTAGAGTTATATGTGAAAATCCAAAACATAAACAAAGACAAGGTTAATTAATTTTGATATTAACACAAATCTAGCAAGCGGCTGATTTAGATTTGTGTTTATATATATTTTATCTTAAAAGTTTCTAAAGACTAATTAAATAATATTTGTAGAAGATAAAACCTTTCTAATCGATACAATTAATATTTCTTTAGTGCATTTCACCTTTAGAACTGCAAGATAATTCTATTTCAAGTAAAAATTAAACAAAAAGAAAGAGGTGTAAAAATGGCTCGTTTAGCAGGAGTTGATCTACCTAAAGAAAAAAGAGTAGAAATTGGACTTACTTATATTTATGGAATAGGCTTAAAAAGATCTCAAAAAATTCTAAAAGACGCTGGAGTTAATCCAGACATTAGAGTAAAAGATTTAACAGCAGAACAAGAACAAGCAATAAGAAAAGCAATGGCAGAATATACTGTTGAAGGTGATTTAAGAAGAGAAGTAGCATTAAACATTAAGCAATTAATGGAAATGGGATGCTATAGAGGTATGAGACATAAAAAAGGTCTTCCAGTTAGAGGACAAAGAACTAAAACAAATGCTCGTACAAGAAAAGGACCAAGAAAACTAGTAAGCAGAGGTAAAGCAAAATAATTTTTTATGATTTTT
>CANQCW010000096.1 GCA_947591055.1 uncultured Clostridia bacterium | reverse complement strand
AATTTAGAAATTGTATTTCCACCAAATATTTTCATTAAGTCATCATCTAATGCTATATAGAATCTTGATTCACCTTTATCTCCTTGACGTCCTGCACGACCTCTTAATTGGTTATCAATACGTCTTGATTCATGTCTTTCTGTACCAATTATCTTAAGTCCACCTGCATCAATTACTTTTTGCTTTTCATCTTCTATACCTTTATCATATTTTTTAACTAAATTTCTAAATTCTTCTCTTCTTTTTATTATGTTTTCGTCGTCTGTTTCATTAAATGCTGTTGCTTCTTCTATTTCTTCATAAGTATATTTATCTCTCATTTCTTGTTTTGCTAAATATTCACTATTACCACCAAGAACAATATCAGTACCACGTCCTGCCATATTTGTTGCAATTGTAACTGCTTTATACTTACCAGCTTGAGCAACTATTTCAGCTTCTTTTTCATGGAATTTTGCATTTAATACTTGATGTGGAATTCCTTCTTTATTAAGCATTTTACTTAATTTTTCAGATTTTTCTATTGAAACAGTACCAACTAAAACTGGTTGACCTTTTTTATAGCTTTCTTTAATATCATTTATAACTGCTCTAAATTTAGCATCTTCATTTTTATAAATTATATCTGATAAGTCTTTTCTTTGCATTGGTTTATTAGTTGGAATTTCTATAACATCTAATCTATATATTTCTTGGAATTCTTCTTCCTCTGTCATAGCTGTACCAGTCATTCCAGAAAGTTTATCATACATCCTAAAATAATTTTGGAATGTAATATTGGCTAAAGTTTTAGATTCGTCTGCAACTTTTACATGCTCTTTAGCTTCTATTGCTTGATGAAGACCATTATTGTATCTTCTTCCATACATAATACGTCCAGTAAACTCATCAACTATTAAGACTTCTCCTTCTTTTACGATATAGTCAACATCTTTTTTCATTATTCCATGAGCACGTAAAGCTTGATTTACTGCGTGAACTAACTCTGAGTTTTCAATATCATTAAAGTTTTCTAATCCAAATTCTTTTTCTGCTTTAGCTATACCTTTTTGTGTAAGTGATGCTGATTTTGCTTTTAAGTCAACAATGTAATCATATTTTTCATTGTCTTCTTCTTGTTCTAAATCTTTTACATCTTCTTCTATAATTGTTTTAGATTCTAATTTTGCTACAAATCTATCTGCTTTTTTGTATATATCAGATGCTTGATTAGCACGACCTGATATAATAAGAGGTGTTCTTGCCTCATCAATTAAAATACTATCTATTTCATCTACGATTGCATAATTTAATTTTCTTTGAACTAATTGATTTTTATATACAACCATATTATCTCTTAAATAATCAAATCCAAATTCATTATTAGTTCCATAAGTAATATCGCAGTTATAAGCTTGTTGTTTTTCATTTGGTTTCATCCCACTTACAACTAATCCAACAGTAAGGCCTAAAAATGAATATACTTTTCCCATCCACTCACTATCTCTTTTTGCTAAGTAATCATTTACTGTTATAATGTGAACGCCTTTTCCAGTTAATGCATTTAAATATGCAGGAAGTGTTGCAACTAATGTTTTTCCTTCACCAGTTTTCATTTCAGCTATTCTTCCTTGATGAAGTATAATACCACCAATTAATTGAACATCAAAATGTCTCATTCCAATAACTCTTTTTGCTGCTTCTCTAACAACAGCAAATGCCTCTGGAAGTATATCATCTAAAGTTTTACCATCTTTTAATAATCCTTTAAAATATGTAGTTTTTTCTTTAAGTTCATTGTCTGTAAGTTTTGCAATTTCGGGTTCTAAATCATTAATTTTTTTGACTAATGGCATAACTCTTTTTACTTCTTTTTCACTATAAGATTTTAATAATTTCATCTATGTTTCCTCTTTCCTGTAATTTATTTTGCATTAAATAATAAATTTAAATTCTACAAAATATACAATAATCTTCATTACTATATCACTTAATTAGCAATTTGGCAATGTTTTTTTTAATATTATTTTAATAAATTTTTAAGTGCAACGTCTACTTCTATTTTTGCAAATGGATTGCAATTAAAATATACCTTTTTATCTGGTAATTTATCTGATATATCCATTTGATTAATATGTTCTTTAGTTAAAATCAATGCAATGTTGCCTCCTTCATATTTATTTGTTTCTTCAACAAAATCATCTAATGATTCATTTTTATGAATATCAAGTCCAATAAATTTTTGATTACAGTAATCATTTATGTTATTTGTTATTGAAGAACTATCAAAGTCTGTATAAAGGTCAATATTTAAAAGAGACACATATCTTACTTTTATTTTTAATTCATCTCTTAAAAAGAAATATTTTGATTTATCATCTATTACTACAATATCATCTGCGTTAATATTTTTAAATTCTTCTACATTCATATATTTTACTACTTTAGGTCCGTCGTCATTTAAATAAAGTCCAAATACATCTACTATAGCACTATTTAATTCAAACATTGTATCTTGTACATTTATGCATAATGAGATATTTTGAGAGATTGCTTGCATGCAAAGAATTATTGTAATATATGGGTTACCATTTGTTACAACTAAAGATTCCTTTTCTAAAAATGCTGATTTAAATTCTCTAAATCTATTTAATATATCTATTGCTTTATTAAAATTAAATTTAAAATCACTATTATCGTTATTACTTGCATTTTCTAG
>CANQCW010000095.1 GCA_947591055.1 uncultured Clostridia bacterium | reverse complement strand
TTATTTTGCATTGTTAATAGTTACTCTATATTAACTCCTTAAATGTTTCTTATAGGAGATTACATAATTATAAAACTTTGTATATTTTATCATCTTTTAGCTTAAAAATCAAGTAAAACAGTTGGTTTAGTAAATTTACTTTAAAAATCTATATATTTAAATTGCTTGAAATTTATAATAAATTTCAATATCAGTATCATCTATTTCAATTTTATCAATCAATTTTATAAGTAAATTTCTGTCTATATTACTGCTATTAAAATTTAATAATTTCTTAGTATTACTTATAAAGTCCTCTTTTTTTATTGTATTTTTATTAATTTCTTTTTCTTTTTGAACTTGTATTAGTAAATTTTTTTTATCAATTTCATATTGCTTAGAAAGTTTAGTAAATAAAGATTCTGTTATAATTCTTTTTACTTTATCTTCATAAAGAGATTGAATCAACTTATCTTTTTCATTTATTTTTGAATATAAATAATCCAATCTTTTACCATCTTTTTGAGCAGAAGGACAGATATATTCTAATTCATCATATTTTAAAAATTTAGCAATATTTTCTTTTACACTATTAATTACACAATCAATCAATGTATCTTCTCTTAAATGGATATTAGAACAAAATTTATTACCATTTCTTTTATAAGAAGAACATATACATCTAAAATATTTTCCATGATTTTTATTATATGTAATTTTTGCTTTACACTTTTTACAAAATACAAGACCTCGAAGTAAATGGGGAGTAGAGGTAGAATAATTCCACTCATTTGATTTTTTATCAAGCATAATTTGAACGCTATTGAAAACATCCTTAGAAATAATTGGTTCATGATTATTTTCAATGATAATATGTTGTTGCTCAGGCACTTTAATAATTTTTTTAGTTTTGTAATTTAATTTGCTATATTTATGTTGCACTAAATCTCCTGTATAAATTCTATCTCTAAGAATTTTAGTAATCATAGTAGTATTCCATAAATTTGTTTTGTTATTGGGATTAAAATAATTTGTAGTTTTTCTTTTATAAGCTAATGGTGTTAATATTTTATTGTTATTTAAGTATCTGCATATTTCAGTTTTGTTATTTCCAGTATGATACATTTCAAATATTTTTTGAATAATAGGCGAAACTTCATAATCTACTAATATAATATCTTTTTCTTTTTCATCTTTTTTATATCCATACGGTAAAAAAGATTTAATGTTTTGTCCACTAGATGCTTTGGTAAGTAAGCTAGAACGTACTTTTTTTGAAATATCCTTTGCGTACATATCATTAAAAACAGATTTAAAAGGAGTCATGTCATTGTTAGTATTATTATTGTCAAATGTGTCTATTCCATCATTTAAAGCAATATATCGTACATTTTTTAATGGAAAGTATTTTTCTAAATAATAACCTGTTTCAATGTAGTCTCTACCAAGTCTAGATAAATCCTTTGTAATTACTAAGTTTACATTACCAAGTTCAATATCATTAATTAAATTTTTAAAATCAGGTCTATTAAAATTTGTACCAGTAAATCCATCATCTACATATATTTTAAATAAAATCCAACCTTGACTTTTTATGTAGTTCAATAATAATTTTTTTTGTGTATCGATACTTTCAGATTCTTTGTCTTTTTCATCTTCTCTTGAAAGTCTTGTGTAAATTCCTACTTTAAAATAAGTAGGAGGAAAGTTAGATATTAACTCTTGCATTTATCATCCCTTCTAGAACCTAAAATTTGCAATTATTATTTATTATTATTTAAATTCCAAAAAAAATAATTTTCATTAAGCCATTGTTGTACTAAATTAGTAAGAGTTATATTATTTTCTTTATATATATTTATTACTTTTATTTGTGATGCTTTTTCTTGCATTTAATCACCTCAATAAAAGTGTATGAACATTAACTATTTTTTATATCAAAAAATTTAAAAATTAAAATCGTTCTTCCAAATAAAACGAAACATGGCCTTGGGAAGGAGGAAATGATTAAGTATGTGGACATATAATAAAACACTTCAATATCCTATTAATATAAAACAAAAAAACCCAAGACTTGCTAAATGGATAATATCACAATATGGTGGACCAGATGGAGAACTTGCAGCATCTCTTAGATATTTATCACAAAGATTTGGTATGCCAGACACTAGATCTAAAGCTGTATTAAATGATATAGGAACAGAAGAATTAGCACACTTAGAAATGGTAGGAACAATAGTTCATCAACTAACAAAAGATGCTTCAATTGAAGAAATTGAAAAAGCAGGCTTAGGAGACTATTATACAGACCATGGTGTAGATGTATATCCAAGTTCAGCTTCAGGAGTACCATTTACAGCAGCATATATTGCAGCAAAAGGAGACCCAATAGCAAATCTGCAAGAAGATTTAGCAGCGGAACAAAAAGCTAGAGCAACTTATGAAAAATTAATAGATTTATCTAGAGATAATCCAGATGTAGTAGATGTTCTTAGATATTTAAGACAAAGGGAAATAGTACACTTCCAAAGATTTGGAGAGGCTCTAAGAAATGTTCAAGATTTATTAATGCAAAAAAGATGCTTTATGATGAATGATGGAACAACAAATACAGGTATAGTAACAGCGACAAATACTGCTGACAATAACTAGGGATACTTAAAAGTATCCCTTTTTATAAAAATATAGCTAATATATGTGAACAAGTTGTTTTATTTTTATTACAAATATGTTATACTAGTTACAGTAAAGGAGGAGTACAAAATGGAAGAAAAATTAAATAATTTGCCAAACTCTTACAAAGAAGATATAAAGAAAGCAACTAAAATATTAAAAGAAAATGGAGCTAATGAAGTATTTATTTTTGGCTCTATAGCTAATGGAAAATTTAATGAAAATTCAGATATAGATATTGCAGTTAGAGGAATAAATGA
>CANQCW010000094.1 GCA_947591055.1 uncultured Clostridia bacterium | reverse complement strand
AAAATTTTTAAATTTTAAAAATCTAAATATTTAAGAAGATTAAGTAAAATCCCTAAAACAAAAATTAAATAATAAATGAAAAATTGTAGGGAGTTTTTTGTTTATTAGTAAAGGAGTAAAATGAAAAAACAAAAATTATTTAAAACAATGCTAGCTGCAAATGCTTTCATGTTATTATTTAGCATGTTTGGAGCAAAACATAGCAATGCACAAGTTAGCTGTAATGCAGTATCAGAATCAGATGTAAGATATGTAAATGCTTCATTAGTAGATATTAATGGAGATGTTTATAATGAACAAATGAGAGGACTTACTTGGGATGAATATAATCAAAAGCCAGTAATTGAAAGAGGAAAATTAGATGAAAATTATTTATTATTCGGTTCTTGTTATGGAATCATTTTAGGAGGAGTCCAAAATGGTTATGTATCACCAGATGTTAGAAATGAGAGTTCTGGTGTAGTACAAGGTTTAGTAAAAAACAAATTGGTCAATGGAAATATTGCTTTAGCTGATAAATTTAAAAATAGTAACAATTTATTTCCAACGAGTGGTGCAACTGGAAAAAATAATATTTATAATGAAATATTGACAAATTGGAAGTTCCCATTTTTAAAACAAGAAAATGGATATTACAGTTTTGATAGTGATAGATATCATGTTACAAAAGATTATGGAGCAAAAACTTTTAAACTTCACGAAGGTGAAAGAGGAGGATTTTTCCCTTTTAACAATTGCAGTGATGATACTATTTCAGATGCAGAAAGGAGAAATTTATATTTTACAGCAAAATTTGAAATTCCTTTTTATATGACAACAGATGGAAAAGTAAAGAATTCTTCTACTGGAAAGTATGAAGATATGGTATTTAATTTTTCAGGAGATGATGATGTATGGGTATTTGTAGATGATACATTAATACTTGATTTAGGTGGAGTACACAGGAAGCAAAAAGGGAATATAAACTTTGCTAAAAATCAAGCTTACTATGAAACAATATATAATCAATCTACAAACAAAGAAACAAAATCAGTAACTAAAACAGCATTATCTACTGGTATGTTAGCACCAGGAGAGCATACTTTAAGAATATTTTATATGGAAAGAGCAGGTGGAGAGTCTAATTTACTTGCATCATTTAATCTTCAAAGCTCTGGTGTAAAAACTAGATATATGGAAAAATACACTAACAAAGAGCTTGATTCAGTTATAAAAACTGGACCTGTTGGAGAACAAATAGTGCTAGAAGAAAAAAGTTTTACTGATAAAGTCTTAGTTGAAAGACCAAATGTTTCAGAAGTTACTTTACAAGAGAAGTTACAAACTTTTGATTTTTGGTACAAAAGTAAATACAATTTAATTATAGATTACATAGATATTTTAAGCAATGAAAAAATCGCACAGTCTAGCCAAAGTAAAGTTTTAGAGGATGAACAATATTCTACGAATAAAGCAGATATAACAGGCTATACATTTGTTAATGCATCTGATAATACAAGTGGAGTAATGCCTCATGAAGATGTTCATGTAAAATATTACTACAAATATACAGATGCTAAAGCTACAATTAATTATATTGACCAAACAACAGGACAAGTTTTAGATACTGTTAAAAAAGTTGGTGCAGAAGGAGAAGTTATTCCATTAGAAGATAGAAGTTTTGATGATTATGTATTAGTAGAAAAACCAACTGAACAGTACAAATACACTAAAAAAGAGCAAATAATTAATTATTATTACAAACATAAAGGAAAAATTACAGTTAATTATTTAGATAAGAGTTCTAAAGATAAAATAGGAACAGAAGTGCTTGAAGGTATTGAAGGTGATTTAGTTAACTCTCAAGCAAAAGAATTTGATGGATATATGTTTTATGCAGGACCTGATTCTAATGAGCACACAATAACAAGGGACAAACAAGAAGTTAATTATTATTACATTAAACAAAGCAGAATTACTGTTCATTACGTAGATAAAGAAAGTGAACAAGAATTAGATAGCGTATCAGATGTTGTAATAGAAGGCTCAGTATTTAAAACAGAAGAAAAAGAATTTGAAGACTACAAATTAGTAGAAAAGCCTGAATCAGAAGATGTACTTATTGGAAGAAGTGATATAGAAATGTATTACTATTATCAAAAGTTAAAATTTAACTTAAAAGTTGATATGAATTTAAAACAAGGTACTATTAATGACAGGTATTATGAATTAAAAAATAAAGTAGGTAAAATTGAAGCTGAAATAAAAGATGCTAATTCTTCATCAACAAATAAAATATACTACATAATTAGAGTTACTAATAATGAAGAAAAGGTAGGTTCAGGTGTTCTTGTTGACTATATTCCTGATGGCTATATGGCTCTTCAAGAAGATAATCCTTTATGGTCAATAAGTGCTGATAGAATTTTTATGGATGTAGATAATATAAATCCAAATGAAACAAGAGAGTTTGAACTTGTATTAACTAAAAAAGAAGGTGTTAATATATGTAATACAATTACTAATTTAGTAAAAATTCAAGCTAAAGATAATTTGGAAGAAACTACTTTATCAGATAATGAAGATAAAAATGATTTAGTAATAATGCCAAGAACTGGTGGTAAACAAATCGCAATAGGTATAACAAGTATATTTACTGGATTAATAGCTACATTTATTATAGTAAAAAGAAAATTAAAGAAAAAATAGTTCAAAGTTAAAGATTTGAGTTGAAAAATTACTCAAATCTTTTTACTTGTTGGACATAAAAAATTAAGGGCAAGTAAAAATATAAATGCAATTCTTTAATAATTTAAAGTACAAAAAATAGAAAATATCTTGAAAAATATTCCATTTTCTATTATAATAGTGTAGATATAAAAAATAGGAGAGAAAAATGTATTTGATAGTAGGCCTAGGAAACCCAGAGCCAGAGTATAGTAGAACTAGGCACAA
>CANQCW010000093.1 GCA_947591055.1 uncultured Clostridia bacterium | reverse complement strand
TTATAATCATACTCAAAATCAAATTGAGTATATGAATTAACACTTTCAGATAAATTTGAATCAACTGAAACAAAATTTTTAGCAAAATGATTATAAAAACTTTCTTTAGAGTTTTCAGAATATGATGTAGATATTTTTTCTTTTTCTATTTTTCCAATTTGTTTTTGGATATCTTCAATAGTAAAAACATCATCACATCTAAACCATAATTTATTTACTAAATTCTGAATTATAACTTTACATGAATATTGATTATTTAAGCTATTCAAAATAGATGTATAACTTTGAGTAGCAACTATATTAATACATTTACCTTCTCTACTTTGAGAGAAAAAAGAAGCATCGGAAGAAGTGACATATTCCTGATATTCATCTGATATAAAAACCGTAGGAATAATATTTTTATTTTTAGATAATTGTTTAAGTACATCTGTCTGATAATCTAATTTTAAATATGCAGCAATAATTTTAGATAAATTCTTATATTCAGCAATATTCATATTTAAAACAACAATTTTTCCAGATTCTAAAACATCTTCAAATCCATAAAAACTTTCATCTTCTTTTCTTGGAGAAAAAGTATTTTTTACATCTAAACTAGAAACAAAACAATTAGTTATTCTAGTGATTTCTGATTTTAAGATGTTAAAAGTCCTGCTATCTAAAGAAAAATAATCTTTTTCTAAAATGGAAATTGCGCTATATAAATCAAAAACACTATTTGTGCTTAATTTATTTGATAAAAATATTTTTCTTGCGACTGAAAGCTTATTTTCAAAATATTGTTTATCAATTATTAAATTATGAATTTCTTCAAATGTAACATAATTTTCGTTGTAGATTCTGCAAAACTTAATACAAGCTTCTAAAATTTGCTCTGATTTATCAAGCCAATAAGATTCTTGATTATTAGGGGAAAATAAAGTTAATATCTCCTTAAGTCTATTAGCAAGTACGCTAGCTTTAAGATTAGGCTTATCAAGGGGATTATATGTATATTTTCCGCCTAGTTCAATTACTATTACATCACTTAATCTATTACTATTTTTTGCAAAATCAAGTACTTTTGAATAATAATTACCTTTAACATCTAAAATAAGAAAGCTTAGTTTATTACCATAGTAAGTTTTATTTATAAGCTGTTTAGTAAAGGGATATAAAGCAGAAGATGTCTTACCAGAGCCAATAGTACCAGTTATTAAAAAATTTTGATATAGACCTTTTTCTGAAATATAAATTTTTTTATTATTATCAATACCAACTAATAATCCAAAATCAGGGGCTTTATTTAATTTTGTTATATTGTTTTTTTTGGAATTTAATAAAGAATATATAAAATAAGAAATAATGAGAGTAGAAGTAATTGATGTAATGATAAAAACTATTTTTGAAAACTTCCAAATAGTAGGATCTTCTATTAAAAAATTAAATATTTTAAAATGACTGTAATAAATTAAACTATTTGCAAATAATATTGGCTTAAATAAAATAAAAAGCAAAAATAAAATAATAAATGCCAAAAGTAAAATTAAAAATGCGATAATGTTTATTTAACCTCCTTTTTTAATTTTAGTTTTAATTTTGAACCTTGTAAGTTATGGAAAAATAATAGTTGAATCAGATTATACAGAAAATAAAAGTTAAGAAAAATGTTAAAAATGAATATAAAAAAGAATAAATCAATTAAAGTAAAAATAAAATCACTCCTTCCAATATTTGGTATTATACAACTAAAAAATAAATTTGTCTATACTTTTTATAAAAAATGTGATAAAATATTTAAGTAATTATAAAAAATCTATAGAAAGGAATATTTTATATGAAAATAAATAAAGATACAAAAATAGGAGAATTATTAGAAAAAGCACCAGAAAAAGTAGATATATTATTAGAAGCTGGTATGCATTGTGTTGGATGCCCTGCATCACAAGAAGAAACTATAGAAGAAGCATGCTTAGTTCATGGAATAGATGTAGAAGAAGTTTTAGAAGAAATAAACAAATAGTTTAAAAAAGGTAGCTAGATGCTACCTTTTACATATTCCATCCACCATTTACTTGTATAATTTGTCCTGTAATATAAGGATTATTTTCTAGAAATAATACACAAGAAGCAATATCATTTGTAGTTCCCATTTTCTTTAAAGGAATCTCTTCATAAAGCTCATTTTTTTCATTTTCCGTCAAAAAACTATTCATTTCTGTATCAATAATTCCAGGAGCAATGCTATTTACTCTAATATTAGAAAGACCTAATTCTTTGGCTAAAGATTTAGTCATAGCATCTAAGCCTGCTTTGCTAACAGAATAAGCCATTTCACAAGAAGCACCTGTTATTCCCCATATTGAAGAAATATTAATGATATGACCAGATTTTTGATTTATCATATATTTAGATACCTCTTTAGATGTATAAAAAGCAGAATATAAATTTGTTTTAAGTACATTATCAAAATCTTGAGGAGTTGTGTCTGTAATAGTTTTTACTAAATCAATTCCTGCATTATTTACTAATAAATCAATTTTACCAAATTTAGTAATTGCAAAATCAATTAAATTTTTTACTTCTACATAATTAGAAACATCTGCTTTAAATGGATAAACATTTTTAAATTCCTTAGATATTTTTTCAGCCAGTTCTTTAGATTTATTGTAATTTAAAATAACAATATAATTATTACTAGATAAAGTTTTTACAATTTCTGCACCGATTCCACGAGAAGAACCTGTAACTATTGCAACTTTAATTTGCGTATTTTTTTCTTGATTTTCTTCCATTTTTATTAGCTCCTTTATATGTACTTATTTATTCATAGAACTCCTTAAAATAAAAAATAAAAGCCAATAACAATAGCTTACCTAAAGTTAATGACCTTTAATAATGGAGCCACTTGTCCGATTTGAACGGACGACCTACTGATTACAAGTCAGTTGCTCTACCAGCTGAGCTAAAGTGGCGTATATTGGTGACCCCAACGGGAATCGAACCCATGTCTCCA
>CANQCW010000092.1 GCA_947591055.1 uncultured Clostridia bacterium | reverse complement strand
TAATCGAATAGATAAAGTACGCCATATGTTTAATAAAAAAGAAAATTAAGTTACTATTCGCTAAATTACAAGTTATATAGTAGATGGTCAGTCTAATATATCTAAAATTTTTTATAAAATTGATTTTATGTAAAATTTATGCTATAATATATTATGTATTGAATTTTTTTTGAAACCAATAAGCAAAACACTTGGAGGTTTCAAAACCTCCAAGAAAATTTTATGGAGGTAGACAATATGGCATGGAAAGATTATGAAACTTTGGACCAAAAACCAGAAAAAATTACAGAAGAGGAAAAGCAAAAGTTATACCTTAAATATGGTATAGAAGATTACAAAGAGAGATGGTCAGGCCTTAATGATGTAAAATCAGACATCTTGAAGAAGAAAAACTCTTAAATATTGTTTTATAATCTAAGAAAAAACAAAGTAGATTTTATTTTCTACTTTGTTTTTTTAGAAAGTATATTGACATTGTGTCAAACATAATATATTATAGTACTGACATAATGTCAAAAAAGGAGAGACAAAAATGAATCGTTTTGAAGAAAGCAAAGAAGTTTTTAATAAATTATTTGGAGAATTACTAGATGCAAATACAGAAATAGATCATGAACTTATGGAAATTTTAAGAAGGTTTATATTTGGAGATGTATTTCATAGTAGTGATGAGCTAAGTATGAAGGAAAGAGAATTAATTACAGTAACAATTTTAGCAGTATTACAAACATTACCACAATTATCAGCACACATAAATGCAGCTTTAAATGTAGGAGCAACACCTATAGAAATAAGAGAAGTTATTTATCAATTAGCGCCTTTTATAGGTTTTCCAAGAACATTAAATGCAGTAAACACAATGAACGAAGTTTTTAAATCAAGAGAAATTAAATTGCCTTTAGAAATTACAGGAACAGTAACAGATGAAACAAGATATGAAAAAGGATTTGATATTCAAAATCCAATATATGGGGATGAAATAAAAGAAAAATATCCAGATGTACCAGAGATACCAAAATATTTAACAGAGTTTGGTTTTGGAGATTTTTATACGAGAAAAGGGTTAGATATAAGAACTAGAGAGTTACTTGTACTTGTTGGTTTAACAACAATGAGAGCAGATACTCAAATAAAAGCACATGTACTTGGAAATATAAAAGTAGGAAACTCAAAAGAAAAATTATTGGCTACAATGTTACAATGTTTGCCTTATGTAGGATTTCCAAATACAATGAATACAATTAATATTATAAGGAGTGAAACTTAAAATGGAAATTAAATCAGCAGATGAAAGAAAAGATGAAATAATAAATGCCTGTGAAGAATTATATCAAACAAAGAGTTTCAAAGAAATTACATTAAAAGATATAAGTGAAAAAACTACATTTTCAAGACCTTCTATATATAACTATTTTCAAACAAAAGAAGAAATATTTTTAGCTCTTTTTAAAAGAGAATATGACAGATGGATAAAAGATTTAGAAGACATATATGCCAAAAATGAGAAATTGAAAAAGAAAGAATTTGCAGAAGAAATTGCAAAAAGCATTGAAAAAAGGGAGCAGTTATTAAAATTACTATCAATGAATCTTTATGATATGGAAGCAAATAGTCGTATGGAACAACTAGTTGATTTTAAGAAAAGTTATGGGCAATCATTAAGTTCAATGAAAAAATGTTTAGATAAATTCTTCAAACATATGAAGGAAGAAGAAAAAGAAAGATTTATATTTTCATTTTTTCCATTAATGTATGGAATATATCCATATACTCGTGCAACTGATAAACAAAAAGAGGCTATGGAAAATGCAGAAGTTCCATTTAAGTTTTTTTCAATATATGAAATGGTTTATGAAAGTATAATGAAATTATTATAAATAAAAAAATTGGAGGTAAGAAAAATGAATAAAGAAGAATTTGATAAAGCAAATGTATTTGGAAAAGGTAATTCAAATGTAAATTTTGCAAAATATTTTATAGGAGAATCTTTTTTAAATCCATTAACTGAACAAGGAAAATGTCCAGTATTTTTAGCAAATGTAACATTTGAACCAAAGTGTAGAAATAATTGGCATATACATCATGCTACAAAAGGCGGAGGACAAATATTAATATGCATAGCTGGAGAAGGATGGTATCAAGAAGAAGGAAAAGAAGCAGTAAGTCTTAAACCTGGGATGGTTATTACAATTCCCGCAAATGTAAAACATTGGCACGGGGCCTCAAAAAATTCTTGGTTCAGCCATATAGCCATTGAAGTACCAGGAGAAAATACTTCTAATGAATGGTGTGAACCTGTAACAGATGAAGAGTATAATAAATTATAATTTTATTTGTGAAAGAAAAAATTTATAATAAAAATATAATGAATTTAATAAACGATGTAAAAAGAATTAAAATAGTTGAAAATCTAGCTATGTTATGATAAAATATAAATAGATTATTAATTTTTTATAATCTCCTTTTAGGAGTTAACATAGAGTAACAAATAACAGCAAAACAATAATTTGTTAAAGGAGGAAATTTTATGGCAAATAATCGGAGTAAAAGAAAATTAAGCTCAAAGCAGGCAAACCTCATATCAGTTTTGATAAGCACAATATATTTTATTTGTATGCTTGTAAATGGGTTAATTTCAAAACCTACTGAAGATCAAGCAATTTTTTATTGGGCGATATGGTGTGTTTTAGCAACGGTTATTATCTATCTGATTCTTTATTTTCTGATTTTCTCAGGCGAAGATAGGCAAAGAGAAGAAAAAGAAATAGAATTGGCAGAACAAACGATAAAAAACTTGTTAGGCGACGACCTTAAGCAAGTATATTTTTCTGCAACTGATGAAGGAAGAAATTTAAATATGCTGAAAAAGATTATTCAAAATGAGGAATGTAAATTCTATGCTAGAATTAAGAGCAACAAAAATATCGGTCTAGTTGTTAGAGATAGATATGATGAAGAGGTTTACAAGGGAGAAATAAATGACTATGTTTATTTCAATCAAAATTTTAAATTTCACGACTAAAGTCGCAGTAGTAAGTAAAAGTGGAGATTCTTAAAACAAGAATCTCCATTTTTTAATTGAAATTATTCATCTTATATTATATAATCAATAACGAAAAATAAGAAAGGAATAATTAAAAAATGAGCTTAG
>CANQCW010000091.1 GCA_947591055.1 uncultured Clostridia bacterium | reverse complement strand
AATATCATTATTTTTATTAAATCTCTAAGAAGCGGATTTTTTCTATTTTGATATCTTGAAACAACATCTACTGTTTCCTCTTTTGCTTGAACATTAGAATTTATTATTTCTTTTGCTTGAATGTTAGAATTACTTACTTCCTTTGTTTGAATATTAGAATTAATTACATTTTTTGCATAACTATTTCTGTTATTTATTGCTTGATTTGAATTTACCATTTTTGTATTTGTTATATTTCCTACCTTGTTAGAACTTGTAGTTTCACTTTCATAGATTTGATTATTTTTATTAGTATTATCTTCTGCTTCTAGTGAATCATATATTTCTAATGTCCATTTATCTAAAATAGTCTCATCTAAAGAATTAACATCTTTTCCAACAAGCATTTTATCTACCATTGGTAAAACTACTTTGTATATATCTGGATATAAATCAATAGTGTCATTAAAATTATTTGGCATTGTATTTACTTGTACTGGTTCATAAGTTTTATTTTCATATGTAGAATAATATTCTGGTGATTTGAAATTTCCTCCTATTACACTTTTAAAATAATCTTCATATATCATAAAATACCTCCTGACATAATTTATGTCTGAAGGTATTTTTTTGATACTCGTTTATAGCAATTTTACAATTATTTTCTATAACGAGTTTATTATTCACTTAAAGAGAATTTACTATTCACTTAAAGAATTAACTATTTGCTTAAATTTATCTCCTCTTTCTGCAAAGTTTTTAAACATATCAAAACTTGCACTTGCTGGAGAAAATAATACAATTTCTCCTTCTTCTGCTATTTCTTTTGCTTTTTTAATTACTTCTTCTAATGTAGAACATTTATATATTGGCATTGTTTTAGATTGTCTTTCTAATTCATTTCTAACTGCAGTATCTATTTTTTCAGCAGTATCTCCCATTAGTATAAGTTTTGATACATTATCTACTATTGGCTTTCCAATTGGAGTATAATCTAAATGTTTATCATATCCTCCTGCAATTAACACAATTTTTTCATCAAATGAGTTAAGACCTGCTATTGTTCTAGTTGGGCTTGTTCCTATTGAATCATTATACCATTTTACTCCATTTATTTCTCTTATAAATTCTAGCCTATGTTCAACCCCTGCAAAGTTTTTTATCGTATCAATCATAGTATCTTCTTTAACTAATCCTAGTGTTGCAGATATTGCAGAGCAAGCATTTTCGCAATTGTGTTCTCCTTTTAATAGCATATCTTTTTGTTTTATTAAATGTTTTCTTACTCCATCATCACATATTTTTATTGTTTTATCTTTTTCATCAAAAATCACACCATTGTCAAGTATTTCTTTATGGCTAAAGAAACGTACCTTTCCTGGAGCATCTTTATAAAATTCTTTAGTTATTTCATTATCTTTATTAATTACTAAAATTCCATCTTCATTTTGATGTAAATAAATATTCTTTTTGCTATCAATATACTCTTGATAATCTTTATGAACATTTAAATGATTTGGAGTAATATTTGTTACAATTGAAATTTGAGGACTTATTTTCATATCAACTAATTGGAAACTACTTAGTTCTAAAACCACATAATCTTCTGGTCTCATATCCTTGATTTGAGTAAAAAGTGGTGTTCCTATATTTCCACCTAAAAAACATTTGTAACCAGCACTTTTTAGTAATTCATAAACTAAAGTTGTTGTAGTTGTTTTTCCATCACTTCCAGTTATACCTACAATATGGCTAGGAGATAACTCCAAAACTTTTTCTATCTCAGATGTAAGAATTGCTCCTTTTTCTACTTCTTTTTCTATTTCTGGAGTGCTTGGCATACAAGATGGTGAGCGAAATATGTAATCAAATCCAATTAAGTTTTTTAAAGCATCTTTTCCAAAATATCCTCTTATGTTTTTATCTTTTAAGTCATCTAATATATTACTTTCAATTTTTTCTTCTTCCCTATTATCAAAAACAGTAATTGATGAACCTAATTTTTTAAAATAATCAATTAATGGCAAATTGCTTACTCCCAATCCAATAATTGCAACTCTTTTGTTAGAAATCATTTTATTAAATTCATCTAATTTAGTATTAGTATATGTATTCATTTACTTCCTCTTTTCATTAAAATTTTATACAATATTTTTTTCTTTTAAAATATTTAATACTTTAATAGCTGATTCTTTCGCTGATATGCACTCTGTTAAATCTATTTTCTCTGTAATATCACTTACATTGTTAAATCCTGCTTTTTCGTGAATATTATCTCTTTGTTCAATTATATTTTTAACCTCTTCTAATGAATATTTTCCATTATATTCATTAAATCTTCTTTGTATTCTAACATCTAATGATGCAGTTATAAATAAATGTATATTCATTTCTGGATATATTTGTATTAAATTTCTTCCCGATACAATCAAATTAAAGTTTTTTCTATATTCTTCTATAATATTTCTTGCAAATAAAAATAGATTTTTATTATCATTTGTACTTGCAAATTTAGATACTCCAATAGCATTATCCATTGTTTCAATTTTGTTTTCATCTATTTTTTCATTATCAATATAAATTTGTGTAATTCCATTTTCTATTTTAAATTCAACTTTAAGATTTTTCATAAGTTCAAATGGATCTATTTTAGAATTAGACAAATCTATTTTATTTTTTGCAATTGCATAAATTATTCCTCTATAAATATATCCTGCATCTATATATATAGTATTCGGTATCAATTTAATAAGTTCTTTGCACATTGAAGTTTTTCCAGAAGATACCAGTCCTTCAACACCTATAACGAAATTTTTATCACTCATAAATAACTCCTTTTTTGTGATTATATACTAAATATATTATTTATGCAATAAACTTATTTTTTATTAATGCATTTTTCAATGTATATTTTTCATTATTTTTGGTAATAAATAAGTTATAACGAAATGGAGGTGCTTTAAGTATGTCAAATGATTCAAAAAAATCAAACAATAACAATAAGAACAGTAATAATAACAACAATCAAAAAAATAATCAAAACAATAACAACAATCAAAATTTAAACAAATAATTATAGAAAAATTATTTTGATTAATAACCTAGATTTTAATAATCTAGGTTATTATCAGTAATAGTGTAAAATAATTTCGGGAAAATTAAGAATAAAAAATGAGACACTCCCAAAGTTGTGTTAAAATAATTTT
>CANQCW010000090.1 GCA_947591055.1 uncultured Clostridia bacterium | reverse complement strand
TTATTTTGGATTTGCAAAAAGTCCATATAATCATAGTATAAAAGGAATAATAAATAACATTTTTATTCAAATTATACCAATTATAGGAATAGAACTTTTAAGAACTTATATAGTGCTTAGAAGTAAAAATAAAAAAGTAATATATTTTACAACAGTTTTATTAATATTGTTAGAAATAAATTATAAAGCGATAATTGATATATTTTCTAATAAAAAAGAACTTTTTGAATATACTTGTCAAATAATCATACCCACAATAATAAATGGAATCTTATATACTTATTTAACAGAAAAAACATCATATATCTCATCAATGATATATAGAGTAAATGTAAAACTAGTAACACTGCTTATGCCAATTTTGCCAAATATAGACTGGTTTGTATCAAGCTCATTAAATATATTATCAGCAATAATAATTTATTTAATATATAGATATAAGCTAACAAAACAAAGGGAAGATGTAAGACAAAAGAAACAAAATAATTATTATAAGTTAAGTTATGCCATTACAATAATTTTATTACTTTTTCTAATATGTTTTATGGTAGGGATATTTAAGTATGAACCAATAACGATATTATCAAATAGTATGTCTCCAGTACTTGAAAAAGGAGATGTAGTTATATATAAGAAGTTAAATGCAGATGAAATAAAAGATTTGCAAATAAACTCAATAATTTTGTATAGAGCTCAAGATAGAAATATAATGCATCGTATTGTATATAAAATAGGAGAAGGCGAAAATACGAAATTTGAAACAAAAGGAGATAACAATAATAAATCAGATGAAAAATTAGTACAAATAGGTCAAATAAAAGGAAAATATGTATGTCATATAAAATATATAGGATATCTGTCTGTATGGCTATATGATTATTTTAACTTAGAAAGAGAGGACTAAAGAGGTATGTCAAAAAATGTACGAAAAATTGTTATTATTGTTGTAATAATGTGTTTATTGGGAATTTCAGCATTTTTCTTAGGTGTAGGAATAAAAACAGATAAACAAGAAGCCTTGTATAGTTATGTAGCAACAAAAGAAGCGGATTATCAAGTATTGCTAAAAGAAAATAATTTTTATGATGAAAATATACTTCCATCAGATAAATATTATGCATCAAAATCAATAGATAAATATTTGCTAAAATTTGAATATGACTTTAAAACAAAAAATATAGAAGAAATAGAATATAAATATAATATTACAGCACAATTAGTTGGAAAAGTGTCAAATAATGAACAAGAAAAAGAAATATGGACAAAAGATTATATATTGTTAGAAGAAAAGAAAAATAAAATAAACGAACAAGAGTTCCAGATTAAAGAAAACGTGGATATTAATTATGATTTTTATAATAATTTGGCACGAGAATATGAAGAAAACTATGGAATAACAATAGATGCTGTATTAAAGGTAAAATTTAATATATTATATGATATAAAAATTCAAGATAAAAATAGGGGAGAGGTAGAAAAAAATATAAATAGGGAAGATAGGGGAGACACCATCGAACTAGATATAGCATTAACAAATAGTGTATCAAATGTTGAAAAAAACTATGAAAAAGTGTCAAAAAAGGAAGAATATTCGAAAAATAATGCAGATATATATTATGTAATAAGTATAATAAATATAATAATAGCATTAGCAATAATAGTAATAAATAGAAAAAAGAAGACACCAGAAGAAAAGTATAAGAGAAAAATAAAGTATATAATGAAGAATTATAGCGAATTAATAGTAACAGTGTCTAATGAGCCAAGTGTGGAAAACTATAATGTAATGAAAATTGATATGTTAGAAGACTTAATAGACTTAGCAGAACAAAATAGAACAAATGTTATTCATTATGAAAAAATAAAAGATAAGCAAAATAAATTTTATGTATATGTAGATAAATTTGTATATGTTTATCAAATGTAAAAAATAAATAATAAGCTGAAAGTGGCTAAAAATAAGGAAAAATAGGACTAAAAGGAAAATGATTAAAAAAAACATTTTCCTTTTAGCATAATTTAGCATAAAAAATAGGTAATAAAAGTAAACATAATTTATAACAAAAAACTTGAAAAATGTTCAAATTTCGGAATAAATTTCCTGTTGACAATTAATATATTTTAATATAAAATAGACCCGAATCAAAAATATGGTATATAACATCATAGCAAATACCCAAAAAAGAGTATTTTATTGTCGAAATATTTAGAAATATTTGAAAAAGATTAAAATTAAATATTGACTTAACAAAAATTAAGTGATAAAATTACTCCATGAAATATAATAAACATACACAATTTAAGGAAAAAACTTTTAAAAAAACAAAAGTTAAAGCCTGACATTGCTATGATAGCAATAGAATATACCATAAACATTAATTCATGCTTATTTTGTATAGCAAAATAAACAAAAATTAAATGATATATTCTAAAATTTTGAGAATGATATATTTAATAATTTTGATATTAATTTTTTAAAATTATATAAATTCATTCTAAGATTTAAAGGAGGTGAAGGTGAACAAAAAAAGTGAAGCATATGAAACAGCGCAACTTGGGGTTAAAGTCTAAAAGCAAAAAAAAAAGAATAATTCTTATTAGCATTGCTTTTTTGATAATTTTAGCCACAATTGTTATTTACTTTTTACAAAGCAATATGACAGATCTAGAAGATATCTCTGATTTCGAATACGACAATTCAGCTAATATTCTTTTATCAGAAGATGAAGGAGAAAATACAGTTGAACCAGGTATAGAAATAGTAGATGTATCTGATATGCCTTCAAAGGCAAATGGATTTTCTGTCTTAGGACAAATAGTACTTGAGAAAATTGACATTAAGTGTTACATATTCGATTCCTCATCAAAACAGGAACGTTTAAATGCTCTTAAAGTTCGGCACTGTTAGATTTGCTCGGCCCTGATCTTAATCAGCCTCGGTAATCTCTGCATTGAGGGTCACAACTACAGAAAGGTATTTACTAAATTGACTCAATTATCTATTCGGCGACTCCTTCGACATTATCTCTAGAAACCGGCTCTAAAGTTTCCTACACTATCAACGAGATGATTCACAACGTCGCTCCTGATGACATGTCTCATATTGCTCAGAACTCTGACAATATCAGAAAGGTTACTTTAATTACTTGTGATCCACGGCGGTCTCACAAGATTCTTAGTTAAAGCCGTTCAAAATTTTTAGAAA
>CANQCW010000089.1 GCA_947591055.1 uncultured Clostridia bacterium | reverse complement strand
GCCTATTTGGCATGGGATTTTTCCAATTTTTTATTTTTTTAATAAAAAGTCTTGACTTTTAATAGTTAGTCTCCTTTATTAATTTTTCGTAAAACTAAAGAGTGGAATTTGCTTCCACTCTTTGCTATCTCTTATGCTACAATACATATTATACTATTCAAATCCTTAAAAGTCAAGGATTTTTTATTAATAAATAAAACTTTTTGAGGTTCCAATTTGGAACCTTAAATTTTTGTTTGTTATATATTTTCAATTGCATGAACAATGACTCTATATTTGTTATTATTATCACATGTAATTAATGTAATAACATTATTTTCATAGTTTATATTTTCTTTATTTATATCAAATTTCACATTACTTTTATTTAATGCTTTATTAATATATGCTTGTTTATCACTTTCATTTGAAAAATTCTTTTCTACTAAGTCTTCAGATGGTTCTACTGCATAAGCTGAGAAAACTTGATAAGTACTTGATGTATTTTTTGTGTATATCTTAACTTTTATATCTGTTCCTAATGCTCCATTTTTTATTTTGTGTAAATCTGCAAACATCCTCTCATTTTTCATATTATGACCATATATTACTGTATTATGGTCATAAAAGTTTATATTTGTAGTAGTATCAACAAATATACTTCCAGAGACACTATATTTTCTATATATATCTTTTTTTAGATAATACTCATCAGTTTCTCCTTGAAGTATCGGATAATTGATATATGTATTATCTATTTTTATCCATGCAACAACATCTTCATTTATACTTAATAATTTTTCAAAGTCTATTTTTTCCTCTGGTAAATTGTTATTTTCTTCTCCGTTTTCTTCACTTTTTTCTACTTTTTGTACAACTTCTGCATATAGTCCTTCTTCTAATTTTTTTGTTTCTCTATCACTTTTAAGCCATGTAAAACACATATATGCAGAATATATAAATGCTCCAATAAATATTATTAATAAAATATTTGTAAATTTTTTCTTTATTTTCATTTTCATTGTACCCATACAATCGTTGATACAAAATTAAAATTTTGGCAACGATTTATTTTCCATTCTAAAATTAATTAATCATTATATTTTTCTATTATTTCTGTTTTTGTTTTATAAATACTGTTTTCTTGAACTACTCCTCTTACTGATGAAAGTGGATATATAATAGTATTTTTTCCAACTATTGTTCCCGGATTTAATACACTTCCACATCCGACTTCAACTTTATCTCCTAGCATAGCTCCAACTTTTTTTATATTTGTTTCTATTTTTTCATTTTTTCCTTTTATTACTACTAAAGTTTTATCTGACTTTACATTTGAAGTAATTGAGCCTGCTCCCATGTGAGCTTTATATCCTAAAATAGAATCTCCAACATAATTATAGTGTGGCACTTGAACCTTATTAAATAAAATTACATTTTTCAATTCTGTTGAATTTCCAACAACCGCTTCTTCACCAACAATTGCTTTTCCTCTTATAAATGCACAGTGGCGTACTTCTGCATTTTTACATATTATTGCTGGTCCTTTTATATAACTACTTTCAAATACTGTTGCTGTTTTATGAATCCACACGTCTTCTCCGATTTTCTTATATTCGTCTTTTGGTAAGCTTTTTCCTATTTCTAATATAAATTCCTCTATATGTGGAAGTACTTCCCAAGGATATGTATATTTCAAAAGTAATTCTTTTGCAATCGTCTCATCTAAACTATATAAATTGATTATTTTACATTGTTCCATTTTTTAACTTAAAATCAATTAAATGATTCCCTTTCAATTTAATTTCCAATATTCGTTATATAACTTTATTGCAGTTTCTGGACTATCTACACCATCTTTATTTTTTATTGGTGCAAAATCTTCTTCTCTTCTTCCTCTTAATATTGTCATATTATCAAAGTAATTAAATCCATCAAAGATAAATGCTTCATATTTATATCCATTTGGCACTTCTGATTTTATTAGATTTCCATTTTCATCTAAGTAGTTTGCTTTTTTATGAGCACTATGATATGGCAAATTTTGTTCTGCTATTTTTTCTAATGCATTTAAGCTATATAAGTTACACATTATATGTGATTCCCCATATAGAAGTTCTCCTTCTTCATCAGTTTCTTCTGCTAACTGGTCTGGAAGCTCTGTATATTCTATAACTGCTGGCTTGCTATCTTTTTTACAGAAAACTCCTACTTTTTCGTGAGGATTAGCTTTTACTACAGATTTAGAAGCTACTTCATTTTTCTCATCTATTGTTAATCCTAAAAGTATTGGATCACACATATTTAAAATTGCATTATCAACAGCTCCTATAAAAATCCACTCTATTCCTCTTTTTTTCATATCAGAAAGTATTCCTTCATTTTTCATAGATTTGTAAATACTTCCATTTCCATCTGATGCAATTTTAATATTATAGTCCTCATCAATAAGTAATTTTCCATCTTCTGAAAGTAAAGGCAAATTTCCTTGTTTGAAAAATTTAATATCTTCTTTTGGATATCCAAAATAATTATGTTCTTCAAAAAAAGATACTGTCTTTTCATTGTTTTCTGTGCTGGTCATTATATACCAAGGTATTACAACACCATACTTTTTGTTTTCTCTTAATAGGTTTTCAGCAAGAATTTCAAATAAATATTTTGATTTTGGCAATACATCTAACTTAAATGTACCTTTTGGACCATCATGACCAAGTCTTGTTCCTTGCCCTCCAGCCATTGTAACTACTGCATATTTATTATTTTTTATAATATCTTCACCTATTTTTGTTAAATCTTCTTTTCTCTCTTTTTCTAATTTGTATTTATCTACAAAAGGAATATGTTCTATAATTATTCCTTTGATAGCTTTGGTATTATCTCTGTTACTTATTTCATATAATTTTTTTAATTCTTCAAAATTTATTTTTTCTATTTGATTTATTAAATCATTTTTCTTTTTTTCATCTACCATATCTACATATTTTAATATATGTTCTTGATTATATTTTTTTAATAATTCTATGTAATCTTTCATCTTAGCAGACCCTTTCTATTTAATTCAACTGCTTTTATAAGTAATCTTTTGCATTGTATCACATTTATACATTTTATGCAATACAAAAAATAGTTTGCATTTTTTATTTAAAATTGTCATAACTTTTATTTCTCCTAATATACTTTAATAAAGTTTTGTACAAACGTCTCTAAAGGAGGTAAAAAATGGATGACAATTTAAAATTATATCA
>CANQCW010000088.1 GCA_947591055.1 uncultured Clostridia bacterium | reverse complement strand
TATCCAATAAAAATAGAAGCTAAAGTTGGAGAAGGAGTTGCAACTATTAATATATACGGAATAAAACAAGATGACGATTATTTAGTTAAAGTAGAATCAAAAGTAACCAATATAATAAAATGTAAAACTGAATATAAAAATGATTATACTTTGAAAAAAGGAACTGAAGTTATAGTTCAAAACGGAGAAAATGGTTGTACAAGTGAAACCTACAAATCATTAATAAAAAATGGAGTTGTAATATCTAAAACATTAATATCTACAGATACTTATAATGCACTTCCAACCATAATAAAAAGAAATCCATAAAAAATAAATCAAGTAGAGAATAAATAACTAAATTTATTCATTCTTTACTTGATTTTTTATAATAAAAAAATCAATAGATGATTAATTAAAATTTAACCATTTTCAATTTTCTTAAAATTATTATCATCCGCTTCTGTAATTTTTAAATTAGCAATAGCATATTTCAAACAATCATTAATGAATTCATTAACAGATATCAAATTATTTTCTTTTACTATTCTCCTAATATTATCTAAAGTTTCCGTTTCTATTCTAGCAGTAAATTGTGTATAATCTTTTCTTTTTCTACTTTTTATGACAAAATCAGTCACTTTTATCACCTCGATATTATTTTATATCATTAAATTAAATAAAAATATGGTCATAAGTGAAATTATAAATATATTCACTGTTGACTTAAAAATAAAATTGGTATAGAATATAAATCAAACAAAGAACATTGAAAAATAGTAAAATTTTGAATAAATATTCAATAAAAGTAAAAAATGTATATAAGGAGGGAACTAAAGAAAAATGAAAGGAAATAATAAAAATGAAAATGGTATAACATTAATTGCATTAGTTGTAACAATAATTTTATTACTAATACTTTCAGGTGTTGCAATAAGATGGGTTACAAGTGGTAATTCAATAATTGAATATGCAGATGCATCAAAAAGGGAAACTAAAAAGGGACAAATAATTGATTATTTAAGTGTATCATTTATAGATGAGCAAACAGCAGGTTATGATAAAAATATAGAAACTGTTGTAAGGAATACTCAAAAAAAGGTAAAATCTAATGGAAAAAGTGATTTAAGTGCAATAGCAAAAGAAGTAGAAGTAAAAGATGTTGGAAAAAATACAATAAATGAAAAAGATGAAGAATATTTCTTTTATGTGATTGTTGATGGAGATGTATATAAGGTAGGAGCATACGGCGCAAAGTATTTAGGAAAAAAAGCTGACATAGAAAACGAATCATTAGGAGGAAATATAGGATTTGACTACTCAGAAACAACATGGACAAGAAATAATGTAACAGTAACAGCTACAACAGATTCACTATATACAATAGAAATCAGTACAGACTTAAACACTTGGGAAAAAACAAATAGTAAAATATTGCAAGATAACGGAAAAATATATGCAAGATTAGTAGATAGTGCAGGAAATGTTATAGGAAAAGAATATGAAACAGCAGAAGTAAAAATAATAGATAGACAAGCACCAGAAGTAACTTTAACAGGAACAGTAAATGGTAAAACAAGTGTAACATTAAATGGAACTGGTACAGATGCATTATGCAATATATCTTATGGTTGGAGTGCAGATAAAAATACTCAACCAACAGAGTGGACTCCTTTAAATGCAAAGAGTGGATCAGGCAATTTGACAGTAACGACATCACAATGTTTTTGGATTAAAGATGAAGCAGGTAATACTGCATGTAAATTAGCAACTTTATCACAACATAAACATAGTAGTAGCTGTACAGGATATTGTGGAGGCTCTTATGACTACAGAACTGACACAGGAACTCAGCATCAACCTGCATGCAATTGGGGAGAATTATATGTAACGTATTGTAGTAGATGTGGAACTTATCTAGGAACCCAATGTATAGTTTGCTCACAAGGAAAGACTCATGATGCAGAGAGAAAATGCAATATATCAGAAGATTTTACTTATACAATAAGTTAATTTAATATGACAAATCTCTATTACAAGAGAAAATATCTGTAGCAAAATATATTTACAATAAAAATAAAATATTCTGAATAATAAAAATAAATAAACTTCTTATGATTTTCATAAGAAGTTTATTTTTATAACGTTTTAATTTAATTTTCTGTTTCTTTTTCAGTTTTTTCTTCCTTCATTTTTTCTGAAGTTTTTTCATCATTTGATTCATTTTTTTCATCTTCTTGTTCTTCTGTAACTTTTTCTATGCTTACAACTTTTCCTCCATCTGATGTTCTCATTAGAGTTACTCCTTGAGTGTTTCTTCCTAGTATGCTTATTTCACTAGCTTTTATTCTAATTACAACTCCACTATCTGTTATCATTAAAACATCATCATTTTCGTCTACAATTCTTATTCCTACTATATCACCAGTTTTAGGAGTTATCTTATATGTAATAACACCTTTTCCACCTCTTGTTTGTACTCTATATTCTTCAAGCTCTGTTCTCTTTCCAAATCCATTTTCAGTAATAGCAAGTAATGTTTCTTTATTTTGTTCATTTATAGATTCCATGCCAATAACATAGTCATCTTTATCTAGTCTCATACCTATTACACCTTGAGCTGTTCTTCCTACTGGTCTTACATCTTTTTCGCTATATGTAATACTCATACCTTTTTTAGTAACCATTACAACATTGTTATTTCCATCAGATAGTCTTACATCAATTAATTCATCGTCTTCTCTTAATGTTATAGCAATTAATCCTGTCTTTTTACCAGAATCATATTCTTTAAATGGTGTCTTTTTAATTAATCCTTGTTTTGTTGCCATTAACAAATATTGATTATCATTAAATTTTTTTACAGGAATAACTGCTGTTATTTTTTCTCCTCCGCTTAGGGATAGAAGGTTTACAATAGCTGTACCTTTTGTTGTTCTTCCTGCTTCTGGAACTTCAAAACCTCTTAGTTTGTAAAGTTTTCCTTTATTACTAAAGAATAATAAGATATCGTGAGTTGAAGCTGTAAAAATTTGTTTTACAAAATCTTCTTCCCTTGTTGTCATACCTGTAATACCTTTTCCTCCACGTCTTTGACTCTTATATGTATCTAAAGGCATCCTCTTTATATATCCAAAGTGTGTTAATGATATTACTGTTTGTTCTTCTTGAATTAAATCTTCATCTTCAAATTCTTCTTCAGAAGCAACTATCTTTGTTTTTCTGTCATCTCCATATTTTTCAATCATTTCAAGAGATTCTTCTTTTATTATATCATCAACTAAATTTTCATTTGCAAGAATATC
>CANQCW010000087.1 GCA_947591055.1 uncultured Clostridia bacterium | reverse complement strand
TTTTCAGCATTAGATGCACAAACAAGATTAATGGTAACAGAGGATATTTACAAAATATTGAAACAAGAAAATATAACGGCTTTAATGGTTACACATGATATTTCAGAAGCAATTAGTATGTCTGACAGAGTAGTAGTTTTAAGTCAAAGACCAGCGACAGTAAAAAATATTTATACGATTGATTTTGAAATACCAAATAGAACGCCTCTAAATTGTAGAGAAAGTCCTAAATTTAGTGATTATTTCAATACAATGTGGAAGGAGTTAGAAGAATATGACAAAGCAGCAGAATATGAAAAAAGATAATTCTAATACTCAAGAAGTATCAGAAAATAGAAAAAAATATTTAAGAAAAATTAAAAAAAATAAAATTGCTGTACATTTAACACAAATTTCAATATTAATAATTTTTATTGCAACTTGGGAATATCTAGCAAATGTAGGAGTTATTGATAGTTTTCTTGCAAGTCAACCATCAAGAATAGTAAAAACTTTTATGAATTTGACTAATAATGATTTATTAGAACATTTAAAAATTACATTAATAGAAACCTTTGCTGGATTTTCTCTAGGTACTATATTAGGAGTAATTATAGCTATAATTTTATGGTGGTCACCTTTTATATCTAAAGTTTCACAGCCATATTTGGTAATATTAAATAGCCTTCCTAAAGTAGCATTAGGACCAATAATTATAGTATGGGTAGGTGCTGGCATGCCTGCAATAATTGTTATGGCACTAGCAATTTCTTTAATTGTCACAATACTAGACATTTTAAATGGTTTAATGAACACTGATAAAGAAAAAATTAAAATGGCAAAAACGTTTAATGCTAAGAAAATGCAGATTTTAACCAAAATAGTGATACCTGCAAATATATCAACTTTATTTAACACTTTAAAAGTAAATATAGGATTGTCTTTAGTAGGAGTTATATCAGGTGAATTCTTAGTATCTAAAGGAGGACTTGGATATTTAATTGTATATGGTGGTCAGGTATTTAAGTTGGATTTAGTAATGACTAGTGTAATTATTTTAGGAATAGTTGCAGCTTTAATGTACGAAGGAATTGAAATACTACGAAGGAGAATTGTTAAGTAATCAGGTTTATAGGTATAACCCAAAACCTAAATATAGTTTAAGGAGAGTATGATTAAATCATACAAATAAATATGAAAAAAGTTATAATATCATTAATAACGGCTTTAGTTGCTCTTGTTGTGGCAATAACAGGATTTATTGTTTCTAAGCAAACTACAAAAAAAGTAGCTAATACCGAAGGTACAGAAGAAATAAAGGAAATAAAAACAGTAAGATTAAATGAAGTAACACACTCTGTATTTTATGCTCCACTTTATGCAGCAATATCAAACGGATTTTATGAAGAAGAAGGAATAGAATTAGAACTTACAAATGGTGGTGGAGCAGATAATGTTATGACAGCAATCTTGTCAAATCAATGTGATATAGGACTATGCGGACCAGAAGCTTCAATATATGTATATAATGAAGGAAGGGAAGACTATGTTGAAGTATTTGCACAACTAACAAAAAGAGATGGATCTTTTTTAGTTGCAAAAGATCCTACTGATAATTTTTCTTGGCAAGATTTAAAAGGAAAAACTGTTATACCAGGTAGAAAAGGTGGAGTTCCATATATGACTTTTGAGTGGATTTTGAAACAAAATGGAATAAATCCAGCTACAGATTTAGTGTTAGATGATAGTATAAAATTTGACTTAATGGCAGGTGCATTTGCATCAGGAAATGCAGAGTATGTTACTTTGTTTGAGCCAACAGCATCAATGACAGAAGAAGCGGGAGCTGGATATGTAGTTGCTTCAGTTGGTGAAGCATCAGGAGATATACCATACACTGCATATTGCGCTAAGAAAAGTTTTATATCAGAAAATGAAGATTTGATAGAAGGCTTTACAAGAGCAACTTATAAAGGACAAAAATGGGTAAAAGAACATACAGCAAGAGAAGTAGCAGAAAAAATAGTAGACTTCTTCCCAGATACTGAAGTTGAATCTATAGAAACATCTGTACAAAGTTATAAAGATATAGATGCTTGGAACGAAAATCCTATTTTAACAGAGGAATCATTTGATAAATTACAAATGATTATGCAAGAAGCGGGAGAATTAGATTCTAAAGCACCTTATGATGTAATTATAAATAATAAATATGCTGAAAAAGTTGTAAATGAATAATTTTATATATCAAGGTAGTTAAATTAACTACCTTGTTTTATTTATTTTATACTTGTATAAATGGTAAAAATATGTTATTATAATTAGGTGAACTCTTATTTTATAAGGAATTCATAATAAAATTTTCATATATATTTAAATTAAGTAAGAAAGGAAAAATCTTAATATGCCAAATATAAATGATTATTTAAAATGGAGAGGAGATATTTCTCTTAAAGAAAAACCTTTAAATGAGATTGATAATATGATACTTTCAAGATTTTCATATTTACCATTTAGTAAAATTGACATGGAAAATAATGAAACAATCGGAAGTGTTGTTAAAAAGTTTAAAAATTTTGGCGTAGAAGATTTTAACATTAAAGGGGACAAGCCTTTAGTAGATAATTTAAATGATTGTATAAGATTTAAAGATTTAAAATTAACAGACTATGTTAAAAATACTGATTTAACATTAGAAGAACAATTTGCAGCAATAACAATTCATTTAAATGATGAAGAAATGTATCTTTCATTTTGCGGAACAGATAACAGTTTAGTAGGATGGAAGGAAGATCTTAATTTAAGTTTTATGCAAAATATACCAGCTCAGCTTGCGGGTGTTAAATATTTAAAAGCTATAGCAAATAAATATAATAAAAAAATGTATATTGGAGGACATTCTAAAGGAGGAAATGTTGCGGTTTACGCGGCAGTTTTTGCAGGAAAAGATATACAAGATAGAATAATAAATGTAACTAATCATGATGGCCCAGGATTTGATGAAACTATAATTGGAAAACCAGAATATAAAAGAATATTAGATAAGTTATACACATATATTCCACAATCATCAGTTATTGGAAGACTTTTAGAACATGAAGAAAAATACAAAGTTGTAAAAAGTATAGAAAAGGGTATTATGCAACACGACATTTATTCTTGGCAAGTTTTAGGCACTAAAATCGTACAGATGAAGGAAGTTACTAATGGAAGTGAACTTATTAATAAAACAATAAAAACTTGGCTTAAAGAAACTTCTCCAGAGGACAGAAAGGTTGTTATTGATATATTATACAATGTTATCGAGTCTACAAATGCTACAACAATGAGAGAAATTTCAACTGCAAAAATGAAAAACGTTGCTAAAATGCTAAAGTCTTATAGAAGTTTAGATGAAAAAGATAGAAAAATGGTTAATCAAGTTTTATCAGGATTAGGAACAGCTGCAAAACAGAATATAAAGGTAAAATTTGATGAGTAAATTTTAAAATAAATACAAATAGGAGGATACAAATGTTACAAGCTATAGGTGTTTCAGTTAGATTTGGAAAGAGAGTTTTATATGAAAACGTAAATATAAAATTTTCAAAAGGTTGTTGCTATGGAATAATAGGAGCAAATGGAACTGGAAAATCAACATTTCTTAA
>CANQCW010000086.1 GCA_947591055.1 uncultured Clostridia bacterium | reverse complement strand
CTAATATACTTTAATAAAGTTTTGTACAAACGTCTCTAAAGGAGGTAAAAAATGGATGACAATTTAAAATTATATCAGGATATAGCAACTCGTACAGATGGTGATATTTATGTTGGAGTAGTTGGTCCTGTAAGGACTGGTAAGTCAACTTTTATAAAAAATTTTATGGATTTACTTGTTATACCTAATATTGATAATAATTACAAAAGAGAAAGGACTGTCGATGAGCTTCCTCAAAGCGCTACTGGCAGAACTATAATGACTACTGAGCCTAAATTTATACCTAATGAAGCAGCTGAAATTACTTTAAATGGTAATATTAAGTTTAGGACTAGACTTGTTGACTGTGTTGGTTATCTTGTAAATAATGCAATTGGATATATGGAAAATGATATTCCTAGAATGGTAAAAACGCCTTGGTCTGACCAAGAAATACCTTTTCAAGAAGCAGCAGAAATTGGCACAAAGAAAGTTATTTCTGACCATTCTACTATTGGTATATTAGTTACAACTGATGGTAGTTTTTCTGGAATAGAACGTATGGATTATGCAATACCTGAAGAAAGAATCGCAAATGAGCTTAAAGCTTTAAATAAGCCTTTTGTTGTAGTATTAAATACTTCAAATCCATATTCAAATGACACAATTAATTTAGCCCAAAGCTTAGAAGAAAAATATGGAGTTCCAGTAATTCCAACTGATTGTGCTAACTTAAATTTAGATGATATTAATGAAATATTTAGCAAGGTATTATATGAGTTTCCAACTCAAAGAATTAATTTAAAATATGCAAAATGGGTTGATGCTCTTGATAAAGACCATTGGCTAAAATCTGAAATGATAAAAGAAATAAAAACAAACTTTTCTAATTTAAAAATTATAAAACAAGTTAATTCTGTTGTTAATAATATGCAAAATGACTTAAATAATATAACTGAAGATAGTATAATCACATCTTGCAATGTTGATGAAATAAACCTCGGAACTGGAAACATTACTATTTCCTTAGGAATAAATCCTTCACTATTTTATAAAATTTTAACAGAATTATCACAAGCTCCAATTAATAATGAATATGATCTATTTTCAACATTTTCTAATTTTGCATCAATAAAAAGTAAGTATGACAAAATAGCTCCTGCATTTGAAGAAGTTAATAGTAAAGGTTATGGAATAATTACTCCTGGAATAGATGACTTGATATTAGATGAACCAGAAATGGTAAAACAAGGAAGTAAGTATGGTGTAAAACTAAAGGCAAAAGCACCTTCTATACACCTTATAAAGACAGATGTAGAAACCGAAGTATCTCCAATTGTTGGAAGTGAAAAGCAATCTGAGGACTTAGTAAAATACTTGCTTTCTGAATTTGAAAATGATCCTAAAAAGATATGGGATTCTAATATATTTGGTAAAAGCCTTCATAGCTTAGTAAATGAAGGACTACAAAATAAACTTGCCTGTATGCCAGAAGATGCACAAATAAAATTACAGCAAACCTTAGAACGCATTGTAAATGAAGGCTCAGGAGGATTAATTTGTATTATATTATAATGTAAAATATAAAAATAAAAAAAGACAATATTTTGTAGTAGCGCGTAGCTAAGATGTTATCGAAATCTTTGATTTCGAAATAACAGCTATATGTGAAACGATTAAGCACGTAAGTGCGCGAATTAAGATGTTGCCGAAATCTTTGATTTCGTTACAACAGCTATATGCGTTAGCTGGAGCAGCAACCATTTGGTTGCGTAGCGACAACAAGCTACAAAAAATATTGTCTTTTTTTTATTTATTAATATAATACACTTTTATACTTCTAAAATCTTTATTTTTACAATTTTTATATTAAATAAATCTTCTTCTTGCAATATATTTATTTGTTTTTCTTTTTCAACTTTATTTTCATTTGTTTTTATTAAAACATTTGTAGATTCGTCCATCCCAGCTGGTAGTGTTTTATTATAATTATCATAGTAAACTATATTGCTAAAGTATAAAACATTATCATCTCTTTTTATTTCCTTCTTGTATATATTTTTTTCTTTTATACTATTTAACTCAAGTTTTTTAGGATTTATTTGTGCTAGCACATATTCATTTTCATTATTAATAGCATAATATACAGGAAATGAAACAATTGCAGTAATCTTTTTATATGCTTCATTTAAAAGTCTTACTAAGTTTTCTATTATATTTTTATAATCTTCTAAAGATGTTTTATCATTAATTTTTAACACAGAATAAATATTTTTCTTATTTTCTCTATGTTTTTTATTATTCAGATTTTTTATCTTTGTATAGTCTTCTTCAATATCTCCAAATATTTGAACTTTTTTATTTTCTGTATATTCTCTTTTTAATTTTTCCAAATCCTCATTTAATGCTTTTTCATCTTTTCCTAGCAATACAGCATTTATAGAGTTTAACACATAATTACACGCAAACAAACTATTTATTTCATCTGTTGATAATTTTTGTCTTTGCAAAATATCTGCTTTTTCTGCAAACTGTTGAAAATCTTCGTCTAAATTAAGTTTTATATCTATTTCATTTTGTACATAATTTTCTTCTGCTTGTTCTATTGCTAAATTTTCATCTTTTTTAGCAAATTTCCAAAACTCCATTAAACTCTTCTTATGGTTTTCAATTTCATCTAAATATTTTTTAGCATTTTTTACCTTTTTTTCAAGATTAATTTTTTTATTCTTTATTGCAAATATATCAGCTTTCAAATTTTTATATTCTTCTTCTATCTTGCTATTTTCTTTGCATACATTTATTAAATCTGATAAGGTATAAGCTTCACTACTTGATATTTCTTCTTTTACTACTTCTTCTATTTTTTCCTCTACTTTTTTCTTTTCTTTAAAAGTAGCTATTTTAGATGGCTTTTTTAGATAAAACTTTATCCTTTTAAATATGCTCTTTTTGCAATTTAAAAACAGTACAATTTGTTTTTCTTGAGACATATATATATCATTTAATTCTTTAATATCTAGCTTTAAGCTTTCTAATAAGTCTTTATCTTTTTTAATCTGCTTTTCAACATTTTCTGCTCTTCCTCTTTGATAAATCACTTGTTTAGAAATAAACTCACTTAAATTCTCAATTTGAATTATCTCATTGTCATATTCTAATCTTAAACGACCTTTTTCATCTACCACTTGATTAAATTTATAATGAGTTTGTGTACTTAATATAAATAAAGCTTTTAGCAAAGTATATTCATTTTCTGCTTCTTCTTTAGATTTTATTTCTATTCTATATTTGCTTTCAAAAGAATCATCTATTCTTGCTTTACCAATTATATATATTTTTTTTGTATTGTCTATTTCAGTTTCATATATATTTGGCCACTCTTTTGTAAATAACCAAATATAATTTTCAATGTCTGTCTGCTCTTGCTTTAATAGTAAACTTTCTGATGGTTCTTCTTTGCATATTGGTACATAAATTTTCTCATCAGAATTTTCTAATTTCTTTTTTATCAAGTAAAATAAGGCTGATGATTCTCCTTCTTCTCTTGCTGGAAATAACATAAAATATTTTTTATTTTCACTAGAATAATATATTTGCCATAAGTAATTTTTTTCATATTTTATAAAATATGGAATATGTTTGCTAAATTCTTGTTGCATTTTTTCTACATTTTTTATATC
>CANQCW010000085.1 GCA_947591055.1 uncultured Clostridia bacterium | reverse complement strand
TTTACATTTGGCATTGTTTCATCATATTGTGTCATACAAACAAAATTTAATTTTAATTTTTTTGTTTCAAATTCTTTAAATGCTGGATCTACTAAGGCTCTTGTAATTTCTCTTGCTCTATCTGGTCTAAAATTAAAGAATATTACTGAATCACCATCTTCTATTGTTGCAACTGGTTTATCTCCATTATATATAACTGTTGGTTCTACAAATTCATCAAAAGTTTCCTTTTGATAAGAGCTTTCTATTGCTTGTATAGCTGAACTTGCAATTTCACCTTTTCCATTTACTAGAGCATCATAGCTTTTTTGTATTCTTTGCCATCTCTTATCTCTATCCATGCTGTAAAATCTTCCTGATATTGAAGCTATTTTTCCAACACCCTTTTCAGCCATTTTTTCTTCTAGTTTTTGAATATAACCTTCTCCTGATGCTGGAAGTGTATCTCTACCATCCATAAAGCAATGAATATATACATCTTCCAAATCTCTTCTTTTTGCAAGTTCTAAAAGACCATATAAGTGTCTTTCATGGCTATGAACTCCACCATCAGACACAAGGCCCATTATGTGTAATTTCTTTCCATTTTTCTTACAATTTTCTACTGCATCAACTAATTCTGGTATACTAAAGAAATCTCCATCTTCAATTGATTTTGTTATTCTTGTTAGTTCTTGATAAACTATTCTTCCTGCACCTATATTTGTATGTCCAACTTCTGAGTTTCCCATTTGTCCTTCTGGAAGTCCAACTGCTGAACCACTTGCATGTAGTTCTGCTGTTGGATAATTCATCATTAGTTCATCTATATTAGGTTTACTAGCTGCTGATATTGCATTTCCCTGTTTTTCAGGATTTTTTCCAAAGCCGTCTAATATAATAAGCATTGTAAGTTCTTTACTCATATATTTTATCTTTTCTCCCTTTCTTTTTTCGCTTCATTTGAATTGTAATAGTCAACTAATGTTTTAGTCAAAATTTACAATTTTGCTGAATTTTTCTGCGTTTAAACTTGCTCCTCCAACTAATCCTCCATCAATGTCTGACATTGTAAATAGTTCTCTAGCATTGTCTTCTTTTACACTTCCACCATAAAGTATGGTTATATCATCTGTTCCAAAATCTTTTTGTATTTGATTTCTAATAGCTTTAATGCTGTTATTTGCATCATCTGAGCTTGCTGTTTTTCCAGTACCAATAGCCCAAATTGGCTCATACGCAACAATTGTATTACTTATATCTTCTAATGTCAAGCCTTGTAAAGCTTTTGATGTCTGTGATGTTACTACTTCTAGCGTTTTTCCAGCCTCTTTTTGTTCTAATGTTTCACCAACACATACTATTGGTTTTAATCCATGTTTAAGAGCTGATTTTACTTTTAAATTAACTGTTTCATCTGTTTCATTAAAGTATTGTCTTCTTTCTGAGTGACCTATTATAACATATTCAACATTGATTGACTTTAACATATCTGCTGAAACTTCTCCTGTATATGCACCCTTTTCTTCCCAATGCATATTTTGAGCTCCAACGTGTATATTGGTTTCTTGCACTGTAAGCAATGTATAAAATAAATCCGTAAATGGCACACATATAATAACCTCATTTTTCGAATCTTTTACAAGTGGAGCCAAGTTATTTATAAAATCTATTGCTTCATTTGGTAGCATATTCATTTTCCAGTTTCCTGCAATTACTTTTCTTCTCATAAAATATATTCCTTTCCATCTTAGCTTATAGAAATTTATAACAATTAAAGATAAAATTTTCAAACTATAAATTTTCTAAATTATTTGTTTTCTATACACTCAATTCCTGGAAGCTCTTTTCCTTCAATAAATTCTAGTGATGCTCCTCCACCTGTTGATATGTGTGTCATTTTATCTGCTAAACCTATTTTTGTTACTGCTGCTGCTGAATCTCCTCCTCCAATAATTGTTGTACAATCATCTAAATTAGCTAGCGTATTTGCAATTTCATTAGTACCAACTGCAAAATTTTCAAATTCAAAAACTCCAATAGGGCCGTTCCATAATACTGTTTTTGCATTTTTTAATTCATCTTCATATAATTTTATTGTTTCTGGACCTATGTCAAATCCTTGCCATCCATCTGGTATTTCTGTTGATTTTACTGTCATTGTTTCTGTTTCATTAGAAAAATCTTTTCCAACTTTGTTATCAACAGGTAAAATCATTTTTACACCTTTTTGTTTAGCTTTTTCAAGTAAACTTAATGCTAAATCTAATTTATCTAATTCACAAATTGAGTTTCCAACATTATATCCTTGGGCTTTTATAAAAGTATATGCCATACCTCCACCAATAAGAAGTGTGTCAACTTTTTCTAGTAAATTGTCGATTACACCAATTTTATCTGAAACTTTCTTTCCACCTAAAATTGCAACAAATGGTCTTCTTGGATTATTTAATGCATCACCTAAGTTTTGTAGTTCTTTTTCAATTAAAAATCCACAAGCTGATGGTAAAAATTTAGCAACTCCTGCTGTTGATGAGTGAGCTCTATGGCATGTTCCAAATGCATCATTTACATATAGTTCTGCTAATGAAGCTAATTCTTGACTTAAAGAATCTTCATTTTTTTCTTCTCTAGCATCAAATCTTACATTTTCAAGTAATATTGCTTCTCCTTCTTTAACATTTTGTGCTAGCTGTTTTGCACTATCTCCTGTAACATCACTTGCAAGTTTAACATCCAGTCCTAACTCTCTTGAAAGCTCATCTGCCACAGGTTTTAGAGAATAATCCATGTTAAATTCACCTTTTGGTCTTCCTAAATGTGAACATAAAATTACCTTTGCATTGTGTTCTAATAAATATTTTATAGTTGGCAAAGCTGCTACTATTCTTGTTTTATCAGTTATATTTTTATTATCATCTAATGGTACATTAAAGTCGCATCTTACTAAAACTTTCTTTCCATTAACATCTAAATCTCTTACAGTTTTCTTATTCATAAGATATCTTTCCTTTCTTATTTACGTTTTATTAAATTAATTTACTTGCATTAAATTTTTTTGGAAATAAAATCCTATATTTATTATTTCCGTATATTTTTTTCATAATCATTTTATATTAAATAAATAAAGTTTTCAATAGTTTTTTAAATTTGTAAAAGTAAAATAACAATCCACTTTAATTTAGCAGATTGTTACTATTTAAATTAATTCAATTCGTTTTTTTCAAAGTCTACACTTTCTATTTGTCCTGTTATTATTAAATCATCTTTTGTCATTTCGTTCATTAAAAGATTAAATCCATTTACATTAATAAGCCCTGTTACCATTTTTATTCTAATGAAAAAATCTTGATATTCCAATATGCATTTATAATTTTCTATTAACATTTTATCAAATCCCAGTATTGTTACTTTTGGTATATCTCCTGCCACTTCTTCTGGTATGCCAAAAATCTTGTCAAATTTACTCATACTCAATCCTTTCCTTTATTATCTATCTTTCAAACTCGTCTATAGATTTAAATTCATAACCCATTTTTTTTGTTTCTTTTATAACTTCATCTAATATATTGCTATTGTCTCTTGATGTTGCATGAAGTAACATTATTTCTCCATTATGAAGATTATCTAGTATTTTCTTTTTTCCATATTCTTCTCTACCTTGTTTATCATTATCCCAATCATCATACGCAAATGACCACATGACTGTTTTATATCCTAAACTATTTGTATATGCTATTGATTTTTCACTGTATTCGCCCTTTGGAGGTCTTATATATTTCATTTCATAATTAAATTTTTCATAAACTTCCTTATGAAGAGTCATTACATCTTC
>CANQCW010000084.1 GCA_947591055.1 uncultured Clostridia bacterium | reverse complement strand
AGAAGAAATGTGAAAATATCAAGTGAATCACTTGATTTAATTGATAAACAAATCATTAAATTTTTTACTAAATAATAATAAATAATTTAAAAGGAGAGTTGCTAGAACTCTCCAAAATCATTTAGGCTCCCGTCTTACTACAAAAGTAGTAGAGGGTTAAGTTAAATATATTTTAACATATAATATTTAACTTGTCAAACTAAATTTGACATTAATATTATATGATTTTTATTAATAAATATGTATTTAAATTACTATATTTTATAATTTAAAAGTTTTTTAGTGATAAAGAAAATTATTTGCGAAAATTTTTCTTCTCACTTTTGCTTTAAAAAATTAATTAATTAACTGTTGGAATTAGTATAACATGTTATTTATACTTTACTAATATCCTTAAATGGTATTTTCTTTAGCCAAAATTGTTTTGAATTTTCATATGCTACATACAAAATTTGTTTTTCGTCATCAAAAAATGCATGTGGGTAAAAAAATCTGTTATTATCTTCTTCTAACTTAATTTTTTTATAAAAATTCTCACCATCTTTACTTATCCAAATTTGCAAATGTGTCCTGTTTTTAAATCCCATAGTATTATTAAAGTTATTTATTAATAATATTAAATCGTTGGCTTTAACTAAAGTAACTTTAGTATTTGGATTAGGTATGTCTGTTTGCTTAAATTCAGTCCATGTTTTACCATAATCATAACTATGACTAATTCCTAAATATGGAGCATTATTATTTCTTATATACATAATAATATGTCCATTTTCTACTTCTATACAATTAGGTTCCCATAAGCATTTCTCACTCTTAATATATCCATATCTTTCATAACTCTTTAATCTATCATTAGATATAATTACACCACAACAAAATCTAAAATTATCATGCCAATCTGTCACATTCTTCCAATCAAAGTTATTTATAACTTCTCCATAGTAAATTGGAAATAAATAATTATTATTGCTTAATATAATTCCTTGTCTAACACTAATTCCATTTATTCCATTAGGAAATGAAACTGGTTCACTCCATGTGTTACCATCATCAAAACTTGTGGAATAAAAGGTCTGTAATTCTCTATAATAGCTTTCTGCATTATATGTTTGAACAACAAGCATTATTTTATCATTATCTATAAACATTTCTGAAGACCATACTCCTCTACTATGATGAGAAAATAATACTTGTGGTTCAGACCATGTCTTACCATCATCAAAGCTTTTTTGTATTTTGATTACATTAGCATTTTCTGGTTCCCAGTTACCACCAGATAAGCAAATGCAAAGCAATGTTCCATTTTTTGTTTTTCTAATAATAGGTTCTCTTCCATAACCTGATTTAAAATCATATATTAGGTATTTTTCCATTTTTGTTTCTCCTTCATTTATTAGATTTCAGTCTTAAAACTTCATTATATAATTCTTTCCAATTCTGAACAATTCTCAAATTGCCATATGGAGTTTTGTCGTACATTTCTTTACTTCTATATAGATAGCAATTAATTCCACCTAAAATCATTTTATTGCAATTATCAACACTATCATCAAACATAATATCAACATTGTATTTTTTACATTCTAATGTTTTGTCAGTTTCTTTACTAATTATAAGTTTTGTATATTTTATTTGTTTATCTTTTAACCATTGTTGTGTTACTTCAAATGCATTATTATAATGAGGATAAACTCTGTGTGTTATCAAATATACATTATCACCTTCGTTTATCATTTTATCTATAAAATATTTTGCTCCTTCATTTAATTCCAATGTCTTTGACCAATCTTCACACTTATTACAGAAAAAATTTTCTATCTCATCTTTAGACCAATCGAACATTTCATATATATTAATAGTGTTATTATTTATAATTCCATTATTTCTTTTATTTTTATCTTCTTTTATAAATTCTTCCATCAATTTTTTATCAAAATTACTTATTACATTATCAATGTCTAGTCCAATATTCATATAATCTCCTCGTATATTTACATTATAATTTTTTATTAATATACTTTTAACTTTTTAAATATTTCGTATAAATTATAACATAATTTGAAAATTTTTTCATTAAATTTACTAATTATCTACAAATTATTTTTTAGGGTTTGGGATTTAATCCCATAAATCGAATTTTTCTGGCTAGGGAGGAAAAATTCATTGCTTGATAGAGTCCCAGTGGGAGTACAAAAATTCTTTCAAGCAAAATTTTTTATATTATTTTTTGCATTTTTCTTTACTTATTATTGCACCAATTTTATAATTTTCTTTCTTGTTTTTTGAAAAATTTTTATCATTTTTTACAGCAACTAATCTAATTAATTTTTGTTTTTCTTTGTTTAGTTTTAATTCAATTTCTGTTTTATTTTTGTTTGCATTTTTTGAAAACAATTCATAATATTCTACTTCAAATTCTTTGTTTAATCTTTGCATATAATCATTTAATTGTTTATCATTTATATTAACACTTGTCCTTATATATTTTTCTTCTTCATCTACTTTTATTGGTGCATAAATATCAAAAATTCCACTATCAAAAAATTTTGTTAGTTGTTCAATATAACTTCTTCTAAAATTTATATTTTCAATTTTTAATTCGCCATTTTTGTCTTTTATTAGTACAACTGATTCAATAAATTTTGAAATAAATTCTTGCTTTTCTTCTTTAGATTTTTTACTCCATTCTTGTTTTATAATTTCATTTAATTTATCATCTTTTATTAATTTTTCTCTTTCAATATCCCTGTCAGCAAGTAGTTGCTGTGGAGTAAAAGATATACTATTTAAATTCAATGTTTCATACTTTTTCTTTTCTAAAATATCTAACTTTTCTTCTATTATTTTGTAATCTTCAGAAAAATCTTCCATTTCTACTACACCACTTAAATAGGCTTTTTTTATTCTTTCTTTTTGTTTTTGTAAAACTCCTATCTCTTTATCTAACTTTTCTGTATTAGTTTCTCTTTTATCAGCTAATATTGGAAAGAAATACTTTTTTACTGTCATATCATATTCAACTAAATCTAATATAAAACTTTCTAAACATTCTTCTACTAAGTCTTCTCTATAATAAATTCCACAATGTTCACAAGTATAATACATATACTTTTTCTTTATTCCTCCAGAACCTTTACATTTCATTATTCTATTACATTTTGGGCATTTTAATTTTTGAAAGAATAAATATACTCTATCTCTTGTATATGCTCTTTGATTTTTCTCTTTTTGCATTTGTGTTTCTTCCCATACAGCACGACTAATTATTGGCTCTACTACATTCATATAAATTATAGGCTCTTTTCCTTGTACTTTTCCAATTCTTTTGTATTGTTCATAATCTCCCATATATATACGATTTTCTAATATCTTTTGAATATGAGAATCTCTCCATTTTTTTGGAGATAATATTTGTTCTTCTTTAAATATATTTGCTATTTGCTGATAGCTTTTACCCTCTAAATACATATTGAATACTCTTATTACAATATCTTTTGTAGTTTCATCTATTACAGTTTTTTTGTTATTATCTTTTTTATAACCCAATGGAACAATTCCAGGTAGATGTCCAGACTTAATAGCACCATTTAAACCAAATTTTGTTCTCTCGCTTACTATTTCAATTTCTAGCTGAGAAAGAACAGTTAACATTCTTACAAAAAATCTTCCATTAGCTGTACTAGTATTTACATCATCTCTATCACATACCAAGTAAGTATTATATTTTTCTAACTGGCTAATAAGTTCTTCTAAATCACGGACTGAACGAGTAACTCTATCTAACTTGTAGGCTACAATATAATTGATTTTACCTTTCTTCATATCTGATAACATTTCTTGAAATGCTGGTCTATGCTCCATATCTTTTGCACTTATTCCAGCATCTTCATACACCTTAAATACTTCATACTCTTTAAATTTACATAGTTGTAATAATTTTTCCTTTTGTTCTCCTAAACTAAATCCTTCTCTTGCTTGATCTTCTGTGCTAACACGAAT
>CANQCW010000083.1 GCA_947591055.1 uncultured Clostridia bacterium | reverse complement strand
ATAAAGAAAAAAAGTATATACAAAAAAAGAAGTAAATGATATAATGAAACAGAAAAAATAAAAGAAGGAAGGGAAGAAAAATGGAAGAAGTAGAAATAATAATATGTGAAGATGAAAGAATGACATTAGAAAGAATAACAAAAATAGTAGATAAGTATATGAAAACAAGTAATCAAAAATATAATATTATAACATTTGAAGATTATAATCAAAAATTTATGAGTAAAATTAAAGAAAAAGATAATTCTAAAATTTATATACTAGATATAGAAACACCAACTAATTCAGGAATAGATGTAGCACGAATAATAAGAAATAGTGACTTAGAAAGTATTATTATTTTTTTGACTGGTCATGAAGAATTAGGCCCAATAGTATTACAAAAAGATCTAAACTTTTTAGCCTTTATTAATAAATTTGATAATAGTGAAAATAGATTAAAGAAAACATTAGAAAAATCATTAAAACTTTTAAGAAAACCTAGAATGTTAAAATTAACAGATAGTAATATAGAGTATATAATAAAATGTGAAGATATATTATATTTAACAAAAGATAGTGTAGAGAGAAAAACAATTATAAAGACAACAAAGAGAGAATATAAAGTAGGGCTAGCAATGAAAGAAATATTAATTAGATTAGGTGAAGATTTCATCCAAACACATAAATCATGTATAGTAAATAAAAATAGAATAGAAGTAATAGATAAGAAAAATAGTATGATAATATTTGATAATGGTGAGGTAATAGATTTATTATCAGATACCTATAAAAAGAAACTAGTGGGGAGTATGTAATGGAATTGATATTAGATATAGGTAAGAAATTATTGGTAACAATCCCACCAGTGATATCACTATTATATATATGGACAGTATTATTAAAAGAGAAAATAAATTTAAAAAATATTAGAAATTATATAATTATGATAATATTTATAATAATGGTATCAATTAATTATTTTCTATTAAATATATATACGAGAAGTTTAGTAATTGTAACATTATCTTTAATTGTAGTCCATTTATTATTTAAAAGAGAAATATATAATACAATAATAACAACAATATATAGTTATGGAATATTCATATGTTCAGATATAATCTTTGCATTAATAATGACATTAATATTTAAAGTTGATTCACAGACAGCTGTAACCAACTTTTTTGGTACGATGTTTACAAATATAAGTGTAACAATAATAGCAATATCAATAATAAATATAAGATTAATCCAAAAAGTATATAAAAAAATAATATATTATATGTCAAATCTCTTAGATATATACGTATTAGAAATAATGTTTATAATTATGTTATTTTTTAATATATATTTGGGTATGCCATATTATGATGTAAAATTAGGTGAAACAATATTAGTCCATTTATCATTTTTAATGCTTTGTATATTTATTTTTTTTGCATATTGCCAAAATAAAAATAAATTTTTAAAGACAAATGATAAATATAATACCACATTAAAAAGTTTAAGAGAATATGAAGATTTAGTATCACTATATAGATTAAATAACCATGAAAACAAAAATCAATTAATGACAATAAGAGGAATGACACGTAATAAGCAAGTGATATCATATATAAATAAGATATTGAATACGCAAATAAAAGATAATCATAGAATATTAAATAAAGTAAATAAAATACCTGAGGGAGGACTAAAAGGATTAGTATATACAAAATTAATGATAATGGAAGAAAAAAAGATAAAGTATAATATAGATATTTCAAGGGAAATAAAAACATCAGCTCTGATAAAGATAGGAGATAAAATGATATTAGAAATATGTAAAGTAATAGGAGTATTTTTAGATAATGCCATAGAATATGTAGAGGGAAAAAAAGAATATAATATATGGATATCATTATATAAAAAAGAGAGTAAGATGATAATAGAAATAAGTAATAATATAAGTGAAGAGATAGAAATAGAAAAGATAAATGAAATAGGATATAGTACAAAAGGTGAAGGACATGGGTATGGATTAGATTTAGTATCTAAAATAATAAGAAAAAATAAAAATTTAGAAAATAAAAGAAGAATAAATGATGATATATTTACGCAAGTGTTAGAAATAAAAGGAGTAGTATAAAAAAGAAGCTATCATGAAAATAAACAATTTCATGATAGCTATTATTATTTAATAAGACTATTAGGACATTCTTCTTCATCCCAAATAAATAGAACACAAGCTTGAGATGCAGTATCACCAGAAATTGAGCCTAAAGAAGCTAATAAACCAGCAAATAAATTAGTCATGACAATACCTCCTTCTACATCTATTAAAAAATAAATGCTAAATTAAGAAAACTCAGGATGTAATAATAAGAATTGTTTATAATTGTTATAAGGTAAATGAAACACACGGTAAGTAGTAGGAGCAATGAGGAAATTTTGAAGAATAACACTCACCAAAAAACAATTAGAAATAAAATTATTAGTAATTGCTAGAGCAAATAGAATATAACAACAAGCAATTAAAGTAGAAAGTTGTTGATAAACCCTACGTCTTTTAATATTAACAATAGGTCTTTTTTTAGTATCAGCTGGACTATTTTTAAAGATGAAAGCAATAGAAATAATGCCCAAAAGACCTTTAATATAAGTGGGAATAATAACAATATCCAAAAAGCAGGGTAAAATAATAAGTAAAACAATAGACATAAGTAAACAAGCCCAACTTTTAGAAGCATGAAGTCCAAAAGAAGGCATGCGAATAATATTATAAATAATCATAAAACAAAAGAATAGAGAAAATTTCTTAAAACAAATAGCAATGAAAGAAATAATAAATAGTTTAGAAAAAGTTAAATATAAAGAAGATAAACCATAAGAAATAACCTCTAATTTTTGATTAGATAAATCAGGTTGATTACTGACAATAAAAGATAAACAAGAATTAACAAACTTTTTTTTCATACAACATCAACTACCCTATACGAATATAAACTAAAGGAAGAAAAAAAGGAAGAATAAAAGAGCAAGAAGAGAGAAAGAAATGATGAAAAAGGAAAAATATTAAGAAAAGAGTAAAAGAAAGAGAAGATATGTAGAAAAAAGATAAAGATAAACATAAAGTAAAAAAAGAAAAGATAAATTATGATAAGATGGACAAGTATCACGCAAAAAAAGTCGAAAAAAAGAAGACGAAAAAAGAAAGAGGAGAAAGAGAAGTGTGATATAATAAAATAGTAAAGAATAGAAGGGAGAAGAGAAGTGTGATGACAGGAAGAGTAAAATGGTTCAACAATGATAAAGGATATGGTTTTATAGAATATAAAGACCTAGAAGACATATTTGTGCATTATTCATCAATATTATCAGCAGGGTATAAAACATTAGTGGAAGGACAATATGTAAGCTTTGAGTTAGTAAGAACAGATAAAGGATTACAAGCAAAGAATGTAGTAGAGAATAAAACTGCGTTAGTATAAGTAGTTTTTTTTTGACAAAAAAGATGAGTATGATATAATGAAGGAAAGAAAGGAATGAAAGAAATGAAAATAAATCTAAGAGGAAAGAAAGTAGAAGTAACAGAGGCAATAAGAAAATATGTAGAAGAGAAGATAGGGAAATTAGATAAATATTTTGCCCATCCAGAGGAAATAGAAGCAAAAGTACTAATAAAGATAAGAGGGAAAGAGCAAATAGTAGAAGTAACAATTCCAATAAAGAAGATGATAATAAGATGTGAAGAGAATCATAAAGATTTATATGCAGCGATAGATATAGCAGTAGACAAATTAGAAAGACAGATAAGGAAAAATAAAACAAGAATGAGTAGAAGAGTAAATGTAGAAGAGATAGGAATAAAGTTAGGATTTGAAGAGGAAGAAGAAGAAAGGGAAGTAGTAAAGAGAAAAAGAATAGAAATGAAGCCAATGAGTGAAGAAGAGGCAATATTACAGATGAATTTAATAGGACATGAGTTTTTTGTATTTAAGAATGCAGAAACAGGTAATACTGATATTCTATATAGACGTAAAGATGGTGATTTCGGTATTATTGAAACTTTTTAA
>CANQCW010000082.1 GCA_947591055.1 uncultured Clostridia bacterium | reverse complement strand
GATTTACCTATAAACTATCAATAGTTATATTTTTCTTGTTTTTTATAATCTGTATGCAAATATTTATGTGCTTTTTCACTTCCTGGTTTTTCAAAAAATTCTTTATAAATTTGAATTAATACAGGATTTTGATGTGATTTTCTTATAGCTTTCTTTTCATCTATTGAATATAAACTGTCTGCTCTTTCTTTTCTAACATCTGTTGTCCATCTTATTTTTGAAGATTTTATTGGTTGACCTCCACCCATGATGCAACCACCAGGGCAAGCCATAATTTCTATAAAGTCATATTTTGATTTTCCATTTTTTATATCGTTCATAATTTTTCTTGCAGTTTTTAGGCCTGATACAACAGCAATTTTTATTTCTTTTCCTGCTATATTAAGTTTTGCTTCTTTTAATAGTTTTTCACCTCTAACTTGTGTATATTCAATTTCTTTTAAATCAGTTCCTTCTAATAAATCTGCTGCTGTTCTTAACGCAGCCTCCATTACTCCACCAGTTGTTCCAAATATTGCTCCTGCTCCTGTTGCTTCTCCCATTGGGTCATCAAAATTTGATTCTTCTAATGAGTTAAAGTCTAAGTCTTTTTGTTTTATCATCCTAGCAAGTTCTCTTGTTGTTATAACACAATCAACATCTCTTAATCCATCTTCTTCCATTTCAGGTCTTGTAATTTCGTATTTTTTAGCAATGCAAGGCATTATTGATACTACAAAAATTTTGTTAGGGTCAACATTTAATTTTTTTGCATAATATGATTTTAAAATTGCTCCAAACATTTGATGAGGTGATTTACAAGAAGATAAATGTGAAAGTTCATCTGGAAAATTCTTTTCTGCAAATCTAACCCAAGCTGGACAGCAAGATGTAATCATTGGAAGAGTTTTATTTCCTTGAACTCTATCTATAAACTCATTAGCTTCTTCCATTATTGTAAAATCTGCTCCTGTATTTGTATCAAATACTTTATCAAAGCCAAGTCTTTTTAGAGCTGTTACCATTTTTCCTTCTGAATTATATCCAATCTCTTCTCCAAATTCTTCTCCTAAGCCTGCTCTTACTGCTGGTGCAGTTTGTGCAATCTTTATTATATCTTTATCATATAGTTTTTCCCATAATTTTTCTGTGTCATCTTTTTCGTGTAAAGCACCTGTTGGGCAAGCTTCAATACACTGACCACAAAATACACAATTAGAATCATTTAAGCTTATATCTCCTGCTGTTGAAATACACGAATCAAAACCTCTACCTGTACAATCTATTGCTCCAATTTCTTGAACTTTTTTACAAGTGCTTACACATCTTCTACATAATATACATTTCTTGAAATCTCTAACAATTGAAGGTGATTTATCATCAACAACATTTTTAGTTTTTTCACCATCATATTTTACATTTTGAACATTATATTTTATTGCTAATGCTTGAAGTTCGCAATTTCCAGACCTTATGCAAGTTAAACAATCTCTATGATGATTTGATAATGTTAGGTCCAAAACCATTTTTCTTACCTCAACAACATCTTTAGAATGAGTATGAACAATCATCCCTTCTTCTACCTTTTGTATGCAAGATGTAGCAAGTCCTCTCCTTCCTTCAACTTCAACTACGCACATTCTACAATCTCCGTTTTCATTTATGTCTTTTAAAAAGCATAGTGTTGGAATATCAATATTAGCTTTTCTTGCAGCTGATAAAATAGTTGTGCCTTCTTCTACTTCTACATTTACATCATCTATAACTAAATGAATCATCTTCTTTTCTTCCATAAGTTCCTCCTATCCTATTGCCTTAAAAGGACATTTTTGCAAACAAGTTCTACATTTAATACATTTGCTTTGGTCAATTTCGTGCACTTTTCCTGGTTCTCCAGATATAGCTGAAACTGGACAAGCTTTTTTGCACAAATCACAACCTTTGCATTTATCTTTATCTATTACAATTTGTGTTAGTTCTTTACACTCTTTTGCTCTACATTTCTTATCAATAATATGTTCTTTATATTCATCTTCAAAATATTTCATTGTGCTTAATACTGGGTTTGGTGCAGTCTGTCCAAGTCCACAAACAGATGCTTTTTTTATTCCTAAGGCTAAATTTTTCAAATTAGTTAAATCTTCTTCTTTTGCTTTTCCTTCACATATTTTTTGAAGAAGTTCTAACATCCTTTTTGTTCCAATTCTACAAGGTGTGCATTTTCCACAAGACTCACTAACAGTAAACTCAAGATAGAATTTAGCAATATTAACCATACATTTGCTATCATCCATAACAATAAGTCCACCTGAACCCATCATTGAATCAATGTTTGAAAGTGATTCATAATCAATAGGTGTATCTAAGTGTTCTTCTGGAATACAACCTCCTGAAGGTCCACCAGTTTGAGCTGCTTTGAACTTTCTTCCATTAGGTATTCCACCACCTATATCAAAAACAATTTCTCTTAAAGTAGTTCCCATTGGTACTTCAACTAATCCAACATTATTTACATCTCCACCTAAAGCAAATACCTTTGTTCCTTTTGATGTTTCAGTTCCAATAGATGCATACCATTTAGCACCATTTAAAATAATTCTTGTTATATTAGCATAAGTTTCAACATTATTTATTAAAGTTGGACAACCCCAAAGTCCACTATGTGCTGGATAAGGAGGTTTTAATCTTGGCTGACCACGTTTTCCTTCTATTGACTCTAAAAGTGCTGTTTCTTCTCCACAAACAAAAGCTCCAGCTCCAAGTCTAATCTCTAAGTCAAAATTAAAGTCAGTTCCCATAATTTTTTTGCCAAGAAGTCCATAACTTTTTGCTTGTTTTATAGCAACTTCTAATCTATGTACTGCAATTGGATATTCTGCTCTTACATAGATATATCCTTTATTTGCACCTACTGCATATCCTGCAATTATCATTGATTCTATTACGCAATGTGGATCACCTTCCAAAATGCTTCTATCCATAAAAGCTCCCGGATCACCTTCATCAGCATTGCATACAACATATTTTTGTTTTGCTTCTTCAATCTTAACAAAAGACCATTTCTTTCCTGTAGGAAATCCTGCTCCACCACGTCCTCTTAATCCTGAATCACTTACTTCTTTTATAACATCATCTTGGGACATTTCTTTTAAAACTTTTTCTAAAGCTTTGTAACCATCAAAAGCTAAATATTCATCAATGTCTTCTGGATTAATTACACCACAATTTTTAAGAGCAATACGTTTTTGCTTTTTGTAAAAATCTAAGTCATTTAGTCTTTCTACCATTTTTCCAGTTACATCTTTGCAAAGAAGTCTTTCTACTCTTTCACCTTTTATAATGTCTTTTTCAATTATCTCTTCGCAATCATCAGGTGTAACCATTGAATAAAATGTATTTTCAGGTCTTATTATAACAATTGGTCCCTTAGAGCAAATTCCAAAACAACCTGTCATAATTGCTCTTACATTTGTTAATTTTTTCTTCTTAATAATTTTATTAAAATTATTCAAAATTTCAGGAGATTTAGACGAAGTACAACCAGTTCCATGACATACTAAAATGTGTTTTTCTCTTATATCTAAATTAGTATTTACTCTTAACTCTAATTCTTTTCTTTTTTCTTCTCCGATTTTATGAAGTTCTTCTATAGTTTTCATTTTAATATTTATAATCCTTTTATATTGTTCTTTTCATCTCAATGTTTTATTATGGATTATTTCTCCTTTCCTTAATCTTTTTTCATATATTCATCTATTACTTCATCCAATTTTTTAACTGTTGCTTTGCCATACACTTCATTATTAATTGTAAAAACTGGTGCTAAGCCACAAGCTCCAACACATCTAGTTGAATCTAATGAAAACTTTCCATCTTTGCTTGTTTCTCCTTCTTCTAATCCAAGCTTTTGCTTTGCTCTTTCTAATATAGCTTTTGAACCTTTTACGAAACAAGCTGTACCTAAACATACAGAAACATTATATTTTCCTTTAGGTTTTGTTGTAAATCTTGAATAAAATGTTACTACTCCATATATTTCTGCAACTGGAATGTCTAAATATTCTGATATTTCCATTTGAGAAGCTTGTGGAATATATCCAAATTTGCTTTGAACTTCCTCTAAAATCATAATTAAGTAATCTTTAGATTTTTTAAATTTTGATAAAATTTCTTTAGTTTCTTTTCT
>CANQCW010000081.1 GCA_947591055.1 uncultured Clostridia bacterium | reverse complement strand
TCGTAAATTTCAGCATGCTTTTTTTCTAATTCTCCCATATAAGAAGATAATGCAACATCTTGTAATTTTGCAGATGTCTTAACTGAACATGATTTCATAAATTTTTCATGTCCTAATGCGTCTTCAACATATAAAAGTTCTTTACTTGTCATTTTTCATCACCACCTAAAAGTAATATTTCCAAAATAAGTTAAAATATTCATAAAAAAGAAAAAAATATAATATGATAACATCATATTAAAGAAAAATAATGAAAAAATGTATAATATATTGATAATATGCTATAATATACATATAATATATTATGGAGGTAATATTATGGCTACAATAAATGTAAATGTAGATGAAAAAGTAAAAGAACAAGCAAAGAAAACTCTTGATTATTTAGGAACAAATTTTACAAATGTTATCAATATGTTATTAAGACAAATAATTTTAACTGAAAGTATTCCATTTGAAATAAAAGTACCAAAATTAAATACTGAAACTACAAAAGCTATTGAAGATGCAGAAAAGGGAATAGGATTAAGCAAAGGATATACTGATTTAGATGAAATGTGGAAAGATTTAGAGAAATAGGATTGATAAAATTGCTAACAGTAAAATGTCATATACAGCTTTAATATATAAATAATTTTTTTTAAATGTGACAAATCAAGATAATTAAACAGTACAAAGGGGAAACAAATGAGTAAATTAAAAAAAGAAAATCAAATATTAGTAATGCTTGCATTTTTTAGTATATCAGTTGGACTATGGGGAAATTTTAGACAACTTTGGTTAGAAGCTAATAACTTTTCAGTAACTGGTATAAGTAATATAATAAGTATTGGAACATTTATAAGTGTATTAGGAATAATGCTTGTAGGAAAATATATAAAAACAGATAAATTAAAATCCTTTATAACATTTACCTTATTGGTAAAATTTTTTAATATGTTGATGTTGCTAAAATTAAATAATTCATCAAATACTATCTCGATAAATATTTCAATTGCAATAGATGTATTGACAGAATATATAATAATAAGTAGTATATATCCATTAATAACTACAATATTAAAAAACAATACTATATATAGTAAAAGGAAATTAACTGAGTATTTATTTAGAGATGTTGGTGTATTAATAGGCGGAATGTTAATTGGAAAAACAATTATAGGTATTTTTGTAAACTACAATATTTGTTTATTTATATCAATAATTTTTTTAGGAATAGCAATAATAACAAATGTAAATTTAAGAGTAGAAAAATCAAATGACATAAAAAAGGAAAAAGAAAAGCCACTAATCAAGTATATATTAAAAAGTAAAATTCAAGTTATATATATAATTTATACTTTTATTGGTAATATAGCAATGTCAACTGCTTTAGGATTGAAAATGTTAACTTTTACAAATTATTTAGGATTTTCAGTTAGCAATGCTACAAACTACTTATTAATAATAGGATTAATAGCAGATTTGATTGGTATATTGGCATTAAAATATTTAACACCAAAAAATGACTATGTAACAATAACAATAAAATTTGGAATAAGATTTATAGCATATATAATAGCATTTTTATCTAATAATGTATTAATAACATTAATAGCAATAACTTGGTCATTATTAATATCTACAGCATATGAAAATATCTGTGATGGGTATTATATTAATAGAGTTGAAAACGAATATCAATTGAGATATACGAATTTTAGATACATAATAAAATTTTTAGGAGAATCTGTTGGTGTATTCTTATGTGGAATAATGTATGAAATTGGACTAAAGTATATGTTTGGACTGTCAGCAATGTTTATGATTTTACAAATAGGATTAGCTTATTATTTAATTAATTTAAGACAAAAAGAAAAAGGAAATTATATGTAATAATTTCCCTTTTTAAATTGTTAATTAATTATGATACTTCAATTGTTAAAATTCTCTGTATTTCATATTCATAAGAAATAAATTCTCTGAAAATACGAGATTTATCAGAAAAGTTATAACCACGAAAATAAAATCTGGTTAAATGTGAATAATTATGACAGAATGACTTTATTCCTAATCTTGATATTTCAGGAGAAAAGGCATGATCTTCATGTAATGTATACCATTCACTTACATTATGCTTATCCAAATAATTATGGAGATATACATTATAATCACAATTATTTAATTTCAATTCATTTAAAATATCATTGCAAATTATGATTTGTGTATGTACATTTGCACTAAGTTCTTCTGCAACAAGTTTAAAAATATTGCCAGCCTCTTTTAATGGTAAATACCGCTCTTCGAGTATCATATAAAGTCCTCCTTTTAATATTTATTAAGATTGTTTATTTGTTACATATGTCAACTCCAAAAGGAGATTATAAAGGTTAAATCTAGTAAAATACTAGAAATTAAAAAAATTATATCACAAATTTATGTAAATTACAATTTTTTTAACAAAAAAGTTCAGTTGTGAAGTTGGGATTGGTAATAAAATAAAAATTATAAATTTTGTGTCTATTCTTTTAAATAGACATTTTTTTATAACCCATAAAATTGTTGTCAGAAATTGTCTTATATGGTAAAATCTAAAGTAGTATCTTCTGCTATTGGAATATTATGTCCTATTTTATTAGGTTCTATTATAACGATTACAAACTATGAATTGACAGCTATAATAATTGCAATTATCTCATCAATACAAACTTTATTATCTTTTTTGATAAAGAAAGAAAAAGATACTAATTTATCAAAATTTAATTTAATAAAAACATGGAAACACTTAAAAGATAATAAGCAAATAAAGAAGATGTGTATAGTTGAATTTTTTTCTGGAAGAGAGTGCATATTGAATTTAGGTAGAATAACAGGATATACTATGCTTTTGATAGCTGGTATTATTGGAAATCAAATAATATTAAATATTGTTATGGTTTTATTAACACTATCCATCTTAATAATGGGATTAAATATAAGAAAAATAGAAAAATTTGAAAGGTAAAAAAATTAGAAATCGTGAAGTGAAAAAATGTTAATTATAGTAAAATGTGGGGTCTAAAAGATTAGATCTCATATTTTAAATTAATAAAATAATATCGTTCTAATGTAAAAAGAAACCGAATACAATTAATCAAAAGAATTAACATGGGGGTTTTACATGAAAAACGATATAATTGAAAAGCGTGTAATACTTTTAGCGCAGTACATAATAGATTCAAAAGATACAGTAAGAGGTGCAGCGAAAAAGTTCGGAGTAAGCAAAAGCACAGTACACACGGAATTAACACTAAAGAACGGTAGAAATAAATTGACGTCGAAAACTTTGTTTTCGTTACGGCAATTATATGGCTATGCCAGTTAGACAAGTTATTCCTAAAAGTATTGAAATAAAGAAGGTTTTCCTAGCAGAAAAGAATCCAGTTGTGAAATTGGGATTGGTAATTAAATAATAAAATCAGTAAAGCTTTAAGTGTAAAATCTTGAGGCTTTATTTTTTTAGCCTAAAGTTGTAAGAAAGCAAATTTAGGCTAAAACATAAAAAATACTAAAAAGTATTTTTTATGAAATGGGGTGTGGGGAAATTTTATTTTCCATGACACAACTAACACTTTTTGCGAATAGCATAAAAAAGTGTTGTAGTTGTGTTACAACACTGGTTAAAAAACAAAGTAAATATAAATTTTAGTGTGTTTATTAGCACAAGCAAGGAGAGAAAAAATGAGTTATGCGATAATAAGAAATACAAAATACAAGAGAGAAAATTTGAAAGGAATATTTAGACATAATGAAAGAAGAAATAAAAATTACTCAAATGATAATATAAATAAAGAAAAGTCATATTTGAATTATTTTAAATAACTCAAATCTAATTTGTTCTTCTGTACTTAATTTTCTTACAATAGAATTATTAGAATATTTATTAATTCGTTCTAATCTTTCTTTTAAATCAGCCTTTTTCTCCATAAAATTTTTGACAAGTAAATCTCTTATATCTATTTACAACAGTATTTTAGCATCTTATAATCAATTTATCAAGATAGAAAATAAAACATTAATATAATTATTTTCTATTTATAGTACATTGAAAATTGAATAGCAAGTTGTAAGTACAAATAATGAAACTTTCGTCTGGCTAACGTGATGTAAAGGGGTGATTCTCTAAAAAGAGGAATGAGGGCAAATCTCATATGGGTATGTATTTACCACT
>CANQCW010000080.1 GCA_947591055.1 uncultured Clostridia bacterium | reverse complement strand
ACGTTATCAAATGTAACTTTTTTTCCTTCTTCTGCATCTAATTTTTCAAAGAATACTACGTCTCCTTCTTGAACTTTGTATTGTTTTCCACAGCTTTCAATTATTGCGTACACTTTTTTTAACCTCCTCTTACCAATACTCGCTAAGCATAAATGCAAGGTATCTTAAAATATAGAATATTTAAGAATTTAGTTACCCGACTTAGGCGGTTTACAGTTATTAATTATACAATACTTTAGGTTAATTTGTCAACTTTTTCTTTAATTTTTTAATATTATCTTTTACAGTAATTATTCTTTATTTGCAAAACCTATGATTTCCAATTGTTATTGTCATTGGTCTTGACCATATCCATGCACTTGTTGCTGTATTTGGATTAAAATAGTATAGTGCTCCATAAGTTGGATCCCAACCATTTATTGCATCTTGTGCTGCTTTTTTAGCTGTTGCATCTGGCGATAAATTTATTTGTCCATCTGATACACATGTAAAGGCTCCTGATTGATATACTACCCCTGATACTGTGTTTGGAAACAAACTACTTTTTACTCTATTTAATATTACTGCTGCTACTGCAACTTGTCCTGTATAAGGTTCTCCTCTTGATTCTGCATAAACGAATCTACTTATCAAGTTTAGATTACTTGAATTTGTAGTTGAATTTGAGCTTGTATTTTTACTTGATGATGAATTATATATTCCCAATGCTTGTAATGTTTTTGTTCCAGCAATTCCATCTGCTGTTAATCCATTTTTTCTTTGAAAATATTTTACGGCTGAAAGTGTTGCACTCCCATATATTCCATCTACATTTCCACTATAATATCCCCAATTTTTTAATTTTGTTTGTATTTGTTTTACTTCATCTCCTCTTGAGCCATATTTAGAAAGTGCATACGATTCTTGATTTCTTAGCAATATATTATAAGTTACAAATAATATAATAGCAATTAGTAGCAATACTCCGATTTTATATTTATTTTTCATAAAATTCTATTCCTTCCTTGTTTTATTCAAAGGCTCAAATAGAAATGAAAGTTTAATTTCTTCCAAACTAAAAATAACCTTTTCTTTACATCACATTTTTTCCAGAAAAGGTTATTTTATACAATTTTTTAGAAAATCCCTACTATATTATGATTTTCATCTAAATCTATATTTTCAGCTGCTGGATTTTTTGGCAAACCCGGCATTGTCATTATTTTTCCTGTTTTTACTACAACAAATTCTGCACCTGTCTTTAATTCTACTGATGTAACTGTTATTTTAAATGGTTTATCACATAGAAGATTTTTTTGATCATCTGATAATGAATATTGTGTTTTTGCAATACATATTGGTACTTTTACATTTCCTATTTTTTCTATTTGTTTTTCTGCCTCTTCAGTATATTCTACACCTTCTGCGCCATATATTCCTTTTGCTACTTTTTCTATTTTCGTTTTTATACTATCTTCTAATTCATAAGTATTTTTAAATTTATGTGGCATTTCACATATTTTCACTACTTTTTGAGCTAAATCTACTGCTCCTTTTCCACCTTTTGCCCAATTTTCTAGCAAGCTATATTGAACTTCTTCTTGTTCTAATTTATTTGCTAAAATTTCTATTTCTTCTTCTAAATCATTTTCAAATTTATTTATTGCAACTATTGGATTTAGACCAAAGTTTTTCATATTTTCTATATGTTTTAGTAAATTATGTATTCCTACTTCTAATGCTCCTATATTTTTATTTGAACAATCTTCTTTACTTGCCCCACCATGATATTTTAATGCTCTCATTGTTGCAACTATTACTACTGCATCTGGTGATGTTTCCATTTTTCTACATTTTATATTTAAGAATTTTTCTGCTCCTAAATCTGCTCCAAATCCCGCTTCTGTTACTACATAATCTGCCATCTTTCTTGCCATTTTTGTTGCAATAATACTATTGCAACCATGTGCTATATTTGCAAATGGTCCTCCATGAATTATTGCTGGATTATGCTCTAATGTTTGTACTATATTTGGATTTAATGCATCTTTTAATATTACGGCTAAGCTTCCTTCTGCTTTTAAATCTCTACATGTTACTTCTTTTCCGTCTTTATTGTATCCGATTACTATATTTCCTAATCTTCTTTTTAAATCGTCTAAATCACTTGCTAAGCAAAATATTGCCATTATTTCTGATGCTACTGTAATATCAAATCCATCTTCTCTTGGAGTCATATTTTTTTCTTTAGATAAACCAACTTCTACTTTTCTTAAAATTCTATCATTTAAATCTAAACATCTTTTCCACGTAACTTTTTCTATATTTAGACTATTTCCTTGAAATATATGATTATCAATAATTGCGCTTAATAAATTATTAGCTGTTGTAATTGCGTGTATATCACCTGTAAAATGAAGATTGATTTCTTCCATTGGAGCTACTTGTGAATAGCCTCCACCTGTTGCTCCTCCTTTTATTCCAAACACTGGTCCTAATGATGGTTCTCTTAATGCTAAAATAGATTTTTTTCCGATTTCATTTAGACCATCTGAAAGACCTATTGATGCTGTGGTTTTACCTTCTCCTAATGGTGTTGGATTAATTGCTGTTACTAATATAAGTTTTCCATCTTTTTTATCTTTTAACTTTTCAAAATAATCTAGAGATATTTTTGCTTTATATTTACCATATTGTTCTATATATTCTTCTGGAATATTTAGTTCATTTGTAATTTCTGTTATTTTTTTTAGTTTTGTACTTCTTGCAATATCAATATCTTTCATAGAATATCTCATTCCTTTCTTTTATTCTTCATTATTTACAGAAAAATTTTGCTCTTCTCCATTTATAAGTACAGTTATCTTCTTTTCAGCATTTTGTAATATCTCATTACATTTTTTTGATAATTCCATACCTTCTTCAAATTTCTTTACAGATGCATCTAAACTTAAATCTTCACTTTCAAGTTCTTCTGCTATTTTTTCTAGCTTTTCCATTGCATCTTCAAAATTAATATCTTCCTTCATTAAACTACTTCCTCTCATTTTTTTCTATTACATTTGCTTTTATATTACCATCAATATATTTTAACTCAACTAAATCTCCAACATTTACTTCTTTTGCACTCTTTACAATTTTGCCATCTTTTTCTGATATAGTATATCCTCTTGCTATTATTTTCATTGGGCTTAAAGCGTCTATTCTTGTAGCATTTTTACTTAGATTTAATTTTGCTTTATTTAATACATCAGTAATATTTGTATTTAATTTCTTTACTAAGTTATCAATTAAGATATATTTTTCATTTACCTTTTGCATTGGTTCTTTAAATACTCTTCTTGTCATACATTTTTCATATCTTAAATTCATTAGCTGTATTTTTCTTTTTAATGATGTTTTATATCTACTTTCATACGTTGATATTGTATATTTTACATCTTCTATATTTGGTACTGCAAGCTCTGCTGCAGCTGATGGAGTTGGCGCTCTTAGATCTGCTACAAAGTCTGCTATTGTAAAATCCGTTTCATGACCGACAGCAGAAATTATTGGTATTTCTGACTCATATATTGCGTAAGCTAGAGCTTCTTCATTAAATGGCCATAAGTCTTCTAAAGACCCTCCACCTCTTCCTAAGATTATAACATCTGCTAGCTTTTTTTCATTAAATTCTTTTATTCCTTGAATTATATCTTTTTCAGCTCCAGGTCCTTGAACTGGTACTGGAATAAGTCTTATATGAACATTTGGATTTCTTCTTACACCAACATTTATTATATCTCTTATAACTGCTCCTGTTGATGATGTTAAAACTCCTATTGTTTTAGGAAACATTGGTATTTTCTTTTTATGTTCTTTATCAAATAATCCTTCTGCCTCCAATTTTGCTTTTAATTTTTCATAAGCTTCATAAAGTGTACCGATTCCATCTTGTTTCATTGCTTTAGCATATATTTGATATACACCATCTCTTTCAAACACCGAAACAGAGCCCAAGATGCAAACTTTCATTCCATCTTTGGGCATAAAATTTAAATATCCTGTATAACTTTTGAACATAATACATTTTACAAGAGATTTTTCATCTTTTAAAGTAAAATACATATGTCCTGTATAATGCAATTTGAAATTTGAAATTTCACCTTTTACATATACATTATTTAAAAACTCATCACCATCTATTTTATTTTTTATGTATTTATTTAGTTCTTCAACAGTTATTGGTTTTATATCCATTTAATACTTTACCTTTTTACTTTTCTATATATTCTTTTACTATGCTTGCAAGAACTCCATTAATAAATGATTTTGAAGAATCATCACCATATGTTTTAGCAAGTTCTACAACTTCATTAATTACTACTTTATATGGTAATTTTGTATATATGATTTCATAAATTCCTAATTTAAGCAAAGT
>CANQCW010000079.1 GCA_947591055.1 uncultured Clostridia bacterium | reverse complement strand
GAACAAACAATAAAAGTAAATTTAACAATAGAAGGCGAAGCAAGTAAAATACAATTAAGTATAGATAATGGAAAAACGTGGGTACCAAGTGAAGAAGAATTAGAAGGAACAGAAGGAGCAGAGGAAGAAACAGAATATACATATACATTTGAAAATCTAGATTTAGGAAAAAGTTATTATGTAAGAGTAAAAGTATATGATACAGATGGAAAGTATGTAGAGGCAATAAGTGATATAGTAACATTAAGTAATGAAATGACAGCAAAAGAGCAAGATGTATTACAAGGTAAAACATATTTAGCACAAGATGGATCATTATTAACAGGACAAATGCCAGATAATGGAGCAATAAACGAAAAATTAAGTGCAGGAGAAGAAAAAATAATACCAGCAGGATATACAAGTGGAGGAAGAATAACTGCAAAAGATTTAGCAAGTCAAACACCAGGAGATGCAGCAGCAGCGCAAATATTAGATACTAAAAAAGCATGGGTAAATGGAGACCAAGTAACAGGAAGCATGACAAATAATAGTGGAAAGACAGTTACCACAAATGAAGCATCAAGCGATGGTGCATATACAACTCTAACAGTACCACAAGCAGGTTATTATGATATCAGTAGTAAAATAAAAGCTAAGGTTAGCAATGAAATCAAATTTAAAGTATTAAAAACTCGGAAAAGGAGAAACGACAGGAGTAAATCATGGAAACTGGCTAAATTATGAATATGAAGTAACAGAAGAAGATGTCTCAACATATAAATTAATTTTGGGAATTGTTAGTGGTGCAGGCGATAATGATGAAAGTTACGTTAATATGAAATTAAATAGTGGAGCGAAAACCATGTTGACAGACTATTATATGGGATCGAGTCAAGTTGAACCTAAGTTTTTATTAGTTTATAACGATAATCTGGTTAAAGGCAATAAAATAAGTATGAGTGTACAAGGTACATACTGCTATGCATTTATTGGAATATCATAAATACATATAAACCAACATAATTTAAATAAAAATAAAAGGAAATCTTTAAACTTAAAAGATTTCCTTTTATTAAATTTATTTTTCTAAAGAAGGTATTTTTTCAATAGATTTTAAAGCAAGTTTAATCATACTATTTAAAGATTTTTCTCTTTCTGAACTTGTAATTTCTTCATCTTTAAATCTTGAATCAACTGCTGTAAGCAAACAAGAAGCTTTTTTATTTAAATATTTAGCTGTATAAAATAAAGCAAATGATTCCATTTCTGCTCCGATAATGTGCATATCTTGTGGAAAACAAGCTTTAAATTCATCAAAATCTTTAACATAATAATCAAAAACTTCACTACATATTATATTTCCTTTAAATAACTTAATATTTTCATCTAAAGCAGATTGTTCAATCAAATTATTTAAATCTTTATTTGCTTCAATTACATGACAATCTTCTCCAGTTAAGCTATGTGCAAAATTGCCCTCTGTATAACTACTTTCTACTAAAATCGTATCTAAAAGATTTATTTCAGGAATATATGCTCCGCATGTTCCAAGCCTTATAATATATTCAACATCATAAAATTTAAATAGTTCATAACAATAAATTCCTATACTTGGCATACCCATACCAGATGCAAAAACAGTAATTTCTTTATCATTATATTTTCCAGTATAAGCATACATATTTCTAACTGAATTAATAAGTCGTACATCAGTTAAAAAATTTTCAGCTATATATTTTGCTCTCAATGGGTCTCCAGGCATCAAAACTATTTTTGCAATATCTTCTTTTTTAGATTCAATATGTGGTGTCATAATTACCTCCAAATTATTTAATTTGAAATTATTATATTTGTTTATTTAAAATTAGTCAATTAAAATGAAATATTTTCAAAATATAAAAAAACAGTTGCATTAATTAATAAAACGTGTTAAAATATCAACTATAATATTTAAAAACAACATATAAGACACGGTAAATAAAATAGGTCTTTTAAGAGAGCTAGTGGTGGTGAGATGCTAGTAAGAAACCATTTATTTATTATCACTTATATAAGTTGCTTAGGTGAAATAATAGTAAGCTGAGCCGTTATGTTTGCGTTAATAACAAATGAGATTGATTAAATATCAATGAATTTAGGTGGTACCACGGCTTTCGTCCTATAGTTATATAGGTGAAAGCTTTTTTGATTTTAGGAAAAGTATCAATCTTTAGAAAGGAAGGAAAAATGAGCGAAGAGAAAAAGGATTATAGTCAAACATTAAATCTACCAAAAACAGATTTTCCAATGAGAGGAAATCTTCCAGAAAAAGAGCCTACAATACTAGATGCTGTTTTTGAAAATGGTTTATATGAAAAAGTTTTAAAGAAAAATGAAGGACACAAACATTTTGTGCTACATGATGGACCTCCTTATGCAAATGGAGAGATACATGCAGGTCATGCTTTAAATAAAATTTTAAAAGATACAATTGTAAGATATAAATCAATGCAAGGGTATTATTCTCCTTATGTACCAGGATATGATACACATGGTATGCCAACAGAAAAAAAGGCTATTGAAAAATTGGGCTTAGACAGAAACAAAATACCAGTAACTCAATTTAGAAATACTTGCAAAGAATTTACAGAAAAATACAAAGATATACAAACAGAAGGATTTAAGAGATTAGGAGTTTTAGGTGATTGGGATAATCCATACATAACTTATGATCCAAAACTAGAAGCAAGACAACTTGGTGTATTTGGAGATATGTACAAAAAGGGTTATATTTATAAAGGTTTAAAACCAGTTTATTGGTGCACAGATTGTGAAACAGCATTAGCAGAGGCTGAAATAGAATATAAAGACGTTACTGGAGAATCAATATATGTTAAATTTCCAGTAGAAGATTCTAAAGGATTATTTGATAAAGAAAATACCTTTGTAGTAATTTGGACAACAACTCCTTGGACACTTCCTGGAAACTCTGGAATTACTATTGGAGCTGATTTTGAATATAGCATAGTAGATACAGGAAAAGAAAAATTAATATTAGCAACAGAGCTAGTAGAAAAAGTAATGAAAATTGCCGAAATAGAAGACTATAAAGAAATAAAGAAGTTTAAAGGAGCAGAGCTAGAAGGCATTTTATGTAAGCATCCATTTTTAGATAGAACATCTAAAGTTGTTCTTGGCAGTGAAACTACTGTAAATGTTGATCTAGTTGAGGGAACTGGTGCTGTTCATACAGCTCCTGCTTATGGTAAAGAGGACTATCTTCAAGGACAAAAAGATAATCTAACAATGTATGCTTTAATTGATGATAAAGGTCATCAAACAGAAGGAGCAGGACCTTTTGCAGGACTGTTCTATGCAAAATCAAATAAAGAAATAACAGTATGGCTTGAAGAAAATGGATATCTTTTGAAGAAAGCTCCTATAAGCCACTCTTATCCACATTGTTGGAGATGTAAGAAGCCAATAATCTTTAGAGCAACACCACAATGGTTTGCATCAATAGACGGATTTAGAAAAGAAGTTTTAGAAGCAATAAAAACTGTTAAATGGCACCCAGATTGGGGAGAAGAAAGAATGTCTGAAATGATAAAAGGAAGAAATGACTGGTGCATTTCAAGACAAAGAACTTGGGGAGTTCCACTTCCAATATATTATTGCAAAGAGTGTGAAGAGCCTTATGTTACAGAAGAATCTATCTCAAAATTGCAAGAACTAGTTAAAGAAAAAGGAACTAACTGTTGGTGGGATATGGACGCTAAAGACTTAATGCCTGATGGTGCAAAATGTCCTAAATGTGGTTGCACAGAATTCAAAAAAGAAACAGATATTATGGACGTTTGGTTTGATTCAGGTTCAACACATCAAAGCGTGTTAGTAGAAAGAGGATTAGACTATCCAGCAGACTTATATTTAGAGGGAAATGACCAATATAGAGGCTGGTTCCAATCATCACTTTTAACATCAGTTGCTTGCAAAGGTGTAGCACCTTATAAAGAGGTACTTTGCTGTGGATTTGTTGTTGATGGACAAGGAAGAAAGATGTCTAAGTCTTTAGGAAATGGTGTATCACCAATAGATGTATCAAACAAATATGGTGCAGATATATTAAGACTTTGGGCTTTATCTTCAGATTATTCAATGGATGTAAACTTATCAGATGATATATTAAAAGGAATTTCAGATGTATATAGAAAAATAAGAAATACAGCAAGATTTATTTTAGGAAATACATCAGATTTTGATCCAGACAAAGATATGGTAGAATATGATAATTTACAAGAGATTGATAAATGGGCACTTACAAGACTTAATAAATTGATAAAAGATTGTATAAAAGATTATGATAATTATGAATTTGGAAATTGTTATCATGATATAAATCAATTCTGTGTAGTTGATATGAGTAGTTTTTACTTAGATATAATAAAAGATAGA
>CANQCW010000078.1 GCA_947591055.1 uncultured Clostridia bacterium | reverse complement strand
TGAAGTATAATACCACCAATTAATTGAACATCAAAATGTCTCATTCCAATAACTCTTTTTGCTGCTTCTCTAACAACTGCAAAAGCTTCTGGAAGTATGTCATCTAAAGTTTTTCCTTCACTTAATAATTTTTTAAAGTATGTAGTTTTTTCTTTAAGCTCACTATCTGTAAGTTTTTGAATTTCTGGTTCTAAATCATTAATTTTTTTTACTAATGGCATTATTCTTTTTACTTCTTTTTCACTATAAGACTTAAATAATTTCATCTATGTTTCCTCTTTCCTGTATTTTTATTTTGCGTTAATTAATAAATTTAAATTTTACAAAATATATAATCTTCATTACTATATCACTTAATTAGCAATTTTGCAATGTTTTTTTAACATTATTTTAATAAATTTTTAAGTGCAACGTCTACTTCTATTTTTGCAAATGGATTACAGTTAAAATAAACCTTTTTATCTGGTAGCTTATCATATATATCCATTTGATTAACATTTTCTTTTGTCAAAATTAATGCGACATTGCCTCCTTCGTATTTATTTGTTTCTTCAACAAAATCATCTATTGTTTGATTTTTATGAATATCAAGACCAATATATCTTTGATTGCAATATTCATTTATAGTATTAGTTAATGAAGTCTGTTCATCTGAATCAGTATATAAATCAATATTTAAAAGAGAAACATATCTTACTTTTATTTTTAGTTCATCTCTTAAAAAATAAAATTTTGATTTATCATCAATTACAACAATATCATCAACATTTGCACTTTTAAATTCATCTACAGTCATATATTTTGCAATTTTAGGTCCATCTTCATTTAAGTAACTATCAAAAATATTAACAATAGTGCTATTTAGTTCAAACATTGTATCTTGAACATTTATACATAATGAGATATTTTGAGAAATTGCTTGCATGCAAAGAATTATTGTAATATATGGATTACCATTTGTTACAACCAATGATTTTTTCTGCAAAAAAGCAGATTTAAATTCTTTAAATCTATTTAAAATATCTATTGATTTATTAAAGTTAAATTTAAAATCACTATTGTCGTTATTACTAGCTTTTTCTAATCTTTCTTTATTAGAATAAAAAGCAGCAATAATGTCATTTAAAGTCATAATTCTTTGCCTCCTTTCTCTTAATCTCTTTTTTTGTAATAACATTATATATTTTACCATAAAATTGTAAAAATATCAAGTTTTTTGCGATTTTATTATAATATGAATATTTTAAAAACTCATCTAATAAATTTAAGTAAAATAAGTTTGACCAATATAAATGAAAGTGAGGGCTTTTATGTTTATTCATAATTTTAGTTTAGGTAAAAATAAAATGTCAAAAATATTAATTTTTATAGCTGTTTTATTAATTATTCTTTTACTATTTTTTTCTATTCGCTCAATTTACAATTCTTCTAAAGAAGAAGGAAAAATTGCTGAAGAGCAAGAAAATAATGAAATTATTGAAATTACAAGTAATGATTACACAAACTTTTTAAAGGATTGTCATGAAAATATTGATAGCTATGTTGGTATAAAAGTTAAAATCTGTGGATATGTTTATAGGATGCCGGATTTTAATAATACTCAATTCGTACTTTCTAGGACAATGGTATTAAATTCTGCAAATAGTGGAGTTGTTGTTGGAATTTTAACTGAGTGCAAAAATGCTGCTGATTTTGAAGACGGTGAGTGGGTTGAAGTTACTGGTACTATTTCAAAAGGTGATTACAAAGGTGTAATGCCTATTTTAAATGTTATAGATATTAACTTAAGTCAAATTCCTGAAGATGAATATGTTTATCCTCCTTCTCTATAAAATCAGCTATCTCTATCAAATATACTTCTTAATACTCCTTTATCAATTAAAGGAGTATATATTTCTTTTAGAACTATCAAAAATATTGGTCCTAAAATCATCCCAAAAAATCCTATTAATTTATATCCTGTATACATTGAAATTATAGTAAATACTGGGTGGATTCCTATATGTTTACTTACTAGTTTTGGCTCTAAAATATTTCTTACTATTCCCATTATTGCCCACAATATAATAATTGCAACTCCAAATCTTATATCTCCATTAATTACTTCTATTATTGCCCAAGGTGCCATTACTGCTCCTGAGCCTAATATTGGCAATGCATCTACAAATGCTATTCCAAGGCTTATTAAAAGTGGAAATCCTACATTTAATCCAAACATTTTATATATTGTAAGCCCTACTAGAGATATTAAAAATGTAATAAAAATAAGTGTTGCTTCTGCTTTTATATAATGGCCAAGCTTTGTTGTTATTTTATGAATATATTTTGATAAGTTTTTAGTCCATATATCTGGCAAATGATGCTCTAATTGGTCGATTATATATATTTTATCTGTACACATAAAATATAATGAAATTATTACGAAAAATATAGTCATTATTAGATTTGGAATTTTTAATATCCAATCTTTTATATTAACAAGTAAGTTTGTTATCCAACTAGATACAGTATTAATAAGTTCTCCTTGTGAATTTTGAAGTCCTGTATATAGCTCTGTTGGCAACTTTTCTAAAAGACTACTGTTTTTAGTAATGTTATCAACTATATTTTGTATTTTATTTATATATTCTCCTGAATTTGCTAATAAATTTGTTGCCTCATTAAATAGAGTTACTATTCCCCATCCAACAATTGCAACTATTAGCGCTATTGATATACTAATGATTAATATAGAGCTTGCTCGTCTTGTCCATTTGAATTTTTTCATTAATTTTTTTATTAATGGCTCAAAAAAAAGAGCTAACACAAATGATATAAGAAATGGTGTATAAAATACAGATAATCTTAATATAAATATCAAGAGTATTAGTGTAAGCGCAAGACTGAAAATACGCTTTATTACTTTACTCCAATAATTCATATCTGTAACCATTTTATTCTCCTTTTATGTTAGCTTACTAATATTATATGATTCAGATTTTAAATTATTCAAAAAATTTTATTTTATATAAATATCTTTTTGAGTATATTCGTCTGGAGATAGCCCAACTTTATTTTCCATATACATTGATATGAAAAATGTTAATACTATAAGTATAAGTCCTACAACTACTGATGCAACATCTATTTCAGTAATTGATAAAATTAACGAACCTACACTTGTAATTACTGTTCTAAAAACATTATCTGATACGCCTTTTGCTGAATATATGCAAGTTAGTATTTTTTCATTTGTAAAACTATTCAAATATTTTTTTGAAAGTATTTGTGATGTTCCGTTCATTGCTCCCATTGTTAGTATAAGCACTATAATTAAAGCAATTTTTACTCCCATTGGAATTGAAAGCAAAGCTAAAATTCCACAGAAAATTAAGCAAAACGAGAACATTCCTAAAATATTTGTTATAGATTTATTTTTAAATCTCTTATTAAATTTTGTTGCGTTTAATGAGAATATAGCTTTTGATATTTCATATAAAGCATATATTAATGTAACTTCAACTGATGATATTCCAATATCTTGAAGTAATACTAATTGATAAGTTTCTATTACTGATATTATTCCGCAAATTACTCCTACTGCAAGTAATAGAGCACGAAGTCTTTTTGATTTAATTGTAAATTTATATCCTTTTTTCAATTCTTTAACATATTCTTTAAGACTAATATCATCTGACTTTTCTGCTTCCAAATCTCCAAAGTTAAATGACATCATTGTTGCAATAAATGCTGATATTAGGCAAAATGTCATTGGAAGATATGGGTTTATTTTATAAAGCCATCCTGACAATATTGTAGAAACAGCTGAAAATACATAAAATCTTGACATCCCTTTTTTGTCTATGTTAGTAAATATATCATTTGAATTGCTTGACTTTGGAATTGATATAGTTAATAAATTTGATTCAGATAAACTTTTAAGTGAAAAGCCTATTGCACTAATTATTTCTGCTAAAACTAATCCATTAAAGGTTTTAAAAGTCATAAACAATATTATTGATAATATATTAATTATGTTTCCAAGCACAATAGTATTCTTTCTTCCTAATTTGCTTACTATAATACTTGATGGAAATTGCATAAGTACATAAAATATTGCATATAGTGAAGTTGAAAGCAAAATTTGAGAATCTGCTATTCCTTTAATTTCACTAAAAAACATTACTTTTATTCCATAAAAAAATAAAAAGTCATATGCAAACATAATATAAGTTGGATACAATTTCATATTTTTTTTAGAAATCTCTCTTTTTTTATCTTCTGTTAATTTCAAGTTAAAAATCTCCTTTAGTTAATATTCAATTAATTTTACAAAACAATATTTTATTTGTCAACCTTCTTCTGGATATGGAGTATCAAAATATGTCTTAGGTTTATTCTTTAAATATTTGCTATATGGGTTAGCATCAACTGGCTTATAACTTGGTTCTTGATTGTTTTGTACTACATAAGGACTATAAATTTCTCTGCTAAAATTTGGATAAGGTGGTCTTGGTGGTCTATTATAATTGTTATTACCAAATATTCTATTTAATATCATTATTTTTATTAAATCTCTAAGAAGCGGATTTTTTCTATTTTGATATCTTGAAACAACATCTACTGTTTC
>CANQCW010000077.1 GCA_947591055.1 uncultured Clostridia bacterium | reverse complement strand
GTATCAGAAATTAGAGAAGATTTACTAGATGAATATTTATATTTCTTTAGAAAAAATTTTGAGGATATTTTTGAAAATTTTGATAAAAACAATTTTTCAGTTGCAATTGATACTGCTAATGGTGCGACTTCTGTTATTGCAGAAAAAGTTTTTACTGCACTTGGAATCAAGCATTACATAATTAATAATACACCTAATGGAATTAATATCAATTCAAATTGTGGTTCTACACATTTAGATATGCTAAAGAAATTTGTTGTTGCTAATAATTGTAATCTTGGAATTGCTTATGATGGTGATGGTGACAGATGTCTAGCAATTGATGAAAAAGGAAATTTAATTGATGGAGACATAATTCTAGCAATTATATCAAAATATTTAAAAGAAAATAATAAACTAAAAAATAATACAATAGTTGCAACTGTTATGAGTAATTTAGGTTTAAGAAAATTTTGCAAAGAAAACGATATTAATTTTGTGGAAACAAAAGTTGGAGACAGATATGTACTTGAAGAAATGCTTAAAAGCGATTATATAATTGGAGGAGAGCAATCTGGACATATAATATTTTTGGATTATAATCCAACAGGAGATGGAATTCTTACATCTTTAATGCTTTTAATGGTTGCATTTGAAAAAAATAAAAAAATTTCTGAATTAGCTAGTATAATAAAAATATATCCTCAAGTATTAATTAATGCTAAAGTTTCTAATGAAAAGAAATATATATTTAATGAAGACGAAGAAATTAATAAAAAGATAGAGGAATTAGAAAAAGAATTTTCAGGAAATGGAAGAGTTCTTATTAGAGCATCTGGTACTGAGCCATTAGTTAGAGTAATGATTGAAGGAGAGAATCAAGATTACATTGCAAAAAAAGCACAAGAACTTGCTAATTTTATTGAAGAAAAATTAAAATGATTAATTTTAAGTATGTAATAATAATGTAATATAAAAATAACAAAAAATACATTGAAAATTATGAATTAATAATGTAATATATTTATAGATTTAACAAAGGAGGAAGTAATTATGCCAATTATTGATTTTACTCAACCATTTTATTTAATAGCTGCTATTGTATTATTTTTATTATGCTTATATTTAGCTAGAAATAACAAATCTAATACAGTAACATGTATAATGCTTTTATGTTTCTTGGCAATATTAGTTTGTCATACAGTAGAACTTACATTATCTACATTAGAATCTGTAAATACATTAGCAACATGTGTTCTAGTTGATGAAATTTTTACTCTTATCTCATTTTTAGCATTTTTATGGACAGATAAAATTCAATCTGATTCTATGAAATCAAATAAATCTGGAAAAAAGAATAAAAAAGAAAAATTAGAAGACAAAACTATAGAAGATGGCTTAGATATATTATGGAAAAAAGTTTAAAAAAATAAAATAATAAGAGGCTTGAAGGAATTGTCTTTAAAGCCTCTATTTTTATTTAAAAATCACATTATGTGTATTTTAGGAGGTTTAAAATTATGCCATTAGTAACGACAAAAGAAATGTTTAAAAAATCAATAGAAGAAAAATTTGCTATTGGTGCATTTAATATAAATAATATGGAATTTGTGCAAGCAATATTAGATGCTGCAGCAGAAGAAAGCTCACCTGTAATTCTTCAAACATCTTCAAGCGCACTAAAATATGCAAGGATTCCTTATTTAAAACATATGATTGAAGCAGGACTAGAAGAACATGATGTAGAAGTTGCACTTCACTTAGATCATGGTCCAGATTTTGAAACCTGCAAGTTATGTGTAGATAGTGGTTATACATCTGTTATGTTTGATGGTTCAAAATATGATTTTGAAAAAAATATTGAACTTACAAAACAAGTTGTAGATTATGCTCACAGCAAAGGAGTTGTAGTAGAAGCTGAACTTGGTAAGCTTGCTGGAATTGAAGATGATGTTAATGTTAGTGAAGAAGATAGTATGTTTACAAATCCTGAAGAAGCATTAGAATTTGTAAAAAGAACAAATTGTGATTCTTTAGCTATTGCAATTGGAACAAGTCATGGAGCTTATAAATTTAAAGGCGAGGCTAAACTTCGTTTTGATATTCTTGAAAAAGTGAAAGAATTATTGCCAGATACTCCAATTGTTTTGCATGGAGCATCAACAGTAATACCAGAATATGTTCAAATATGCAATGAATTTGGTGCAACATTGGCAGGAGCTAAAGGTGTACCTGATGAAATGTTACATGAAGCAAGTAAAAGAGGAGTTTCAAAAATAAATGTTGATACTGATTTAAGACTTGCTATGACAGCAGGAATTAGAAAAACTTTTGCTGAAAATCCAGAAGTTTTTGATCCAAGAAAATATTTAGGTTTGGGAAGAGATTATATTAAAGAAACTGTAAAACATAAAATTGTAGATGTTTTTGGCTCAAATGGAAAAGCTTAAATTTAATTTTTTAAATTAAAATAATATCTTATGAGAAAATTTTGTAAAAAAACGAAAAATTTTCAAGTAAGATATTTTTTTTTAGCGCATAATAAAAATTAAAATGTTAAAAATATAAATGACGAAAAACGTCAAAAGGAGGTTTATTATGAATAAAAAAGTATTAATAATAACCGCCATATCAATTTTTATTTTTGGTTTATTAAGTACATTTTCTTTTGCAACTGAAAATGGTGGAGTTGTTGGAAATGTTGTAAGTGATGCAACAAATGTTGTAGAAGACGGTAGTCAAATGGTTGGAAATGTAGTAAAAGATGGTGCTGACATGGTAAGTGATGGTGTAAATATGGTAGATAACACAATGGCTACAGAAGGAAATATGATAGAAAATGGAGTAAATTCACAAACATTAAATGATATGGGTGGAGATGCAAAAAATGCAACAGAAACAATGACAACTGATGGTTTATTATCAGGAAATAATTTATCTGAAAATAAATTTTTAGGAATAAACTTATCTGTTTGGTTATGGATTATATTAATAGTAATCATAATTGTTATTATAATTTTGATTTGCAAATATATGCAAAATCATGATGAAGATAATAATGAAGATGATGAATAATAAAAGTATTATTACCATAATTTATTAAAAGTTCTAAGTAATTTGCTTAGAACTTTTTAAAATATGATTTAGATAAAAGATTTTTTAAATTATTATTTATAATTAGACTTTTTAAAATATATTAAAGTAAAAATTAGTTATAATTGATCAAAGTTCTTGAAAAATATAATATCTTGGAATATAATAAAAAAGAATATTTTAATATTGCAAAAAAATGGAAATAAAAAAGAAAGGTAAATTATAATGCAAAATAGAATAATTGCAAAAAATCCAACTGCATATCATAATTACGAAATTATAGATAAAATAGAAACAGGAATTGTTTTATATGGTACAGAAATCAAGTCTATAAGAGCAGGTAAAGTTAATTTAAAAGATAGCTATGCTACAATAGAAAAAAATGGTGAAGTTTTTGTATACTCTATGAATATAAGTCATTATGATTTTGGAAATATATATAATAAAGATCCTTTAAGACCAAAAAAACTACTGCTTAATAGAAGAGAAATAAATAAATTAACAGGTTTAATATCTCAAAAGGGTTATTCTTTGATTCCTATACAATTATATTTTAAGGGCAATTTTGTAAAATTAGAACTTGGTGTTGGAAAAGGTAAAAAACTTTATGATAAGAGAGAAGATATAAAGAAAAGAGAATCAGAAAGAAAAATTGAAAGATATTTAAAAGATGCTAATAAAGATTAATATATTAAAAAATTTGAATTTGTGGATTTTAAAAGTAAAAAATGATATAATAATATAAATTGATTTTGGAGGTAGTTAATATGTTTATTGAAAAGCAAAAATTATATGATGAAATAGATACATTACCAGAAGAACTTACTAGTCAAGTAATTGATTTTATTGAATATTTAAAATTATCATATATAGCTAAAGAAGCTCCAGATAGTGTAATAATAGAAAGTAAAAAAGACTTAAAAGAAAAATTGCAAAAAGGATTAAATGATATAAAAGATAACAAGGTATCTTCTTTAGATGAAATCTTTTCAAAAATAGATAAATACCACATCGCTTAGATGTGGTATTTTTTGAAATATATTTATTTTTTTAATCTAATTAAAATTGCTACACCAAGTAATATTATAACTAAACCAACTGCAAGAAGTAATATATTTATAACATTTGATGCATTAAAACTAGATGTATTATCTTCAAATTGTTCTACAGTTTGTACATTGGCTACTGTATTAGTATTTAAAACTGTATTTGCAGAAGTTCCAACTGCTGAGTTTGTTACAGAATTTGTTGATGAATTAGTAGATGTTTCATTATTTGTATTATTGCGAGTAGTAGTATTTTCTACTTCATTTATTTCATTTTGTTCATTTGTTACATTTTGTTCTGGAGAAAGATTGATATTGAAATTAGTAGCATTAGAAACTACATTAAAAGTAACTAAAAGTAATGAAAGTAACAAAATAACCATTATAAATTTTCTTAAATTTATCATTGTATAATCCTCCTAAAATTATCTTTTGATTTATATTAATATAATAATATATTTAAATAAAAATGTCTAGTATTTTTTGTAAAAACTTTACAATTAAAATGAAGTATATTTTAAGATTATGTTGACAAAGCAATTATAAAAATTATATAATGTTAGATGATACTAACAAAATTGGAGGAAAAATGGAACTTT
>CANQCW010000076.1 GCA_947591055.1 uncultured Clostridia bacterium | reverse complement strand
GCAAATGGTACAAGCATTATAAATGAAAGTATTTGGGATTCAAGATTTCAATATACAAATGAATTAAATAAAATGGGTGCAAAAATTACGGCTCAAGGCAAAACAGCTATTTTTGAAGGAGTAAAAAGTTTAAAAGGTTCTCCTTTATATGCAACAGATCTTCGTGCAGGAGCAGCACTTATAATAGCTGCTATCATTGCAGATGGAACAAGTGAATTATATAATATACATTATATAGATAGGGGATATGAAAATATAGAAGATAAATTCAGAAAATTAGGTGCTAAAATAGAAAGAATAGTACAAGAATAGGAAAAAATTTTAAAATGTTTAAATATTGTAATTTATATAGTGGTAGTTCTGGAAATTGTTCTTATGTTGAAACTGATAATACTAAATTATTAATCGATTGCGGAGTTTCTTCTAAAAAATTAGAAGGAGCTCTTAATTCTATGGGATTAACTTTAAAAGAAATAGATGGAATTTTAATATCACATGAACATAATGATCATGTAAAAGGTTTATCAGCAGTATGTAAAAATTATCATATACCAATTTATGCAAATAATCCAACATTTACAAATATAAACCAAAACGTTCCAGATGAATTAAGAAAAAAATTTAATACAAATGAATATTTTGAAATTGGAGATGTTAAAGTATATCCATTTTCCATACCACATGATGCTGCTGATCCTTGTGCATTTAATTTATTATATGATAATAAAAAAATAACTATTGCTACCGATATAGGTCATATAGATAATAAGATTCTACATAATTTAGATGAAAGTGATTTTTTGTTGTTAGAATCAAATTATGAAATTACTATGCTACAATGTTCAAAATATCCATATCCTTTAAAAAGGCGTATTTTAGGTCCAAATGGACATTTATCAAATGATGATGCTGGTTTAGCTGTGTCTGAACTATTAAAACAAGGAGTGCAAAATATAATGTTAGGGCATCTTAGCGAAAATAATAACTTTCCAGAGCTCGCTTATCAAACTGTAATTGATAAAATAATTTCTCAAAATGTTGATGTAGATAGATTAAGATTGCAAGTTGCAGATAGATATGCTCCTAATAAAATTATAGAAATTTAATTTATATAAAAATTTCGAAAGGTTTAATATGTTAAAAATTAATATAATTTGTATAGGAAAAATTAAAGAAAATTATTTAAAAGAAGCCTTGTCAGAATATTCTAAAAGGCTTTCAAAATACTGTAATTTAAATATAATCGAACTTCCTGATTCTCCACTTCCTGAAAAATTAAATTTATCTATCGAAAATCAAATTAAAGATATAGAAAGTTCTTCAATAATAAATCATATTCCTAAAGATAGCTTTAAAATATGCCTAGATTTGCAAGGAAAAAGCTATTCTTCAGAACAATTTGCTAAATTTCTTAATGATATTCAATTAACTAATAGTTCTATTTCCTTTATTATTGGAGGTTCTTTAGGGGTAAATGATAATTTAAAAAATTTATGCAACGAAAAAATTAGTTTTTCTAAAATGACTTTTCCTCACCAATTAATGAGAGTATTTCTTTTAGAACAAATTTTTCGAAGTTTTAAAATAAATAACAATGAAAAATATCATCATTAATAAAATATAATTTATAAAAATTTGTAGAGGAAAATATTTTAATATTTTGTTGTTTTGGGGGCACTAGAAATATTAGAAATAAATTTATTTGAAATAAGTCGTTGACCTAAAAAAAGGTACAATAGGAAAATGGAGGTGACTTATTCTTCCTCTACAAAACTAATAACTATTTTTTAAAATTAATTTGGAAATTATTTTTGAAATAATTTTTCTAACTAAATAATTTATTGAAAAAAATAAAATAATATAATAAATCATCATTTTTAATAATTATTTTCCTTACTTTTGATAATTTATGTCATAATATTACACCATATTTTTCCAATTGTCAATAAAAACTTATCTACATGTTTCGACATTTTTTTCATTATAAGTAATTTTTTAATTATTTAATAATACAAATAGCTGTAATTATGCTTACTATATCAGCTAATATCGCAGGAATAATAACTTTTCTGCTCTTTTTTGCTCTAATTGAATTCATATAAACAGCTATTACATAAAAAGTAGTTTCTGACGCTGCCATTATTGTAGCTGCAATCATCCCAATTCTTGTTTCTGTTCCATACTTACTAATAATATCTGTTGCTAATGCCATTGAAGCGCTTCCTGAAATAGGTTTGATAAATGCAAGTGGTATTATTTCTGAAGGAACATTTAAATTTTTAACTAATTTTCCAATAATATTTGAAATAAATTCTAAAAGTCCTGAAGATCTTAACATTGCAACTGCTAAAAATATACCAATTAATGTAGGAAACATTTTTATTGTCATTTTTATTCCATCTTTTGCTCCTTCACAAAATATATCATAAACTTTTTTATTTTCTATTAGTCCACAAAATATTATTATAGAAATAATTAATGGAATAATTATAGCTGATAAATATATCATACTTTTTTTCTCCTCAATAAAATTTTTGTTATAATAATACCTGTCAAAGTTCCTGCTATTGTCGATATCCAAATTGGTAAAATAATTGATGAGGGATTTAATGAACCTAAAGAAGCTCTTATTGCAATTACAGTTGTAGGAATTAATTGAATAGATGTTGTATTTAATACAATTAGCATTACCATTGAATCAGATAACTCATCTTTATTTTTATTTTCTTTTTGTAATTCTTCCATAGCTTTTAATCCAGCAGGAGTCGCTGCATTACCTATTCCTAAAAAATTTGAAACAGTATTAATTGATATTGCTTCCATAGCTTCTTTATTATTTTTTGATTTTGGATAAAGCCATTTTAATATTGGATTTAATAATTTTATTAAAAAATTCATTAATTTTGTTTCTTGAATAATTTTTATAAGTCCACACCAAAGACACATATTTCCTACAAGAGTAAGAGATAATTTAACTACATCAGATACTGATGAAAAAATAGAATTATTTAAATTTTGTACATTTCCATTAAAAATAGAAAATAAAAAAGAAATTAAAATAATTATTGGCCATAAATAATTCAAAATTATTACCTCCTATTAAAATATATATTTAAAATAAAAAAAATATACCAATATTTATTATTGATATATTTTAAATATTATTTATTTAAAAAATATTGATAAATTTCATTTTTATTTAATTTTCTATCTTTAGCTATCTTTTTTATTATTTCCTTTTTTTCCATACCTTGTTTTTCATAAAATTCATAATGTTCATCTAATGATAATTTATTTAATTCATTTTCTTTTTTTATTTTTTCTCCATTAATTAGAATAATATATTCTCCTTTAGGATTTTCTATTTTTTCAATAATTTCTTCTATTTTTCCTCTAATAAAAGTTTCATGAATTTTAGTAATTTCTTTTGCAATAACAATATCTCTATTTCCAAGTAATTCTTTTATTTCATTTAATGTACTAATTAATCTATGAGGTGCCTCATAAATAATAGCTGTTTTTCCGTCATTTTTTATTTCTTCTAATTTTTCTTTTCTTAATTTTTTATTTAATGGTAAAAATGCATAAAAACTAAATTCTTTTGTATCTAAACCTGATGCAATTAATGCATTTATTAGCGCACATGCGCCTGGAATAGGTACTACTTTTATATTATTTTTTATTGCCTCTTTAACTATTTCTTCTCCTGGATCAGATATTGCTGGAGTACCTGCATCTGTTACAATTGCAATGTTTTCACCATCATTTAATTTTTTAATAAGTATGTCTGTTTTAACTTCTTCATTATGTCTATGATAACTAATTAATGGTTTTGAAATCTCTAGATGATTTAATAATTTTAAAGTTTGTCTTGTATCTTCTGCTGCAACTAAATCTACTTCTTTTAATATTTTTATTGCCCTTAAAGTTATATCTTCTAAATTTCCTATTGGTGTTGCAACTAAATATAATATTCCTTTTTCCATAGAAATTTAATTCCTTTCTTACTTCGTAAAAATTCAAAAATAATTTATTTTTTTCTATATATATCTAAAATTTCATCAGTATAACTTCCATCTAAATTATAAATAATTAGTGGTTTATCTACTTTTAAAAACACGCCTGCTCCTTTTACAGCCTTAATTAATACTAGATTAGATTGTTTATTTATATTAGAATATACAAATCTCATTTTTTTAACTTCTAATTTATATTTTTTTAAATTTTCAAAAAGCTCTGTTAATCTATCGGTTCTATATACAATATAAAAACTACCATTATCTTTTAATAATTTACTAGAAATTTTTATCCAATCTTCAAGACTAGCTGATGTTTCATATCTAGATATTTTTTGTTTTTCTTCTTTATTTTTAATTCCTGTTCCTAATTTTTTGTATGGTGGATTTGTAACAACTGCATCAAAAGTATTATTTTCTAATTTTATTTTGTTTAAATCTCCTTGAATTATTTCAAAAACATTTTCTAATGAATTTAATTTAATGCTTCTTTTCGCCATATCAGCTACATCTTCTTGAATTTCTACTCCAATAATTTTTTTAGCATTTACTTTTTTACTTAATAAAATACCTAAAATACCTGTCCCAGTTCCAAGGTCTGCAATTTTACTTTGTTTTTTTATATCTCTTGCAAATTCCGTTAAAAGTACACTATCTATACCAAAGCAAAAGCCATCTGTATTTTGTATTATTTTTAATCCTTCATAATTTAATTCATCAATTCTTTCCATAATATAAATATTATACCTTAAAAATAGCTAAATTTCAAGATTAACTAATTTT
>CANQCW010000075.1 GCA_947591055.1 uncultured Clostridia bacterium | reverse complement strand
TATAATTTTTGATATTAATATTTTACCAATTATATCTTAAAGTGAAAATTATTTTTGCAAAAAACCGAAACTTAAATTTTTATTAATTATAAAACTTAATAAAAATTGTTATATTAAAAAAATAGCATAATATAAGGAAAAATTCAACAAAATAAAAATTAAATATATATTACAAATTATTAAAAAATGAAAAGCAAAAATCTTATAAAAAGCTTGCACAGAGCTGAATACAAGATTTTTTGCTTTTTTATTAAGTTTTATACTTAATAAAAATTACATAATGTGAAAGGAAGGAATAAAACAAATGAAAGAAGAGAGAATACAAGAAGGAAAAATAAATTTACAATTAAAAAATAAAAAACAAAACTTAAAAGAAAAAGGAATAACATTAATAGCGTTAGTAGTAACAATAATATTACTATTGATATTGGCAGGAGTAACAATATCACAAATAGCAGGAAGTAATGGACTATTTCAAAGAACAAGACAAGCAGTCGAAAAGTATAAAAATGCAGCAGAGGAAGAACAAATCCAAATAGGTATGTTAGAAAAATATGTAAGTGATTTTTCAGTAGTGGTAGGAGATGAAGGAGAAAGCAAAGCATCAGTAACAATAAAAGAATTTACAGTATCAGGAGATACAACAAATAAATCAATAACAGTAAAATTAACAATAGATGGCCAAGCAAATAAAATAGAATATAGCATAGACAACGGAAAAAATTGGACAACAGAAGAAACAATATCAGAAGAAAAAACAAAATATGAGCATACATTTGAAGGATTAGATTTAGGAAAGAGCTATTATGTAAGAGTAAAAGTATATGATACAGAAGGAAAGTATGTAGAAGCAATAAGTGATATAGTAACACTAAGTAATTCTATAACAGCAGAAGAAAAAGATGTATTAAGAGATAAAACATATTTAGCAGAAGATGGATCAGTAAAAACAGGAACAATGCCAAATAATGAAGGAATAACTGCAACATTAGATGCAGGAAAAAGTATAGACATACCATTAGGCTACACAAGCGGAGGAAGAATAACTGCCAAAGATTTAGCAAGCCAAACACAAGCAACAGCCAGTGCAGGTAATATTTTAAGTGGAAAATCAGCATATGTAAATGGAATAAAAATAGATGGAAATATGAAAGACAAAAGTGGACAAACAGCAGAAGCAACAACTATAACCAAAGAAGGAGATTATACACTTTTAACAATACCAGAGAGTGGATATTATAACACAAATAGTAAAATAAAGACATTAAGTAGTAAAATTAATGAAGGAGTAAAACCGGTATTTGTCTATGGAGGACTTTTCAAGAACGGAACTAAATATTCATTTACGACGGAAAAAGATTATGACACCTTATATATGTTTTTTGATGATTTGAGAGATAATGGTTGGAGTGTAACAGGGATACCTAGACCTAATAGTGGCATTATTGAAAGTAAAACAGTAAATAGTACAGGTGATATGAGTAATAGTGCTTTAGCGGAAATAAAAGACGTAAAAAAGAATACCACTATTACAATAATAGAGAACGGAGGAGTTTGTGGTGCAATGTATATATTTGCTCTAGAATAATAATACAAAACTATAGAGTTATATTGACTTTTTACATTAGATATAATATTTATATTATGTAGAAGGTAATTATGATGAAATATGTAGATATTTATGGAAATATAATTGAAAGCAGTAATGTAGATTTTTCTGATATTAATTCAATAAATTTTGAAATGAATAAGAAGTACAAAGGCACTAATCCGGCGCTGAATATTGAATTTTCAAATGATACTAAAACAAATATAAAATATATAAAAAAATTAATAAAACTACAAAAATTAAATGTAAACTTTATGACCGAATATAGTGGCAAAAAAATAAAATATATAATTTCTAATTACAATGATGATGTGCTAATAGCATTAAAAGCACTTTTTATAAATAATTCTAAAGAACAATACATATTTTTATATGATAATATATTTAAAAATTTAGATAATTTATGGAATCAATGTAATCCGTGTAAATTTTGCAATAACATTTGCTTTGCATCCAAAAATCATAAAACAGCACATAAAGAAAATGGATGTTGTTATTCATTTGATTATTCTAAAAATATTTTTAAATTTATTGACAATGTTAAAGTATGTAAATATCTTGGCAAAGAAAAAAGGTGTACGACTGAAAATATATCATGCAAATTTTTTGTATGTAATTATTTAAAAAAGAATAAAATATTTAATATTGATATAAAAGATTATCTATTGGTTCAAGCATTTTTTAATAATAAACAAAAATTAATTTTGAAGTATAATTATTTTAAATCTAAAGAAGAAATTTTAGAAAAACTTAATGAAAAAGACAACACACCATTTATTATTTATTATCTTTTTAGCAAATATAGAATACAAAAAATTTAATTAATGTAAAAACTTAATAAAAATTAATATATTAAAAAAATAGCATAATATAAGGAAAAATTCAACAAAATAAAAATTAAAAGTTTGTAACAATTTAATAAAAAATGAAAAGCAAAAATCTTATAAAAAGCTTGTGCAGAGCTGATTATAAGATTTTTTATTTTTTTATTAAGTTTTTACCTTAATAAAAATTACATAATGTGAAGAAAAAGGAGTAAACATATGAAAAATAAAGAAATACAAGAAAAAGCAAGTTTTAATTTACAGTTGCAAAATAACAAAAAAGCACAAAAATTAAATGAGCAAGGTATAACATTAATAGCGTTAGTAGTAACAATAATATTGCTATTAATATTAGCAGGGGTAACAATATCACAAATAGCAGGAAGTAATGGATTATTTCAAAGGGCAAGACAAGCAGTAGAGAAATATAAAAATGCAGCAGAAGAAGAACAAATCCAAATAGGCATGTTAGAACAATATGTAACGGATTTTTCAGTAGTAGGAGGAAATGAAGGAGAAAATAAAGCATCAGTAACTATAAAAGAATTTACAGTATCAGGAGATGCAAAAAGTAAAACAATAACAGTAAAATTAACAGTAGAAGGAGATGCAAGTAAAATAGAATATAGCATAAATAACGGAAAAGAATGGATAACAGATGAAGAAAAAGGAAATGAATATACATTTGAAGGATTAAACTTAGGAAAAAGTTATATAGTAAGAGTAAAAGTATATGATGAAGAAGGCAAATATGTAGAAGCAATAAGTGATATAGTAACATTAAGTAATGAAATGACAGCAACAGAAGCAGATGTATTAGAAACAAAAACATTTTTAGCAAAAGATGGTTCAGTATTAACAGGACAAATGAAAAATAATAAAGGTATGGATGCAACATTAAGTGCAGGAGAAGAAAAAATAATACCAGCAGGATATACAAGTGGAGGAACAATAACAGTAAAGACATTAAGAGAACAAACACCAGGAGATGCAACAGCAGAGCAAATATTAAATACCAAAAAAGCATGGGTAGATGGAGATTTAGTAACAGGAAGTATGCCAGATAAAAGTGGACAAGTAGTTGAGGCAAAAACAATAACAAAAGACGGAGATTATACATTTTTAAATATACCAGAAAACGGATATTATACAACAAATAGTAAAATTAAAGGATTAAATAGCTTTATATCTGAAAAAAAACAAATTAAAATAAAGAAATATAGTCGGGATAAGAGTTGACGCGAAAAATAATTTAAAAATTTCATATACTGCAGAGAATAATGAATATTTGGCTGCAATAGCAATGTGTTGTGGACCATATATCAGCTTGGAATGGAAAAAAGTTAAATTAAATGGAAATGATTTACAAATAACATATGATTCAGGCTCAAATGGGATTATGTCTCAGGCGACTGGAGTTTGGTATACTGAAGTAAATAAAGGAGATGTGTTGGAAATAGATATGTCATGTTATCCAAGCCGAACAGGTGGAATTAATCCAATATTTTATATGAGTGAAATGATATTAAGTTTATAGTTTTAATAAAATAAATATGATTAAAATTAGAAAAAGTTATTTAATAAGCTTAAATTACAAAAATAAAGTTTATGAAATTAAATAATTTTATAGAAATATTGTATAATGTATAGTAAAAAATTAATTTTAATGTTATAATAATATCATATTAAGAAAGAGGAAAACTATGAATAATATAGATTTGATGAATTATTGGATTAAAAGTTCTGATGAAGATTTTGTAACAATGGAAGTCTTATATAAAAATAAACAAAACACTTGGTGTTTATATATTGGGCAACTAATAATAGAAAAGTTATTAAAAGCACTTTATGCTAAAAACAACAAAGCAAATCCTTATGCTCCTAAAACCCATGATTTATTATATTTAGCAGATAAAATACAATTGGAGCTTACTAAAGAACAAAAAATTTTATTAGATACAATTACAAAATTTAATTTAGAAGCAAGATATGATGACTATAAGGAAAGCTTTAGAAAAAATTGCACTGATGAATATGTTACAGAACAAATAAAGAATATTAAGGAGGTGCAAAAATGGTTAAAAAACCTATTGACGATAGAATAATGAAAATAGTACAAAAATATGTAGATAAAGTTTGTGAAAAATATCAAATAAAAGCAATAATTTTATTTGGATCTTATGCAAAAGGAACAGAACACGAAGATAGTGATATTGACATAGCTATAATTACTGATGATATAAAAACAGATAGATTTGATGAAGAAATTAACTTGATGCAATTAAGATGGGACATAGATTTAAGAATAGAACCACATATAATTAGTATTGATGATTATGAAAATAATGAAACCCCTTTTGTAGTAGAAATAAAAAATACAGGAATAAAAGTTGCATAAATATAAAAGTTAAAACTTAATAAAAAACGAAAAAATGTTAAATAAAAAAGATTCTAATGAAGTGAACTTGTTCATAATTAGAATCTTTTTTATATTGATTAATCGAGGATTTTTTGCTATAATTTATATATGTTTAATATAGAAAAAGAGTTAAAAAAGTTACCAACAAAACCAGGTGTATATATTATGCATGATAAAAATGACAAAATTATATACGTTGGTAAAGC
>CANQCW010000074.1 GCA_947591055.1 uncultured Clostridia bacterium | reverse complement strand
AAAATAAATTTAGAAGTAAATGAGCATAATATTAATGCAATAAAATTATATAGAAAATTTGGATTCCAAGATATAGGAATAAGAAAAAATTATTATGATGGAAAAGATGATGCAATTATGATGACATTAGTCGTAAAATAATAATCTTAGGAGGAAATAATGAAAAACACAAATGAAGTATCATATAAAGAATTGAGATATAGCTGTGATCCAGAAACATTTAAATTTGAAACAACAGAAGAATTAAATGCAAACTATAAAGGAATAGGTCAACAAAGAGGAATTGATTCTCTTGAATTCGGACTAACTGTCGATACTAAAGGATATAATGTATATTTAGAAGGTCCTACGGGATCTGGAAAAACAACATATACTAAAAATTATTTGGACAAATTATCAAAAACTAAAAAAATACCACCAGATTGGTGCTATATATATAATTTTGAAAATCCTAATGAACCAATTGCAGTAAGCCTTCCAGCAGGAGAAGGAAATAATTTTAAAACTGCAATGGATAAATTTATTAAAGAAATTAGGACAGATATTAAAAATACCTTTAGAAACGAAGATTTTGAAAAAGAAAAAACAGTTATTACTCAAAGATATCAAGAAAAAAGAGCAAAATTACTTGATGACTTAAATAAAAGATCTGAAAAATATGGATTCCAAGTAAAATCAGCTGACAATGGTATTTATATGATGCCGATGGTAGATGGTAAAGTTATCAAAGAAGAAGAATTTAATGAACTAGATGAAAATATTAGAAAAGAATATGAAGATAACTCTACTATTGTTCAACAACAGATAATTGAAGTAATTGCGACTATAAAACAATTAGATGAAGAATCAGAAAAAAAGGTATCTGAGTGGCAATCAAATATTGCCGTACTTACAATAGAAGGACATATTTCATACCTAAAATCTAATTTTAAAAGAAATAAAAAAATTAATAAATTTTTAGATGGTGTAAAAAAAGACATATTAAATAATATCTCTAAATTTTTAGAAGAAGATAAAAAGAATCAAGAGCAACAAGGACCAAAAGCTCAAGAACCCAAGCCTTGGGAAAATTATAGAGTAAATGTTTTTATTGATAATAGCAATGCAGAAGGTGCACCTGTTATAATGGATTCTAACTATTCATTTAATAACTTGTTTGGTAGATTAGAATATGAAAACTATTATGGCATGTTAAAAACTGATTATACAATGATAAGACCAGGCTTGCTACAAAGGGCAAATGGTGGATATATTATTTTCCAAGCAAATGATTTATTAACAAATCCAGCTTGCTATGAAAATTTAAAAAAGGTTTTAAGAAATAAAGAAATAGGAATTGATAATTCTCTAGAGCAAAGGTCATCAATGGTACTTGTTTCATTAAAACCAGAGCCAATTCCACTTGACTTAAAAGTAATCTTAATTGGTAATGAAAATGTTTATCAAACTCTTTTGTCAGTAGATGAAGAATTTAGAAAATTATTTAAAATAAAAGTAGAATTTGAAGACACAGCTCCATTAGATGAAGTTAATTTAAAAGATTTAGCAGGATTTGTACACGGATTTTGCACAGAAAGTGAACTTCCTCATCTAGATAAAGGAGGAGTTGCAAGACTTGCTGAATATTCTTGTAGATTAGCAGAAAATAAAAATAAATTATCTACTCAGTTTGGAGAACTTACACAAGTAATAGTTGAAGCAGGAGCTTGGGCTAAAATAGATAAATCAAAAGTTGTAACAGCAGAATATATAGAAAAAGCATTAGCCGAAAGAAAAAATCGTGTAAAAAAATATGATGAAAAATATACAGAAATGATAAAAGATAGAGTGCTTCTAATAGATACTAAAGGAAGCAAAGTAGGACAAATAAATGGTTTAACAGTAATGAGTATTGGAGATTATACATTTGGAAAGCCTGTAAGGATTACAGCAAATACTTATACAGGAAAAAGTGGAATAATCAATATAGAAAGAGAGGTAGAACTATCAGGTTCATCACACTCAAAAGGAATCCTTATATTAAATGGATATTTAGGAGAAAAATTTGCAAAAGAAATGCCACTATCATTAACAGCAAGTATATGTTTTGAACAGTTATATAATGGTGTTGATGGAGATAGTGCATCAAGTACAGAATTATATGCACTTTTATCTAGTTTATCAAATGTACCGATAAATCAAGCAATAGCAGTAACAGGCTCTGTAAATCAAAAAGGTGAAGTACAATCTATAGGTGGAGTAAATGAAAAAATAGAAGGATATTATGAAATCTGTAAATTAAATGGATTAGATGGATCTCAAGGTGTTATGATTCCGTATAGAAATATACAAAACTTAAATCTTGATAAAGAAATTGTAGAAGCAGTAAAGAATAAAAAATTCCATATATATGCAGTATCAAATATAGATGAAGGAATAGAAATTCTAACAGGAGTGCCAGCAGGAAATAAAGATATTCCAGGAACTATAAATTATCTAGTATATCAAACACTAAAGAAATTTGCAAAAGCAAGCAAAAAAGAAGATTAAAAGTTAATTGTAGCCTAAAATTAGTTATAATCGAAAAAGGAGGAAATAACTATGGAAGAAAACATTGAAGATCTTATGAACAAGGCTGATTATTATAAAATATTAAATCTTAGTGATTTAAAAAAACGTAATCAAGTAATAACAGACCAAATGGTAGAAAGAAATTATCTTGCTATAACAGATAACTATAAAAAAATGGCATATAATAAAGGTAATAATTTAAGATTAGAACAAATGAAGGAAACTGTAAAAAACAAAAAAAATGTTTCAATTGAAGTTTTGGCACATATAAATGGAACTTATCTAACATTATTGCAAAAAGCTTATGATGCCCTTAAAACTCAAGAAGCTAGAGATAATTACGAAGAACGTTGGAACGAAATTCAACAAGAAAACAAACAAAAAATGGAAGGACAAAGTAGCTCTAATATAAAACAAGATGTGAAGGCACAAACTAGAGAAGTGGAGCAATCTAAGCAAAATATTTTAGAAAGAGAGTTGGACGTAATACCAGTCAATAGAAAAAACAGAATAGAACGAACAACAAGAGTTGCCAAATTAACAAGAGAGATGCAAATAGTTAATTTAAAAGAACAAGAGCAAGAACAACAAAAACCAATACGTGAAATAGATGTAATACCAGTAAATAGACCAAAAACTGAAAATGAACCAAGACAGGAAAATGCTCAAAGCCAAGAAAAAAGTCAAAGACCAGTAAATAGACCACAACAAGTTAATAGACCTCAACAGGAACAACCTAAAGCAGAAATTCTATCATTTAAAGAAATTTTAGAAAAGGTAAAAAATGAAAATACAAGTCAATTAGTTTCTGATATTTCAAGAAAACCAACAAAAGAAATAAAAATAAATAGAAACATTAATAGAAATATGAATAAAAAAAGAACAGAAATTAATCAAGAAGAAAGAGAAAAATAAATTATTAAGGAAAGAGTGCAATGGAAAAATTTTATTTAACAACACCAATTTATTATACAAGTGGAAAATTTCATATAGGAACTTCTTATACAGAAGTGTTAGCAGATTTTATAAAAAAATATAAAAAAATGCAAGGATATGATACATTTTTTCTTACTGGAACAGATGAACATGGACAAAAAATAGAAGACAAAGCAAAAGATGCAGGCATGAACCCTAAAGAATATGTTGATATGCAGGCAGATGCAGCAAAAAAACTTTGGAAATATATGGACATAGATTATGATAAATTTATGAGAACTACTGATGAGTATCATGAAAAAGCAGTTCAAAAGATTTTTGAAAGATTCTTGTCACAAGGAGATATTTATAAAGGCGAATATGAAGGTTGGTATTGCAAGCCTTGTGAGAGCTATTTTACAGAAACTCAATTAGTAGATGGAAAATGTCCAGACTGTGGCAGAGAAGTTGTAAAAATGAAGGAAGAAGCATATTTTTTTAATATGAAAAAATATGCAGATAGATTAGTAAAATACTATGAAGATAATCCAGATTTCATAAAACCAGAATTTAGAAAAAATGAAATGATAAATAACTTTATAAAACCAGGCTTAGAAGATTTATGCGTTACAAGAACATCATTTAATTGGGGAATAAAAGTTTTAAGTGATCCAAAACATGTAATATATGTATGGCTAGATGCACTTACAAACTATATAACAGCTTTAGGTTATACATCAGATAATGATGAATTGTATAAAAAATATTGGCCAGCAGATTTGCAAATAGTAGGAAAAGATATAGCAAGATTCCACTTAATATATTGGCCTATATTTTTGATGGCATTAGACCTTCCACTTCCAAAAACTATATTAGTTCATAACTGGGTAACAATGAAAGACGGAAAAATGTCTAAATCAAAAGGAAATGTTATATATCCAGAACAATTAATAGATAAATATGGATTAGATGCTACAAAATATTTCTTGCTTAAACAAGTACCAGTAGCTACGGATGGTGTATTTTCACCAGAAGAATTTATAGACAGATATAATTATGATTTGTGTAATGATTTAAGCAATTTATTAAATAGAACAATATCAATGGTAAATAAATATTTTGAAGGAAATGTTCCAAGCTATAATGGAACATTAAATGAAGCGGATATAAGTTTGGAAAATGACGCCAAAGAAACAATTACAAAATTTGAAGAATATATGAAAAATTATGAAATAGCAAATGCAATACAAACTATTTGGACATTTGTATCAAGAACAAATAAATATATAGATGAAACATCTCCTTGGAGCTTAGCAAAAGAAGTAGAGGGAGAAGAACAAAAAGATAAAGAAGAAAGAATAGAAAAATTAAAATCTGTTATATATCATTTAGTTGCAAGCTTAAAACAAATTGCAATTATGATAAATCCATTTATGAATAGTACATCAAAAAATATGTTAAAACAACTAGGAATAGAAGATGAAATTGATTGGAACTGTCTAAACGATTATAAAAATATAGAAGGTGTAAAAGTTATTGAAAAAGGCGAACCTATTTTTATGAGATTAGATAGAGAAGAAGAAATAGAGTATATCAAGAATTTAATGAAAAATTAAGGAGAATTTTAATGGAAAATAATGACTTTGTGAAAGATATTACAAATATAGATGATGATTTTGCAAGATGGTATACAGATATTGTAATTAAAGCAGAATTAGCAGATTATACAGATACAAAAGG
>CANQCW010000073.1 GCA_947591055.1 uncultured Clostridia bacterium | reverse complement strand
TATTTTATCAAATTGGTATCTCTTATTCAATTTTTTATTTAATTTTTTCTTATCAAAATCATATTGAAAGACTATAAATTTCAATATTTTTTCTTTCTCAAAATTCCTACTAAAAGTTTATACTAACACATAACTTATATTGACTTTTTTTAGTAGTATGATAAAATCTATTAAGTATTATTTTTATATAAAAATGTGTAGGAAGGAAGCAAAATATGAAGAAAATTAACATAATAATACTTTCAATACTAATTATATTCTTTTCTGTATCAATATATGATGTATCTTATGGAACAAGCACAACTTATGGAACTAATGAAACAACAGATTCTATTAAAAGTGATAGAGAGAACAATTATCTACAATCTCTTTTAGTTGACGGATATGAGCTATATCCAGAGTTTAACAAAAATATTTTAACTTATTATATTGTTTTATCAACTGATGTTAGTTCACTTGATGTAACTGCTGAACCTGAAAATGGAAATGCAAAAGTTAAAATAACTGGTAATACTAGTTTAAGAAATACAGAAAATACAATAAAGATAACTGTTACAGCCGAAAATAAAACTACTAAAACATATAATATAATTGCAACAAAACAAAAAGACAATGGACTTAGCCTTACTTCTTTAAATATAGAAGGAACAGATTTATCAAGCAATTTAGATAGTCTTAATCATTACTACACATTTGATTACAAAACAAACAAAGATAGCATTGATTTAGATATTAAAGCTACTGCAAGCTCTGATGATGCTACTATTGAAATTGTTGGAAATAAAGGTTTAGGTGCAGGAGAAAATTTAGTAACTATAATTTTAAAAGATGATAAAAATACTTCAGTTTATGAAGTTTTAGTAAATATAAATGTTGAAAATATATTAATTACTGAAGTTGAAAACAACGATTTCTTTGAAAATATAAAAGAAAAAGTATCTAATTTTTTTCAAGATATATATAAAGTAATTGCTCTTTTAAGTGTTATTGCAGTAATTTTAGTATTTTTAATTATTAATGTAATTGTAAAATTAATAAAAAATAAAAAAGCTGACAAAAATAGAGAAAGACTAAGAAAAAGAGTAAAATAATTTTTTACTAAAGATTTATATAGGAGGTTACAAATGTTAAAAAGAGTTGCAATTTTAGCAAATGGTGGAGATGTAGCAGGGCTAAATCCTGTTATAAGAGCTATAAAGAGAACTGCAGAAGAAAATAAAATCGAGTGTTATGGTTTTATTGATGGATACAAAGGCTTAGTTGAAAATAAATTTATTAGATTAGACCATCAACCTATTGCAAATGGTATTCTTCCAAGAGGAGGTTCAATCATTGGTTCTTCTACTAATACAATTGTTTTTAATTATAAGGTTACTAATCCAGATGGAACTGTTGAATACAAAGATTTATCTGATTTATGTGTGCAAAATATGATGAACGACAGATTTGATTGTTTATTTACTTTAGGAGGAGATAGTACTCAAAAGTCAGCTAGAGATTTATATATTAAAGGTATAAATGTTATTGGCGTTCCAAAAACAATAGATAATGATGTTATGTGTACAGAAATTACATTTGGAAACAATACAGCTGTTTCTGTTGCTGCTGAGGCTCTTGACAGACTTCACACAACTGCTGAAACTCATCATAGAATAATGTGTTTGGAAGTTATGGGAAGATATGCTGGTTGGATTGCTTTAGAATCTGCGATAGCTGGAGGAGCTGATGTTGCCTTAATTCCAGAGATTCCTTATGATATAAACAAAGTTGTTGATAGCATAAAAAGAAGAATTGCGAGAGGAAAACAATTTAGTGTTGTTGTTGTTTCAGAAGGAGCAAAAGAGAAGAACAAGGAAGCTTCAACATATAATGCTGACATTGATAGCAAAACTGGTATATCAGTAAAATTTGCTGGAGCAGGAGATAAAGTTGCAAAACAACTTCAAGATTTAATTGGATTAGAGTCAAGATGTACAACACTTGGTTATATGCAAAGAGGAGGAACTCCAACTGCGTATGACAGAGTTCTTTCAACTAAGTATGGTGCAAAAGCAATGGAACTTGCTATGGAAGGTAAATTTGGAATTTTAACTGTTATAAAAAATGGCAAACTTGATTATGTTCCACTTGAAGAAGTTGTTGGTAATAATAAAGAGTTAGGTGCAGTAGAAGGTGGAACTGAAGATAGTAATATACGTTATGTTACAATGGACCACGAGCTTGTAAAAACTGCAAGAGATATTGGAATTTGTTTAGGAGATTAAATTCTCATCTAAGTCAAGTCTTTCGTCTTCAAAATGATGACTTTTCTAGAGTATAAAAAAATTTACACCTTAAATTTTAAGGTGTATTTTTGTGTATTAAAACTGTTTATCAAAAATAGATAATTTTATTTACAACTATAATAAATTTGTGTATAATATAATAAGTAAAAATTAGGTAAATGGAGAATAATTATGGACTTTAAGGAAATTATTGCATCACTTATTTTTGATAGTATTAATGATGTTCAAATTGATAAAGATGAAATTAAACAATATATTGAAATTCCAAAAGAAAAGGAAAATGGTGATTTTGCTTTTCCTTGTTTTAGACTTGCAAAAAGTTTGAAAATGGCTCCAAACATTATTGCAGAAAATTTAAAAGAAAAAATAAATATACAAGATAGTATTATAGAAAAAGTAGAAGCTATTAGTGGTTATTTAAACTTTTTTATTGATAAATCTCATATTGTTAAAAATGCAATTGATAAATTTGATATTCAAAAAGAAGAGTATGGAAAACAAAATATTGGAGATGGAAAAACTATACTTGTAGAATATTCATCACCTAATATTGCAAAACCTTTTCATATTGGACATTTAAAAACAACTATAATCGGAAATGCACTTTTTAACATTTACAAAAATTGTGGATATAAAACAATTAGCTTAAATCATTTAGGAGATTATGGAACACAGTTTGCAAAATTAATTGAAGGATATAAAAGATGGGGAAGTGAGTACGATTTAGAAAGTGACCCAATCGATAAGCTTTCTGATATTTACAAGAGAATAAATGAACTATGTGAAGAAGATGAAAGTGTTCTAGAAGAATGTAGAGAAACTTTTAAAAAGTTGGAAAATGGTGACGAATTTTGTGTTAGTTTATGGAACAGATTTAAAGAATTAAGCTTAAAGGAGTTTGAAAAAATATATAAGCTTTTAAATGTTAAATTTGATTCTTATAATGGTGAATCTTTTTATTCTGATAAAATGCAAGAGGTAGTAGACATACTTGAGAAAAATGGCAAACTTACTACATCTCAAGGTGCTAAGGTTGTAGATTTAACTGATAAAGGAATAAAGACACCTTGCATAATCAAAAAAACAGATGGAACTTCTATCTATGCAACTAGAGATTTAGCAGCTATTCTTTATAGAGCAAGAACTTATGATTTTGACAAATGCATATATGTTGTTGCAGAAGAACAAAATTTACATTTTAAACAAATCTTTGAAGTTGCTAAATATTTAGATTTAGATGAAAAATATACAAATGGATTAATTCACGTTAGCTATGGTATGATAAGATTACCTGAAGGAAAGATGTCAACTAGAAAAGGAAATTTTGTAAAAGTTGAAGACCTTTTAAATGATGCAATAAAAAAAGCAGGAGAAATTTTACAAGATAGAAATGATGTAGATAACAAAGAGCTAATTTCAAAACAAGTAGGAATTGGTGCAGTTATATTTGAAGATTTAAAAGAATCAAGAATAAAGAATCAAGTTTTTGATTTAAATGAAGCATTAAATTTTAATGGGGAAACTGGTCCTTATGTACAATATATGACTGTAAGAACTAAAAGTGTTTTAGAAAAAGCTGGATATATTCCAAATAAAGATGATGTAAATATAGAAGTGCTTACAGATAATGAAAGTATTAATTTAATAAAATTAATTGAAAATTTTGATAAAATAATTTTATCTGCACTTGAAAAAAATGAGCCATCTATTATTGCAAGATATAGTGTAGATTTAGCAAAAGCATACAGCACATTTTACAATGAAAATAAAATTATAAACAGCGATAAAGCAGTGCAAGATGCTAGATTATATTTAACTTATATGACAAAAGTTACTTTAACAAATGCATTAAAACTTCTTGGAATTGAAGTTCCTGAAAAGATGTAAGCCTAAAAGTAATAATGATTAAAATATAATAAGAAGGAGGCAAAATGACAAAAGTAATGTTTATCTCTAGTATGGGTGGACATTTAAATGAGCTAACTCAACTAGATTTTCAAAATTACGACTATAGTATTGTTACTGAAAAAACTGACTCTACTAAAGGCATAAAAGACAAATTTAAAGATAAAGCACATTTTCTTTTGTATGGTACAAGAAAAACTCCTATAAGATATTTTTTCATTTTACTATTTAATTTTTTTAAAAGCTTATTTTTATTTTTAAAAATTAGACCGAAAGTAGTAGTTACAACAGGAACTCATACAGCAGTTGCAATGTGTTATATAGCAAAAATGTTTAGAGCAAAAGTTATTTGGATAGAAACTTTTGCAAATAGAACTTCTAAAACTCTTGCTGGCAGATTAGTATATCCAATTGCTGATACATTTGTAGTGCAATGGGAAGAAATGAAATCTCTTTACCCAAAGGCTAAATATTGGGGGTGGATTTTTTGATTTTTGTTACATTAGGAACTCAAGATAAAAAATTTAAAAGGTTATTAGATGCAGTCGAAAAATTAGACATTGATGAAAAAATTGTTGCACAAATTGGTTCAACTGATTTTAAATCAGAAAAAATGGAATTACATAAATTTATGTCTAAAGATGAATTTGATAACTATATGAAGGAAGCAAGGATAATTATTACACATGCAGGTGTTGGAACAATTATAGAAGGATTGAAGCTACATAAAAAAATGATTGTATCTGCTAGAAAAAAAGAGTATAAAGAGCACGTAAGTAATCATCAAGAGCAAATTCTTAGACTTTTTTCAGAAGATGGTTATATTTTAGCATTAGATAATTTTGATGATTTAGAAAAGCTTATTAATAAAAATTTTACTCCAAAAGAGTTCAAAAGCAACAATGAAAATTTTAATAATAACTTAAAAAAAGAAATAAAAAATTTAATTAAAATATAGTTTTCCTACTTGATTTAAAGGAGAAATATGAATCAAAAGAAACAATTAGTAAAAAATACAATTATTATAGC
>CANQCW010000072.1 GCA_947591055.1 uncultured Clostridia bacterium | reverse complement strand
GAACAAAAGAAGATGTAGAAGCAATTAATTATGGAATATGTTCAGGAGTAAAAGGTATTTTTACAGCACATGGAAATGATATAGAAGAATTAAAATTAAATAAATATTTAAATGAATTATATGAAGAAAAAATATTTAATAAGATAATTTTTTTAGAAAAAAGGGGAATAATCAAAAATATTTATACATTAGATAAAAATATGTATATATCTGACGACCAAAATATGGAATAAATCAAGAAAATATGAATATATTTTTAGAAATAGGATTTTAAAAACTTAAGATGAAAGGAAATTTAAGATGGTAGTATTTAAAGTTTTTTCATTATTTTCAATATTTTTTATATCATGTTTTCTAGGATTAACAATATCTAAAAAATTTTCATCAAGAGTTAAAGAATTAAAAGAAATAAAAAGTGCGCTAAATATGTTTGAAGAAAAAATTAAATTTACTTATGAAACAATTCCAGATGTTTTTTTCGAAATATCTCAAAATACATCTGAAGGCATAAGCAAAATTTTTGAACAAGCATCTTACAATATGAAAATGATGTCAGCTGGTTTAGCTTGGGAAAAAGCCATAGACGAATCAAATACTAAGCTTACTAAAGAAGATAAAGAAACTATAAGAGGCCTAGCAAAAATGCTAGGAAAAACAGATTTAGATGGACAAGTTAGTGAAATAAGATTAGTTCAAAAATTTTTAGAAACTAAAATCCAAGATGCAGAATTAGAAAAATCTAAAAATGAAAAATTATATAAAACTTTGGGAGTTACTTGTGGACTGGCAATTGTTATAATGCTAATCTAAAACAGCATAAAAGCGAGAAAGGAATAAAAATGAATATAGATTTATTATTTAAAATAGCTGCAATAGGGATATTGGTTGCAGTTTTATATCAAGTATTAGTTAGAGCAGGAAGAGAAGACCAAGCAATGATGACAACTTTAGCAGGTTTAATAATAGTTTTATCAATGGTAATTAAAGAAGTTAGTGGACTTTTTGATTCAGTAAGGACAATGTTTAACTTATAAAGGAGAATAAATGGATATTGTAAAAATTATAGCTGTAGGTTTTATTGCTGTAATAATAATAGTTATTTTAAAACAATATAGACCGGAATTTGCAATATATGTATCAATAATAGCAGGAACAATAATAATTTGCATGTGTATAGATACAGTATCAGGAATAATAACACTACTTCAAGATATAGCAAGTAGAACAAATATAAATGGTGAATTTTTAAAAATATTAATAAAAATAACAGGAATAGCAATACTTACAGAGTTTGCCGTAAGTATCTGCAAAGACTCAGGAGAATCAGCAGTTGCTAGCAAAATAGATATAGGAGGAAAAATAATAATAATATCAATGTCAATACCAATTATTAGAGCTCTTTTAGAAACTGTATTAAAACTATTACCATAAAATAAAAATGGAGTTTACTTATGAAAAAAATTTTAATAATATCTCTAATATTTTTAATTTATTTTATACCCAATATAAGCTTAGCAGAAGAAACAGATGCAGAAGATGTTTTATCTGAACAACAAGAATCGTTTGGAATAGGAGATTTTTTATCAGAAGCAAAAAAATACACTTCTGATATAGATGTATCAGAACTATTTAATAGCGTTATTTCAGGAAATTTAGATAATACAAAAATATTAAAATATATAACAAATATTTTTGGAGATAATTTAAAAGATGCTTTAAAGATGATAACAGGAGTAATCGTTGTAATAATAATACATAGTATATTAAAAACAATAAGCGAAAATTTAGGAAATGAATCAGTTGCTAAAATTGCGTACTATATACAATATATACTAATGGTAACATTAGTTATGAGTAATTTTTCAAGTATTGTATCAGATATAAAAAATGCAATAACAGATTTAACATCTTTTACAAATACATTAATACCACTGCTTACAACACTGATGATAGCAACAGGAAATGCAGTTACATCACATATGATAGAACCAATTTTGCTTTTGGTAATAACATTTATAGGAAATTTTATTACAAATGTGCTTATACCAATAATTCTAGTGTCAACAGCTTTAGGAATAATTTCAAAAATATCAGAACAAGCACAAGTAGAAAAACTGTCAAAATTCTTAAAAAAAGGCTCAGTGTGGGTATTAACAACAATATTAACATTATTTATGAGCTTAGCAACACTAGAAGGAGGAATAACAAGTGGATTAGATGGTATGACATTAAAAGCAGGAAAATCATTGGTATCTAACGCAATACCAGTTGTTGGAGGGATACTTGGAGATGCAATAGATACAGTTTTAGGGTATAGCAATATAATAAAAAATGCTGTTGGAGTAGTTGGAATATTTGTAATAGTTTGTATATGTATAAAACCAATATTAAATTTAACAGCAATAACAATTACATATTATTTAGGAGCAGCACTTTGCGAGCCAATAGCAGATAAAAAGATAGTAAGTTTAATAGAACAAATGGGAGGAACATTTAAAATATTTTTAGCAATAATGTTTGCAATTACAGCAATGCTGATAATTGGAATAGCAATAGTAATGAGAATATCAAATAGTGGACTTATGTATCAATAATTTAAAAAGGAGAGAAGATGATTTCTAACATTAGCTCATGGGCACAAGGAATAATAATAGCAATAATAGTAGGTTCAATTATACAAATGTTACTTCCAGAAAATAAAAATAAAAAATATATAAAATTAGTAATAGGAGTATATATACTTTTTTATATCATTAATCCAGTAGTAGGAAAACAGCTAAACTTAAATGAATTTAATTTAGATGAATATTTAAGCGTAGATGCCAAAACAAATAGTGAAGAAACAGATATATATGACAATACAGTAAAAGAAACATTTAAAAATAAAGTAATTTATAATATAAAATCACAACTCAATTCAAAAGGATATGAAAGCGATAATATAAAAATAGAAATAGATGATAAATGTAATATTTTAAAAATAAGTATATTAGAAGTATATGAAAATAAAGAAGAAAATAAATCACAAATAATTATAAATAAGATAGATACAAGTGTTGAATCTGTGGATATAAAGGAAAAGAAAACAAAAGGTATGGCAATTATAGATAAAAATAATTTAATAGATTATTTAGCCGATAATTATCAAATTGATAAGAAAAACATTATTATAGAATAACGGAGTTTTTTATAATAAAAGGAAGGAAAAATTTTATGAAGGATAAACTAAAGAATATGTTTAAAGGAAAAAAGAAAATAGAAAACTTGGTAGTTTTAGTAGTAATATTAATTGTTACAGTTGTTGCAATTAATTATATATGGAGTGATAAAAAAGATACAGATGGAAGTAGCAATAAAGATAGTGTAAAAAAATCAACAGAAATAGTGCAAGTAAATAGTGATATATCTCAAGATGATTTAGAAATAAAATTAGAAAATATATTAAAAAAGATATCAGGAGTAGGAAATGTAAAAGTAATGCTTACATATTCAGAAAGTAGTATATTAAAGCCTATATATAATGAAGATTCAAGTATAAGCAACACTAATGAAACAGATAGTAGTGGAGGGACTAGAACTGTAACAGAAACAGATTCAAAAAAAGAAGTTGTGTATAAAGATAATAATGATGGAAGTAAGGAACCATTAACTCAAAGTATTAGTAGCCCAAAAATAGAAGGTGCAATAATAGTGGCAGTAGGAGCGGAAGATGTAAATGTAAAAGCAAGTATAGTTCAGGCAGTGGAAGCGGCAACAGGTCTTGCTACACATAAAATACAAGTTTTCAAAATGGAGGAGGATAGAAATTGAAAATTACATTTATCAAGACAAAAAAAGGAAAGAGATTAAAGGAAGATGTAAAAGGTAGAACAAATAATCATCATAAAAAAAATAATGAGAAAATAATGGAAGGATTGAAAGTAATATTTAAAAGAAATCAGTTAGTTTTATTAACTGTAGCATTAATGCTTATTACAGCTGGATATATGAACTATAATAATAGTAATAATGAATTAGATATGACATTAGCAGAACTTGGAGATGCAAAATTAGTAAGTGCAAATGTTATAGGAAATGAAGTAAATGAAAATCAAAGTGAAGAAAGTGAGTTAAATCAAAATAAAGTAGAACAAAATCAAGTAAATGGTGTTGAAATAAGTTCAAATGAAGTGATAGATAGTAGCAAAGTAAATGCAAATACAGCAAATATAGATAATAATTATTTTGTACAAACAAAGTTAGAAAGAGAAACAATGTATTCACAAATGATAGAAACGTATGAGAAAATATTGGAAAATGAAAATATTCCAGCTGACCAGAAAGCAATTGCATCTAATGAAATAAAAAATATAAATGATAGAAAAAATGCTATATTAATAGTAGAAAATCTTATTAAAACAAAAAATTTTGAAGAAGTAGTTATATTAATAAATGATAATAATATAGATGTTGTAGTAAAAAGTAGTAATAACTTAACGACAGAGCAAGTAGCACAAATTACTAATATAGTATCAAGAGAATTAAAAAGTAATATAGAAGATATTCATATTTCTGTGCATAATTAAATTTTATTAATGTAAAAACTTAATAAAAATTTTATATGTTCAAAATATAGCATAATATAAAGGTTAAATCAATTAAATAATAATTAAATATATATTACAAATTTGTAAAAAATAAAAAGCAAAAATCTTATAAAAAGCATGAGTAATGCCGATTATAAGATTTTTTGTTTTTTTATTAAGTTTTTACCTTAATAAAAATAACATAATATAAAACGGAGGAAAAAGTATGAAAAAGAGTGAAATTAAGATGATTGTAATAATCTTGATAGTAGGATTAATTGTAATAGGAGTAATGTTAGCAACAAGAGGGACAAATAAAAAAGGAGAAGAAACAACGGAAACAGAAGAAAGTTATACAGAAGTATTAGAAGATGGAACAAGAATAAATACAAGTGAAAAAACGAAGAAAACAAAAACAGTAGAAGGATTAGAAATAAGTAATTTGCAAATAACAGAGAAAGATAATGTAACAATAATGTTAGGAACAATAACAAATAAGAGTACAGAAACAAAAGAAGATATAACATTAAAAATAAAAATATTAGATAGAAATGGAAAAGAGATAACAACAGTAGAAAATTATATAGGAAAGTTAGAAGTAGGGAAAAGTACACAATTAAATACAAGTACAACATATGATTATGCAGATATGTATGATTATGAAGTAACAATAGAAAGATAAATTAAGAAAAGCAGAAATATAAAACATAAGTAAAAAAGACATCAAAAATAAAACATACAAAAGGAGAAAAAAAGTAAATGAGAGGAAAAGAAAAAGGAATCACATTAATAGCTTTGGTAGTAACCATAATAATATTATTAATATTAGCAGGAGTAACAATAAGATGGGTAACAACAGGAGATTCAATATTTAAATATGCAGATATAGCAAA
>CANQCW010000071.1 GCA_947591055.1 uncultured Clostridia bacterium | reverse complement strand
TTTCACCTATACTTAATAATTCTGCCTTTAATTCTTCTAAGTTATAATCCTTTATGTTTTTCATATAATTCTCCTAGATTAGAATTTTATATTATTCTTCATCTTCTTTTTCAGTAACGCTTATATGAACATCTCTTAATTGCTCTTCTGTAACAACACTAGGTGCGTTCATCATTACATCTCTTGCCTTTTTATTTTTTGGAAATGCAATTACTTCTCTAATATTGTCTGAATCTGCTATAAGCATTACCATTCTATCTAATCCCGGTGCACAACCTGCATGTGGAGGTGTTCCATATTGAAAGGCTGTATATAATGCTCCAAACTTTGATTTAACATCATCTTCAGTATAACCTGCAATTTCAAAAGCTTTTACCATTGTTTCAGGATCGTGATTTCTTACAGCTCCTGATGAAACCTCATATCCATTACATACTAGGTCATATTGATAAGCTAAAATATCTAAAGGATCTTTAGTATTTAGCGCCTCTAATCCACCTTGTGGCATTGAAAATGGATTATGACAGAAATCTATTTTGTCTTCATCTTCGTTATATTCATACATTGGGAAATCAACTATCCAGCAGAATTTGTAAACATTTTTTTCTAGTAAATCAAGTCTCTTTCCAAGTTCTATTCTAACTAAACCCGCAATCTTTTGAGCTTTGCTCAATTCATCTGCTATAAAGAATATACTATCACCAGCTTTTGCACCAATTTCAGTTTTTATTTCATCTGTAACAAATTTAGCAATTCCACCAGTTAAGTTATTTTCTTCATCTATTTTTACCCAAGCTAAGCCTTTGGCACCCGCTTCATTTACTGCAAATTCAGTCATATCATCAAAGAATTTTCTTCCTTGCTCTGCGCCTTTAGGTACAATTATTACTTTAATTGTTTTACCTTTAAAAGCATTAAATTCAGTATTTGTAAATAGCTCAGTTGCATCTTTTATAATTAAAGGATTTCTTAAATCTGGCTTATCAATACCGTATTTTTCCATAGCTTCTTTATATGGAATTCTTATAAATGGACCTTCATCAACACTCCAATTTGTATGCTCTTTATAAACTTTTGGTAGCACTTGTTCAATAACATTGAAAACATCTTCTTGTGTTGCAAAAGCCATTTCTAAATCTAATTGATAAAACTCTCCGGGAGCTCTATCAGCACGTGGATCTTCATCTCTAAAACAAGGTGCTATTTGATAATATTTATCAAATCCAGAAACCATAAGTAATTGTTTAAATTGCTGTGGAGCCTGTGGTAAAGCATAAAACTTTCCAGCGTGCAATCTACTAGGTACTAGATAATCTCTTGCTCCTTCTGGTGATGAATTAGCAAGTATTGGTGTTTGAATTTCTACAAAACCTAATTCATCCATATATTTTCTTACAGATTTCATTATTTTAGAACGTAATAAAATATTGTTATGTATTCCTTCATTTCTTAAATCAAGATATCTATATTGTAATCTTAAATCTTCTCTAACATTTGCAATATCTATTTTTTCAGAATTAATTTCAAAAGGTAAAGTGCTTTTGCATTTACCCAATATTTCTAACTTGCTAACAATTACTTCAATATCTCCTGTTGGCATTTTAGGATTTTTGTTAGAACGCTCTTTAACTAATCCCTTTATGCTAATTACTGATTCAGGAGTAACGTCATCCATAATTTCTTTTAAATCACTTGATATAACAAGTTGAGTAATACCTTTTTCATCACGTAAATCTACAAATTCAATTTCTCCTAGATTTCTAATTCTTTGTACCCAACCAGCAAGCATTACTTCTTCATTTACATTTTTTATATTTAATTCTCCACAGTTATGGTCTCTATACATTGTTTTAACTCCTTATATTTTGTTATTCGCATTTTATCATAAATGCATATTATTTTCAATTATTTTATATACATCTTTTACTTAATTTCACTTTTTATTTTTTGTCTTACATATTCATATATTATAATTCCTGTTGCAACAGAAGCATTTAAGCTTTCAGTTTTTCCTAGCATTGGAATTTTAATCTTTGTAAAATCTAAATTTTTTATTTCATCAGATACTCCATTTGCCTCATTTCCAATTACAATTGCTTTTTTGTTATAATCAATATCATAAATGCTCTTTTTACCATCTAGAGCTGTTATTAATACTTCATATCCATTTTTGTTAAGATTTATCAATGTATCTTTCAAATTATCTGTTTCTATGACATTAACCCTATATATTGCACCCATAGTTGACCTTATAACCTTTGGACTGTAGCAGTCTACTGTATTTTTTGAAACAATAATTTGATTTATGTTTGCAGAGTCTAAAGTTCTTATAATTGTTCCTAAATTTCCTGGGTCTTGAAGACCATCTAGTGCTACTAAAAAATCAGCATCATTTATCTTTTCACATACTTTCTTTTTAATAACTGCAAGCACTCCTTGTGGTGTTACAACATCAGAAAGAGTATTAAATATGTTTTCTGTAACTGTAATTACTTTATAATTAGATACATCAAAATCTAAATTAATTCCATCTTTTAAAATAATAAGTTCAATATCTTGATTTTCGTTTATTGCCTCTTTAAGCATTTTTAATCCTTCAACCAAGTATTTTTCTTTTCTAAACTTCTTATCTTTTAATTTCTTTATTTCTTTTACAATTTCATTATCTTTGCTAGAAATCAACATTTTTTCTTCCTCTTTTACATTAGATTAAATATTATTATTTTAAAATTTTAATAAAATTTTTAGCCTCTATCATTTCATTTTTATTTTCAACATTTAATGTTACATAAGGTTTTCCAGATGCTGAAAAATGAATATTATTTTTATATTTTTCTAAAAGATTATCAACATTTTCATTATTAAATTCAGAAAATGTAAACACAATACCCATTTGTTTAGACTGAATTTTAATGATATTTTTTTCTCTTGCCATATTCTTAATTCTTGCAATCTCAATTAAGTTATTTACTTCATCAGGAAGTTCTCCATATCTATCAATAACTTCATCAATGATATTTCCTATATCATCTTCAGTTTTGCAATTTGCAATATCTTGGTATATCTCAATTTTCTGACTTGGATCTTCAATATAATTATCTGGAATATAAGCAGAAACATTTAAGTCAATCGTTATATCAACATCTTCTTCTACTTTCTCACCTTTTTCTTCTTTGATTACTTCATCTAAAAGTCTTGAGTACATATCATATCCAACTTGCTCCATATGACCACTTTGAAATTCTCCAAATATACTTCCAGCACCTCTAATTTGTAAATCCCTTGTTGCAATTTTAAATCCAGAACCAAACTCTGTAAACTCCTTTATTGCTTTTAATCTCTGACTTGCATCTTCACTAATCATTTTATCTTTTCTATATGTAATGTAACTATATGCTTGCCTATCACTTCTTCCAACTCTGCCTCGTATTTGATATAGCTGAGCTAAACCAAACCTGTCAGCATTTTCAACAATTATTGTATTTGCATTTGGTATGTCAATACCTGACTCAAGTATAGTTGTGCAAACTAATACATTAGTTTTTTTGTCAATAAAATCTTGCATTATTTCTTCTATCTCTTGACCAGACATCTTTCCGTGAGCATAGCTTACTTTAGATTCTGGAACTAAATTAGAAATTTCTAAAGCTTTATTAGAAATGTTACTTACATTGTTGTATATGTAGTAAACTTGACCATCTCGCTCAAGCTCTTTTGTTATAGCCTCTCTTATTACTTCTTCGTCATATTCTAAAACATAAGTCTGAATTGGCTTTCTGTTATGAGGAGGTTCATATATAACAGACATATCACGTATTCCTACAATTGACATTTGAAGCGTTCTAGGAATAGGAGTCGCTGTCATAGTAAGTACATCAATAGTTTCCTTGTAAGTCTTAATTTTTTCCTTTGCCTTTACACCAAACCTGTGCTCTTCATCTATTATTAAAAGACCTAAATTGCTAAACTCAACATCTTTGCTAAGCATTCTATGTGTGCCAATTACAATGTCAACTTCGCCCATTTTTAGCCTTTGAACAGTCTCTTTTTGTTGTTTTACAGTTCTAAATCTATTTAAAAGTTCTACTTTAATAGGGTAATCTTTCATTCTTGACTTGAACTCTTGATACTGCTGATTTGCTAAAATAGTAGTTGGAGCTAAATATGCTACTTGTTTTCCATCCATTACAGCTTTAAAAGCAGCTCTTATAGCAACCTCAGTTTTGCCATAACCAACATCTCCACAAAGAAGTCTATCCATAGGTCTATTGCTTTCCATATCTTTCTTTACTTCTTCAATGCACCTTAGTTGGTCAGATGTTTCTTGATACTCAAAACTATCTTCAAATTGAGTCTGCCAAGGAGTATCTTTTGAAAAAGCATATCCATTAGAATGTTCCCTTTTTGCATATAAATTAATAAGCTCTTTGGCTACTGCACGTAAATTGCCTTTAACTTTTGCTTTTGTTTCTTGCCATTCCTTGCTACCTAGTTTGTTAAGCTTAATTCCATCTTCTCCACCTATGTATTTTCTAACATTATCAAGGTTTTCAGTTGGAACATATAATGTATCTCCATCCCTATAAGTAAGAATTATATAATCTTTAATATTTCCATCTGTTCTTATTGTTTTAACACCATTAAATATGGCAATACCATGATTTCTATGTACTACTAAATCACCCACTTTTAAATCAGCAAAAACAATCTTCTCACCTGTCATAAATTTATCATTTGGTCTTTTTACCTTCTTCTTTTGCACATTTAAAAACTCATCACTGCTTACAACTAAAACTTTAGTCTCTCTATTTTCAAATCCACTAGAAATAGCTCCAGTTGACAAAATTATTTCACCCGGTTTTAATATAATATTGTCTAAATCATCTACCTCAACAATGTTAGTTAGCTTTAAATCATCTATATTTTCAATTATTTTTGCAATCTTGTTTCTGTTCTCTTTGCTACCAGCTAAAATTACAACTTTCTTTTTAGACTTGATAGCATCTTTAAGACCAATTTCAAGATTCTTAATGTCTCCCTTGAATAAATTAACTTCTCTAAATTCAAAGTGATTTCGTTTTTCATCCGCTTCTTTTAAATTAATTACATCTTTTTTATTAAACTCAAAATCTAAAGTATTTTCTAAAGCTTCTGGAACAAACCTTTCTTTTTCTGTAATATCTTTGATTAAATTTTTGTTATCCTCTTTTATTCCATTAATTCTCTGTAAAACTTTATCAGGCTCATCTATAAAAACATTAAAATTATTGCAATAATCTAGAATAGAATCTTGAGAAGTATAAAATTCATTAAAATATTTGTCTATTTTGTTTTCATAAATTCCTTGCTTAATTTCTTCAATGTCAGATACAATATCTTTGGTTAAATTAATGTAATTATCTTCAATTCTTTTAGCAACAAAATCACAATTAATTTCTAAAATATTCTCTTTTATAGGAGTAATTTCCACATTTTTTACCATTTCTGTGGAACGTTGAG
>CANQCW010000070.1 GCA_947591055.1 uncultured Clostridia bacterium | reverse complement strand
TATATAACTTTCCAAGCAAAGCTAGAAAGGAATGAATTTTAAAATGAGCGTAAAACAAGAAAAAACAGAAAACAAAAATGAATTAAAATTAACATTTACAGTAGAAGCAAGTAAATTTGAAGAAGCAATAATGAGCGTATTTAAACAAAGTGCTAAATATTTTAATATACCAGGATTTAGAAAAGGAAAAGCACCATATAAAATAGTAGAAAGATACTATGGAGCAAATATCTTTTATGAAGATGCTTTTAATGAATTAGTTCCAACAGTATATGATGAAGAAATAAAAAATAGCAAAATAGATGCAGTTAGTAAACCAAAAATAGATATAGTACAAATGGAAAAAGGAAAAGACTTAATATTTACAGCTATTGTTTCAACAAGACCAGAAGTAAAGCTTGGAAAATATAAAGGTATTGAACTTAAAAAAATAGAATATAAAGTAACTGATGAAGATGTAAAACATGAATTAGAGCATATGGCAGAACATAATTCAAGAATGGTATCTATAGAAGATAGACCAGCACAAAAAGATGATACAGTTACAATAGACTTTGAAGGATTTATTGATAAAGTTCCTTTTGATAATGGAAAAGCAGAAGGACAACAATTAGTAATTGGAAGCAATACATTTATTCCTGGATTTGAAGATCAATTAATAGGTATGAAAATTGGAGAAGAAAGAGATATAAACGTAACATTCCCAAAAGAATATTTCTCAAAAGAATTAGAAGGAAAAGATGCAGTATTCCATATTAAAATGCACGAAATAAAGAAAAAAGAACTTCCAAAAATAGATGATGAATTTGCTAAAGACGTTAGTGAATTTGATACTTTAGCTGAACTTAAAAAGAGCATAAAAGAGAAAAAAGAACATGAAAATGAGCATAAAGCTGAACATGAAATGGAAGATAGTGCAGTTGAAGAAGTATGCAAAAATACTAAAATAGATATACCAGAAGGTATGGTAGAATTAGAAATCGATAATATGCTAGATAATATTAATCAAAGACTACAATATCAAGGTATGGACTTAGAAAAATATTTAAAAATAATAGGAAAAACAGAATCAGATTTAAGAAAAGAATATAAATCAGATGCTGAAAAAAATGTAAAATCAAGTTTAGTTATTAGACAAATAGTAGAAGATGAAAAAATAAAAGCAGACGAAAAATATGTTAAAGAAAAATTAGAAGAAATGGCAAAACAATATAATAGAAAAGTAGAAGAATTAGAAAAAAATGAACAATTAAAAGCATACATAGAAGAATCTTCTCAAACAGAACAAGCAGTAAAATTAATTCTTGATAATGCAAAAATATCTAAGTAATTAAGATAAAAAAGTTTAAAGTAAAAAAAGTTGGGGAATAATCGAATTGATACACCTAACTTTTTTTATAATCTATGAAATTAGTTATTTAAAACAATATAAATAAGACTTGATATATTAAAAAAAAATATATATAATATTAGATGTACTATATTGTTAAAATAAATCTTTGCCGGAATATTTGATTTTATATTAACGAAAAATTAAAAGACTTGCAAAAATTTTATAATCAAACAATATAATAAGAAAGGATGATAATATGAAAGAATTAGATGATAGTTTAGTACCTTATGTAATTGAACAAACTTCAAGAGGAGAAAGATCTTTTGATATATTTTCTAGACTTTTAAAAGATAGAATAATATTTTTAAGTGAAGATGTAAATCCAACATCTGCAAGTTTAGTTGTAGCACAATTATTATTTTTAGAATCAGAAGACCCAGATAAAGAAATATCTTTATATATAAACTCTCCAGGAGGATCTGTTACAGATGGACTAGGAATAATAGATACAATGAATTATATAAAATGCCCAGTAACAACAATATGTATAGGCATGGCTGCAAGTATGGGAGCACTTCTTTTAACATCAGGAACAAAAGGAAGAAGATTTGCTACTCCAAATGCAGAAATATTAATACATCAACCATTAATTAGTGGCCAAGGTGGAGGAATATCAGGCCAAACAACTGAAATAAAAATTCAAGCTGACCAAATGTTAAAAACAAGAGAAAGAATTAATAAAATAATTAGTCAAACAACAGGCAAACCAATAGAACAAGTAGAAAAAGACACAGAAAGAGATCATTATTTAACAGCAGAAGAAGCTTTAGAATATGGATTAATTGATGGTATAATGGACAAGAGAAAATAAAATGTTTTTACAATAAAGGAGATTTGTAATGGCTAAAAATGAAAGAAAAATTAGATGTTCATTTTGTGGAAAAACACAGGATACTGTAAAGAAAATAATTGCAGGACCAATGGGAGTTTTTATCTGTGATGAGTGTATAAAAGTATGTGAAAACATATTAGAAACAGACCAATATGATGAGGAAGAAGAAACATATACATTAGCCGAAAACTCAAAACTTCCTACTCCTCAAGAAATAAAAAATGTGCTAGATGAATATGTTATAGGTCAAGATGAAGCTAAAAAAACATTGTCAGTAGCAGTATATAATCATTATAAAAGAATAGAAAATGATGATATTGATAATGACGTAGAAATTCAAAAAAGTAATGTTTTGCTTTTAGGACCAACAGGATGTGGAAAAACATATTTAGCCCAAACTTTAGCAAGAATATTAAAAGTACCATTTGCAATAGCAGATGCAACAACATTGACTGAAGCGGGATATGTTGGAGAAGATGTTGAAAATATTCTTTTAAAACTTATACAAGCAGCAGACTATAATGTAGAAAAAGCAGAAAAAGGAATAGTTTATATTGATGAAATAGATAAGATTTCAAGAAAATCTGAAAATCCATCAATTACTAGAGATGTAAGTGGAGAAGGAGTTCAACAAGCATTGCTTAAAATAATAGAAGGAACAGTTGCATCAGTACCACCTCAAGGAGGAAGAAAACATCCACATCAAGAATTTATACAAATAAATACATCTAATATATTATTTATATGTGGAGGAGCATTTGAAGGATTAGAAAAAATAATAGGTGATAGAGTAGGAAAAAAAGAAATTGGTTTTGGTGCAAATATTCAAACATCAAAGGAAATAGATAAATATAGAATATTTGAACAATTATTACCACAAGACTTGCTTAAGTTTGGATTAATTCCAGAATTTATAGGAAGATTACCAATAATTGCAACATTAAGAGAATTAGACAAAAAAGCATTAGTAGAAATAATGACAAAACCAAAAAATGCATTAGTAAAACAATATAAAAAATTATTTGATATAGATGGAGTAGATTTAGAATTTAATGAAGATGCATTAGAAGCAATAGTAGATAAAGCAATAGAAAGAAAAACAGGAGCCAGAGGACTTCGCTCAATAATGGAAGAAACTATGAGAGATGTAATGTATGAAATTCCATCTAATCCAAAAATCACAAAATGTATAATAAATAAAGAAACAGTATTAGAAAATAAAAAGCCAGAAATAGTTATTGACGAAAATAAACAAGAAAAGAAGAAAAAGAAAACTACAAAAAAGGTAAATAATGAAGAAATAGCGTAAAATAATAACTATATAAATAAAAGAATATTAGAAAATATATAAAATCTAATATTCTTTTTTTATAAAAAAATGATTAACAATAATAATATTGTGAGAAAAATTTTATTAAGGTAAAAACTTAATAAAAATTGTTATATTAAAAAAATAGCATAATATGAGGAATAATTCAATTAAATTAAAATTAAAAATTTGTAACAATTTAATAAAAAATGAAAAGTAAAAATCTTATAAAAAGCTTGTGCAGAGCTAATTATAAGATTTTTTACTTTTTTATTAAGTTTTTACATTAATAAAAATAACATAATATAAAACGGAGGAATAAAACAAATGAAGGATAAGAAAATACAAGGAAAAAATAAAAAGAAACGAAACTTAAAAGAGCAAGGTATAACATTAATAGCCTTGGTAGTAACAATAATATTGTTATTGATATTAGCAGGAGTAACAATATCACAAATAGCAGGAAGTAATGGATTGTTCCAAAGAGCCAGACAAGCAGTAGAAAAATATAAAAATGCAGCAGAAGAAGAACAAATCCAAATAGGTATGTTAGAGCAATATGTAACGGATTTTTCAGTAGTAGGAGGAGATGAAGGAGAGAATAAAGCATCAATAACGATAGAAACATTTACAGTAGAAGGAAATCCAAAGGAGCAAACAATAACAGTAAACTTAACAATAGAAGGACAAGCAAGTAAAATAGAATATAGCATAGATAACGGAAAAGAGTGGATAACAGAGGAGAAAGGAAAAACAGAATATGAGCATACATTTGAAGAATTAGCATTAGGAAAGAGCTATATAGTAAGAGTAAAAGTATATGATACAGATGGAAAATATGTAGAAGCAATAAGTGATATAGTAACACTAAGTAATTCTATAACAGCGGAAGAAAAAGATGTATTAAGAGATAAAACATATTTAGCAGAAGATGGTTCAATAAAGACAGGAACCATGCCAAATAATGGAGCAGTAAATAAAACATTAAATGCAGGAGAAAGTTATGAAATACCAGAAGGATATCATGATGGAAAAGGAACAGTAACAGTAAGTGAGTTATCAAATCAAACACCAGGAGATGCAAAAGCAGAAGAAATATTATCTGGAAAGAAAGCATGGGTAGATGGTACATTGATAACAGGAAAAATGGCAAATAACGGGGAAATAAATGAAACATTGAGCGCAGGTGGAGAAAAGGTTATACCAGCAGGATACACAAGTGGAGGAACAATAACAGTAAAGACATTAAGAGAACAAACACCAGGAGATGCAACAGCAGCGCAAATATTAAATACTAAAAAAGCATGGGTAAATGGAGGTCAAGTAACAGGAAATATGCCAGATAAAAGTAACTCAACAGTTACGGCAAATTCAGTAACAACTGATGGAGATTATACACTAATAACTATACCAGAAGCTGGATACTATAGTACTAAAAGTAAAATTAAAACATTAAGTAGCAATATAGATGCATCTAGCTTTATTGCGGGCGCGGGATTCTTCATTGGATTAGGGCCTATAACTGCAGAATATGATGGTATTGTTTTTTCGAATTGTTCTCGCGGCGAAAAAAATGACACAGGACCTTGTTGGTGTAGAATTTTAATTAATGGAGTGATTAAAGCGTCAATAAATAGTAATCAAAGAATCAGTACTAATTTCAAGAAAGGTGATACTATTCAAGCTGAAAGTTCCAGTTCAGGATATACCTACAATACATATGTTTATTTAAAATAATGTAAATTATATATTTTTTTAATTTATTCAATAATTACAATTTATATTTTATAAATGATTATAAATGTCGAATTTTGTTGAATAATGTCATACGATTTTTCTTGACATAACAAAATTTGGCATTTATAATATTTCAAGAATTAGTAATTCTAAAATTTTATCTAAATAAATTAAATTCTTAATTTTTTATCCAAAAATTTTTAAATTTTAAAAATCTAAATATTTAAGAAGATTAAGTAAAATCCCTAAAACAAAAATTAAATAATAAAT
>CANQCW010000069.1 GCA_947591055.1 uncultured Clostridia bacterium | reverse complement strand
AAAAGCAAAGGTAATAAAATATGAAAAAAAAGCGTAAAAATAAAATGTTAATTAACAAGAAAATTTTTATAATATTAGTTAGTATCATATTGTTAATGCTATTGGTCATTTTTGGAGTATATTTGGGTAACAGTCAAGTAAGACTATGGATGAACAAATATATTTTAGGTAAAGATATAGGAGAAGAAAATTTACCATCAATAGAAATAGAAGAAAGTGATAATATCTCAATATATGCATATAGCAACTATGTAATTACTGCAGGTAATGGTAAATTAACAATATATAATAGTAATGCAAATGCTACAAATACAATAGATGCTGTAATGAATTCACCTATATTTTACTCAAATGATAAATATTTGCTTGTAGGAGATAAAGGAAGCAAAGATTTGTACTTACTATATAATGATACGTTAGCATGGCATAAAGAAATGGAAGGAGATATTTCACAAATAACTGTAAATAAAAACGGAGCAGTTGGTGTCGTACTTACCGGAACTACTTATAAATCAATAATAGTAATGTATAATATAAATGGTAATGAAGATTTTAAAACATATTTATCAACTACACTTGCAACAGATGTAGCAATATCAGATGATAACAAATATCTTAGCTTTGTTGAAATAAATACTTCAGGAGCGGTTATAGAATCAAATGTAAAAACCATTTCTATAGAAAAAGCAAAAACAGAGCCAAGAAATTCAATAATATATACATATACAACTAACTCAGATACTTTAGCATTAAAAATAAAATATAAAAATGATAAAGTAATGGCATATTGTGATAATAGTATTCATATCTTTTCAAAAGGAAATGATGAAGAAGTTTTAAATATAGATAAAAATATAACCTTTGCAGATATAAACTTAGACGGAAACTTCTGTATAGTCAAAGAAGCGGAAACAAGTACACTTCTTAACTCAGAATATGAACTAAAAATTACAAATATTGAAAGTAAAAAAGACCATACATACATTGTAAAAAGTGCTATAAAAAATTTATATTGTAAAAACAATATTATTGCAATAAATTTAGGAAATGAAGTAGAATTTATTAATACAAGCGGTTGGCTAGTAAAGAAGTTTACATCAATTCAAAACATTAGAGATATAAAATTAGGGGATAATGTCGCTGCAATAATTTATAAAAATAAAATTGAAGTTATAAGTTTCTAAAATAAATAAAGGAGTAATAATCTAATTTTTAATTGGATTAGAGAATAAAAATGATAGTAGATTTAATTATATTAGTAATTGTAATTCTTTCAATAATACTTGGAAGACATAAAGGGCTAACAGTTTGTTTAGTAAACTTTTTCTCTTTGATTATAGCACTAGTAGTTGCATTAATGTTATATAAACCAGTATCAAATTATTTATATGAAAAAACACCTGTAGGTGAAAATGTAAAGCAAGTTATAAAACAAAATATACCAATGAGTGAAGAAGAATTCCAAATTGGTGAAGATTCAATATTACCAGAAGCAATGAAAAATTATATAAATAATCAAGCACAAAATGCAAATCAGACAAAAGATGAAGCAATAGAGAATGTATCAACAGAACTTTCAAAAGAAATAATCAATATAATATCGTTTGTAATAATATTTATTGTAGTTAGAATAGCTCTTTTATTAGTAAAAGTGATATCAAAAATAATAACCAAATTACCAATTTTAAAACAAATAGATCATTTAGGAGGAGCAATAGTAGGGGCAGTTGAAGGAATAATACTTGTATATTTTGCATTTGCAATAATATCAACAATATCACCTATGCTTGAAAATACAAAAGTATTAGAGCAAATAAATGATTCTTATGTAGGAAAGACAATGTATAACAATAATGTACTTATGAAGGTAAAATTTAAAAATTAAAAATAACTTTTATAAAAACATTGAAATTAAAAATGGAATTTGTTATACTATTGACCAAAGATGATGGGAGAACAAAAAATTGGAAAAAAAAGTAAATTCAAATTCTACGAAAAACTCAAATAAAAAAAGTAAAAAAATGAAAAAGAAAAAAAATAGATTTATAAAAAAATTCTTCTTGTTTTTGCTAATGGTAATTATTGCATTTTTCATATATTTTGCAATAAGAGTTGTACAAAATGGTGGAGGAGTACAAGGAATTGTTACAACTATTGTAGGAAGTAGCAGAAGTGAAATAGAAACATTAGATGATATATATGTTTTATGCTTAGGTAAGAGCTTAAATATGACAGATACAATTATGGTAGTAAAATACAGTCCAAAACTTCAAACAGCATCTATGTTGTCAATTCCAAGAGATACTTTTGTAGGAAAAAATAAAGACACAGCAACAACATGGGATAAAATAAATAGTAAGTATCAACTAAATCCTCAATCAACAGTAGATGCAGTAAATAAACTAACAGGACTTAATATAAAATATTATTTAACTGTTGATACAAAAGCATTAAGAGATTTAGTAGATGCAATAGGCGGAGTATATTTTGATGTACCAATAGATATGGATTATGATGATAATACACAAGACTTATATATACACTTAAAAGCAGGATATCAATTATTAAATGGTAAACAAGCAGAGTGGGTAGTAAGATTTAGACATAACAATAATGGAACATCATATTCAACAGAATATGGCGATAATGACTTAGGTAGGATGAAAACACAAAGGGAATTTATAAAAGCAGTATTAAGCCAAACAATGAAACCAAGCAATTTAACGAAAATAAATGACTTAATAAAAATAGCAATAGAAGAGGTAGAAACTAATTTATCATGGGATTTGATAAAAAAATATATACCAGCATTATTAGATTTTAATACAGAAAGTTTAGTAACAGCTCAACTACCTGGAACAGCACAATATTGTAATCAATTATCTTTCTTCTTAGCAGATTCAGTAAAATCTAAGGAAGTAGTAAATGAATTATTTTTAAAACAACCAGAAGAAAGTAACGAAAATGAAAATGTAATAGGAAATACAACAATAGGAGAAATAACAACTACAAAACCTAATTCACAAATTACAATAGAAGTTTTAAATGGAACAGGAACATCAAGTAAATTAACATCAGCAGTAACGCAATTGCAAAATCAAGGATATAAAATATCAAAAAAAGGACAAACAAATGCAACAAGGACAACATTAATTATAGATAGACGAGGAAATACAAGTGAAATTAAAAGTGCAATAAAATCACTACTTGGAACTGGACAAATACAAAATGGAGAAGACTCAAATGGAGTTGATTTTACTATAATAATAGGACAAGATTATTAAAAAATGAATAATATAAATAGTGGGGGCTATTTTTAAATAAAATAACCACCACTATTTTTTATACACTTATTTAGATTTTTTATTTCTCTTACTAACAATTATCACTAAAATCAATAGTACTAAAAATATAATAAATAAAGCTATTATAAAATTTGCATAACTGCTAGAAGTAACATCATGAGAAGCTATAAGATCTGAAAAATAAGTTTGACCATTATAATTATAAGTTATTCTGCCTATAACTTCACCTTCAGCAATTGGAGCTAGAAATTTATAAATAGTAATTTTAGGAGTAATATCTAGCATTTCATCTTTTGGAACAAGAGCAGTAATATCATCTTTAACAATTAAATCTAAATGCCTAGAATTTTTATTTCCATTTATAATAGTAGTAGAAGTAGCAATACTTTCAGAAGAAATTAAATTCTTGTATTCATAACAATTAAATCCATAATTAAATAATCTAATGCAATCAGCTTCCCTTGAAGTATATTTATTTTCGTTGGTTTGAGTGTAGCTTGCAACTTTAGAATTAAGAATAACTACAATTAAATTAAGCTCATCTTTTTTGCAACTTGCAACAATGCAATAACCAGCAGGATCAGTATAACCAGTTTTAAGACCATTAGCATAAGGAAAATAATACTCACCATTTTCGTAAAGTAGAGAATTAGTAGACCTGCATTTGCGAATTTCACCAGTGTAAAATTCTGTGTTAGGTAAAGAATAAGACATTTGCTTTGCAATAGACATAAGCATATCATTTTTGTAAGCATAACATCCAATTAAAGCCATATCATAAGCAGTAGAATAATGATTTTCATTATGAATACCATTAGGATTTACAAAATTAGTATTAGTACAACCAATCTCTCTAGCCTTTTTGTTCATCATATCAGAAAAAATTTTTATACTATCATCAAATTTTGTTTTTGCATCATTAGAAGAATCTAATAAGTAGTTATTTCCCTTGTTTGCAATATATTCAGCTAAAACAAAAGCAGCATCATTAGCAGAAGCAATCATTAGTACATAAAGAAGGTCTTTTACACTTAAAGACTCTCCAGGAGTAAGATTAATAGTAGTATAAGTTGCAGGAACACTGTTTACAGCAAAATAACTAACATTAACCATATCAGTAAGATTGCAATTATCTAAAACTAAAAGACCAGTAATTATCTTTGTAGTGCTGGCAGGATAAAGCTTTTCAGTACCATTTTTATTATAAAGAACTTTTTTATTATCTGCATTTAAAAGGATGCACCCTTCAGCATAAAGTTCCAAATCAGTGTCATTTTCATTTAACTCTTCTGGAAGAGAAGAAGCATAATTAGTTTGTATACCAAAAACAAAAGAAAAAATTAAAAATGCAATTAAAAATTTATATATTAAATTGTAAAATGTTTTCAAATTATAACTCCTTAAAATTTTATATTCTTAAATAATAGCAATATATAAAAAATAAATCAAGTATTTATTTTATTGTAAGTGATAAAAAATTATATTAAACAATTGAAAAACATTTGTAGAAAGGATGAAGATGTTAGAAAATTTATCAAAAAAAATAAAACAATTAAATAATAAACAAAAGATAATAGTGCTAATAGTAGGTTTCATATTAGCAATAATAGTATTGTTATTTTTGTATAAAATATTCTATGTAGAAGATGAAGAATTAATAATAGAAAATAATCAAGAAAATTTTACGAACATTAGTGAAGAAACAAATGAAATAGAAGCTAAAGAAAGTAAAATTGGAATAAAAGAAAATAAAAAAACTGTTACAGTCCATGTAATAGGGGAAGTAAACTCTCCGGGAGTAGTAACATTAGAAGAAGGCTCAAGAATAATAGATGCAATAAATATGGCAGGAGGAAAAACAGAAGAAGCAGATTTAACAAAAGTAAATTTAGCATACGTAATAGAAGATGGAGTTCAAATATATATACCAAGTATTAGTGAAACATCAAAAATTAGTAAAGAAGAAGAAAAAATAGAATATATAATAGACGGACCGGGAGAAGGAATAGTGATGTCATCAGCATCTCAAGAAAAAGAAGAAGAAAAACAAGTTATGATAAATATAAATACAGCAAATGTAGAAAAATTGCAGACATTGCCGGGAATTGGTGAAAGTATAGCAAGTAAAATAATAGAATATAGAGAGCAAAATGGAAAATTTAAAACAATAGAAGATTTAAAAAATGTATCAGGAATAGGAGAAAGCAAATTTAGTAATATAAAGGATAAAATAACGGTTTAGATAAAAAAGAAGTAAAAGGGAATATTGACACGTGATAATAAATATGTTATCATAAGATATATAGAGGAGAGATAAAATGAAGGAAAAATCTATTAAATGGGAAGAGTTTGAAAAAGAACTTAATATTACAAAAGAGCAAGAAGAAGAAATTAGGTTAGAAATGGAAATAATAGAAGC
>CANQCW010000068.1 GCA_947591055.1 uncultured Clostridia bacterium | reverse complement strand
GTGGTTTTGATGAATTTTCTCCACTTGCAACTATTGTATCAAATGCTAAACCATCTGCTCCATTTTCTATAAAAAACTTTTCAATTTCTAATGCTATCTGTTGTTCAGTCATCCCAATTTTTATAAAATTAAGTAAATGTTTAAAACAATTATCTGTTATTTCACAAGCTTTGCGTATATTTAATATTTCTTCATCATCTTTTATTATTCTTTGCTTTTCAATTAAGTTTCCTGTTTCAACTGCATCTTTTAATCTAAACAACCTAATAAAATTTTGATATTTAGCATATGTTATATCATTTTCTTCAATTCCTACTTTATTGCAATTTACAAAAAAGCCTAAATAATCACTTTCTGAAATATTAGCTAAATCAGTTACAATAATTTCATCATCAATTGTTACTGTATTTTTTACTTCTTCTATATATCTTGCATCTGTTAAAAATACATTTTCTTTATCAGTAATAATCAATGTACCTTCAGCTTTTATTCCTAATATGTAACTTATGTTAGAAGTATTAGTAATTATCATCCCGTCTAATCTTTGCAATCTCATATTTTCTCTTAAAACTTTAATTTTATTATTCATTAAATTAATTCCTTTATAATATTTTAAACTTTAAAAGTTCCAAGTGTAAATATTTTCAATAAAACCAATAGCATAATATAATGTGGTACAAACATAATTAAAAATGCTGCTAAAACAATAAATGGTCCAAAAGGAATATATTCATCAGATTTTTTCTTTTTAGTTGCAAGTAAAATTACGCTTATTATTGCTCCAAGTAAAAATGATACAACAGCAATCATAATAGTATTTGATAGGCCAAAGGTAATTCCTAATGCACCCATTAGCTTTACATCTCCAAATCCCATTGCTTCTTTTCCTGCAATAAGACCTCCAATTAAAGTAATAATTAAGAATATTCCTCCACCAGCAATCATACCTAAAATTCTGTCTAAAAATACATTAATATCAGATAATCCAGATATAAATGTAAATATTATACCTATTTCAAAAATTGTTAGAGTTAGTCTATTTGGTATAATTTGTTTTCTATAATCAACTACTAAAGCAGATATTATTAATGGTGTTAAAATTAAATATTCAAGTAATTTCATTTGAAAACCATACAAATATAATAAAGCTATGTAGATTATAGCTATTGGAATTATAAGAAAAAAGTTTACCTTCATATGTGGTATATATGTAGTAAAAAATTCTTTGCAAAAAACTTTTTCATGATTTTCTAATCTTACATTAGCCCAATTCATTACTTGACCTACTGCAAGTCCAAGTAATCCAATAAAAAAATAATATAATATATGAATATCGTTTATATACATTTTAAATTTCGTTCCTTTCCTTCGGTATGTATTAAATTTTATTTAGATATTTTTTTCAAATAAATTTGTTCTATTCTTCTTTTTAAAGCACCTAACTTTGTTTTTTCTTCTGATATTGGTTTAGTCAATATAGAAAACATTTTCATCCTATTTGCACCTAAAACATCAGTAAAAAGTTGGTCTCCTATTTCTGCAATATTTTCATTTTTTTCTTGTAAGATTTTTTTAGCTTTTTTTAATCCTCTTTTTAATGGCTTTGTTGAAAAGTAAATAAATGGTACATCTAGTATACTGGCTATTTTAGTGATTTTTTTCTTTTTAATGCTATTAGATGAAATACAAATTTTTATATCCTCAGATTTCAATGAATCTACCCATTTTTCTATATTTTCTAATGGTTTTCTATCTAAATCAATTAATGTGTTATCTACGTCTAATATTACTGCATTTATGTCATTTTGTTTTAAGAATTTTGCAGTAATATCCGTTACTTTATCAAATTGTGCTTTTGGTTTTAGCATACTAATCTCCTATTTTTTTATAGAGATATTATATTGATAAAAAAAATATATGTCAAGAAAATTATAACTAAATAAGATTAAAATATAAATTATAAAAAGTGGTAAATTCACTTAACTTTACCACTTTTATTTTATATTTTATTCTATATAGTAGACATCATAAGTAATCCAGCTAATTCCATGCGAAGTTGCACTACCTAAAGAAAAATCAGTTCTCAATCCCCCTATAGTCAAAGTCCCATTTTCGGCATCGTAATTTATGCTTACTGGAATTCCGTCTCCCATAGGACCACTTGTTTTTTCCCACTCCATCTTTTTCATAACTATAAAAAAGTTATCTGCTGAAAATGTTTTATATCCATTTATATTATTTATTTGAATAGTTTGCGGTAACAAAGAGCTTAAATCTTCTCCTATTTTAATTACCTTTTTTAAGTCTTTTGTTTCTTGTTGTTTATTAGCTAAATCTTCTTCTGCTTTTTTTAATTCTTCTTTTGCTTCTTCTAATTGATTTTTTAAATCATTTACTTCACTGGTTTTATCTTGCATTGTTCCTGTTAATAATGTGCCTTTTACCCATGCTGTTTTTCCAGATAATATTTGTTCTGCTGTTGCTGTTGCTTGTGTTTGACTTGCTAAATCTTTTGCTGTTATTTTTCCTCCGCTTGTATATCCTGCTAGTATAACCTTTTCTCCACTTGCACTTAATTCTCCGCTTATTTCTCCGTTATTTGGCATTGTTCCTGTCTTTATTGAACCATCTTCTGCTAAATATGTTTTATCTTTTAATACATCTTTTTCTTCAGCTGTTATAGAATTACTTAGTGTTACTATATCACTTATTGCTTCTACATATTTTTCTTCTTCATCATATACTTTTACCCTTACATAATAGCTCTTTCCTAATGCTAGTTCTTCAAAAATATGCTCATATTCTGTTTTATCTTCTTCTATTTCTTCATCTGGAATCCACTTTTTTCCGTTATCTATACTATATTCTATTTTACTTGCTTCGCCTTCTATTGTTAAGTTTACCTTTATTGTTTGTTCCTTTGGATTTCCTTCTACTGTAAATGTTTTTATCGTTACTGATGCCTTTTCTTCTCCTTCATCTCCTACTACTACTGAAAAATCACTTACATATTGCTCTAACATACCTATTTGGATTTGTTCTTCTTCTGCTGCATTTTTATATTTTTCTACTGCTTGTCTTGCTCTTTGAAATAATCCATTACTTCCTGCTATTTGTGATATTGTTACTCCAGCTAGTATTAATAACAATATTATTGTTACTACTAAGGCTATTAATGTTATACCTTGCTCATTTAATTTTTGTGCTTTTTTGTTATTTTGCAATTGTAAATTAATACTTGCTTTTTCTTGTATTTCCTCATATTTCATTTGTTTTACTCCTTTTCCTTCACATTATGTAATTTTTATTAATCTAAAAACTTAATAAAAAAGTAAAAAATCTTATAATCTGCTTTACTCAAGCTTTTTATAAGATTTTTGCTTTTCATTTTTTATTAATTTATTGTATATTTTTAATTTCTATTTTCTTGATTTTTACCATACGTTATGCTATATTTTTTACATATAGAATTTTTATTAAGTTTTTAGATTAAATAAATTTTTTTCATTTGTTTTAGGTTCACTAATTCACTTTTTCCGTTGTAGTATTTAGTCCAAAATTTTCATTTAGTCCACAATCTAGAACTGTTTTATAACAATGATGCTTACCATCTTTACTGTACTGCGGATATTCATATGTCCACGTACCAGTTGTTCCACAAAGATCACAGTACGCATATGCCATAGTTAATCCTTGTCCAGTCCCATGTTCAACTGTATGACTAAATCTGTATATTCCTTCCTTTTGGACATAACAAGAAGTACTATGAGTATGTGATTTAGTTACATCAGCAATTGATTTGACTACATTATTAGCCTCGTCCTTTACCCAGAAATAATATTTTCCAGCCGTTGTAATACTTCTATTTTCACTATATGTTCCATTAGTACCTTCACTCCAACTTCCTGGTAAACTATCACTATTAGTCCAAGCATAATAAAGTTTACTCTGCTTTTCAGAAACTGATATACTTAATGATACATTTGTTGCTCCATTTGCTGTTCCTTGGAAATTTACTGTTGGTGCTGTTGCATCTCTTTTTACTACTTTTAATTCTGACCACTCACTTTTGTTCTTTGCTCTATCTATTGCCCTTATGTATATATTGGTTGTTCCGTCCGTGCTTACTGTAAATGGTGATGTTTTGGCTGTTGGATTATTTTTATTTGTAGAATATTCATAACTTGCTATTCCACTATCTCCATTATCTGTTGCTGAAAATGTTACTTTGACATTTTGATTTGTCCATGTATTACTTGTATAATTACCATTATTGCTTGCTAGATTTAATGTTACTGTTGGTACATTTGGATTTTCTTTATCTATTATTGTTACTTCTCCCGTTGCATAAGAATTTTCTTTATATTGGTTTGTTGCATCAACTAATCTTGCATATATGTTTCCATTACTTTTCATTGTATGTGAAGTCTCTCTTTTCCAATTTTGTTTATCTGTACTCATTTCTACATAATAATTTGTTTTATTTTCTGCTGTTACTATTACATCTTTATTTGTCCATGTTGTTTCTGAATATTTTAATGTTAAATTTCCATCTTCAGCTCCTACCATATCCTGTGTACTTAATTTCATTTCTAGTAATTCACTTGTTTCATTTCCTGCTTCATCTTTTGCCTTTACTTTTATTGTATGCTCTGTTCCTTGAGTCAATTTTTCAAATGTGTATTCACCTTCTTTTTGATATGCAGTCCAGTCTTCTTTATCTATTTTAAAGCTATATCCTACTAATCCACTTTTTGCATAATCTTCTGTTTTTTCGTGGTCATCTGTATTTGCTGTTACTGTTATACTATTAGTTGTTACTTTACTTTCTGGATTTAACTCATTTGGAGCTAATTTATCTATTCTTGTTACTTCTGCTGTTGCCCATGATTCTCCTTCTGCATATTGTCCTGTACTATCTACTAATCTTGCATACACTTTTCCATTTTTCTCTAATTCTTGACTTGCTTTATCTTCCCAATTAGTTTTATCTGTACTTGTTTGTATTTTATAACTTGAGGTTGTTTTGGCTGTTACTGTTACATTTTTATTGGTCCAATCTTGTGGTAAACCTTCAAATGTTATATTTCCTTCTTCTTTTGCTGATATCATAGTATCCGTTATTGCTGTTATATCTGATGATGCATTTGTTTCATTTCCTGCTACGTCTTTTGCTTTTACTTTTATTGTATGTTCTGTTCCTTGAATTAATTTTTCAAATGTGTATTCACCTTCTTTTTGGTACGCAGTCCAGTCTTCTTCATCTATTTTAAAGCTGTATCCTGCTATTCCACTTTCTGCATAATCTTCTGTTTTTTCTTGGTCATCTGTATTTGCTGTTACTGTTATACTATTAGTTGTTGTTACTTTACTTTCTGGGCTAAATTCTTTTGGTGCTAATTTATCTATATTTTCTACATTTCCTGTTGCTGTTTTTATCTCTCCTGTTATTCCTGATACTTTTGCAAATATACTACAATTCTTTTCTATCTCTATTTCTCCATTATATTCCTTCCATCCTTCACTTCCATCTTTTTCTCCTGTTGTTTTATATAATAATGTTGCTCCTTCTATATTTGTTTTATTTATTATTGTTACCTTTACATTTTCATTTGTTAACTCACTCTTTGAATATTCAAATTTTATTTCTCCTTCTTGTATTTCTATTTCTTCACTTGATTTTCTTCCTATATATTCTGCTCCATTTGCTCCTACTTTATATACTTCTTCATCTACTACTACATAAAAATAATATTCTGCATCTTTTTCATTATATTTCTTTG
>CANQCW010000067.1 GCA_947591055.1 uncultured Clostridia bacterium | reverse complement strand
AATTGCATAAAAGATGGTAATTTAAGAACAAGAGAAGATATATCAGAAGAGATATACAATGAAGTGATTAAAAAAATTAAATAAATCTTGACAAGTATTTTTATGTGTTGTATAATACGAAAATAAAAAAAGTTTACGCAATGAAGATGAAAGCGATTGATAAAACTATTGAAAGAGAAAAAATGCCACTGGCTGAGAGCATTTTAAGTAGTTCAATTTGTGAAACACATTGGAGCGTATGGAAAAAAGAGGAAAATAAAATTTTATAGATTTCTATTTTCAAATAGGGTGGTACCGCGGAAGTATGGCTTTCGTCCCTGTAATTATTACAGAGACGAAAGCTTTTTTTGTATAAAAAAATTGTCGTCTCACATTAAAAAATGTAGAAAACATTAGAAATGGAGGGATTTTTATATGAAGGAATACAGAGATTATCTTTGTTCAGAAATTAGACTTGATGATGTTGGAAAGGAAGCAAAACTTGCAGGATGGGTTGATACAATACGTGATTTAGGAGGAGTTTTATTTATTGACTTAAGAGATGAATATGGTATTACTCAAGTTGTTGTAAGAGATAATCCAGAACTTGTTGAATTTGCAACTAGAATTCCAATTGAATCTACAGTATCAATATCTGGAACAATTAGAAAAAGAGATGAAGAAACAATTAATGAGAAAATAGAAACTGGTCTTGTAGAGCTTAAAGCTGAGAAAATAGAGATTTTAGGAAAAAGAACTAAAATGCTACCTTTTGAAATAGCAGAGAGCAAAAAGACTAGAGAGGATGTAAGATTAAAATATAGATATTTAGATTTAAGAAACAAAAAAGTATTGGAAAATATCAAGTTTAGAGCAAAGATTATACAATATCTTAGAAATAAAATGATAAATTTAGGATTTTTAGAAGTACAAACTCCAATACTTACAAGTTCTTCACCAGAAGGAGCTAGAGATTATCTTGTACCAAGTAGATTAAATCCCGGTAAATTTTATGCTTTACCACAAGCACCACAACAATTTAAACAATTACTTATGGTTGCAGGAGTAGATAAATATTTTCAAATAGCTCCTTGTTTTAGAGATGAAGATGCTAGAGCTGACAGAAGTCCAGGTGAATTTTATCAACTTGATATGGAAATGTCTTTTGCAACTCAAGAAGATGTATTTGAGGTAATGGAAAATGTTATGTATGATACATTTAAAAATTTTTCAGACAAAGAAATTTCTGCAAAACCTTTTCCAAGAATAACATACAAAGAGGCAATGTTAAAATACGGCACAGACAAGCCTGATTTGAGAAACCCACTTATTATAGAAGATGTAACAGATATTTTCAAAAATCTTGATATTAAAGTATTTAACGGAAAAATTGTAAGAACAATTACTGTAAAAGATGTAAAAAGTATGCCTAGAACATTTTTTGAAGATATGACTGATTTTGCAATTAAAGATTGCAAAGCTAAGGGGCTTGCATGGCTTAGAGTTATGGATGATGGAAGTTTGCAAGGGCCTATTGCTAAACTAATTCCTGAAAAAGAAAAGGCTGAAATGTTAGAAAGAACTAATACAGAAAAAGGAGATGCTATTTTCTTTATTGCTGAACACTCTGGAAGAGTTGAAGAGCTTGCAGGTCTAATAAGAGAAGAGGCAGGAAAAAGATTAGGATTAATTGATGAAAACAAATTTGAATTTTGCTGGATAGTTGATTTTCCTTTATATGAGATTAAAGATAATGGAGAATTAGGATTTTGCCATAACCCATTTTCTATGCCACAAGGTGGAATAAAAGCCTTAGAAAATCAAAATAAGCTTGATATATTAGCATATCAATATGATATTGTGTGCAACGGAATAGAATTATCTTCTGGTGCTGTTAGAAATCACGATATAGAAATAATGAAAAAAGTTTTTGCAAATTTGGGTTACACAGAAGAAGACATCAAAAACAAATTTGGAGCATTATATGAAGCTTTCCAATACGGAGCTCCACCTCATGCAGGAATAGCACCTGGTATAGATAGAATGATAATGCTACTTACAGGGGAAGATTGCATAAGAGATATTATAGCTTTTCCTATGAATTCAAAAGCACAAGATTTAATGATGAATGCTCCAGGAGATGTAACAAAAGAACAATTAGAAGAAGTTCATATAAGTATAAAAAATAATTGATTTTATAGTAAAATGATTATATAATAGCAATGTAAAGAAAGGAGATTCGCGTAATACTATTCATTATGCGAGAGGTAATTATGAAAGTAGAGAAGGAAGAATTATTGCATATTGCTAACTTAGCAAGATTAAAGATTAAAGATGATGAAATAGACAAATATTTACTTAATTTGCAAGATATATTAAACTTTTCCAACATTGTAAATAATGCAAATGTAGATGAATTAAAAGAGACTATAGGTGAAAGAAATTCTTCTAATGTTTTCAGAAAAGATGAAATAGAAGAATTTGACAACATAGACCAAATGATTAAAAATTTCCCAGAGGAACAAGAAAATATGATTCGTGTTCCAAAAGTAGTACAGTAGTTAAATAAAAATTATTATGCAGGGAGGATGCAAAATGGATATAACGGAATTAACTGTGCATGAATTGCAAGAAAAGTTGAAAAATAAAGAGCTTACAGTAACAGAAATAACAAAAGCTTATGTCGATAGAATAAATGAAAAAGAAAAGGATGTTCAAGCTTTTATAACATTAACAACTGATGATGCAATCAAACAGTCAAAAGAAATAGAAGATAAAATTAATAAAAAAGAAATTAGTGGAGATTTAGCTGGAATTCCAATAGGTATAAAAGATAATATTTGCAAAAAAGGAGTTAAAACTACAGCAGCATCAAAAATGCTAGAAAATTTTGTTTCTCCATATAATGCAACAGTAATGGAAAAGATTAATAATGAAAATCTTATAACATTAGGAAAAACAAATATGGACGAGTTTGCTATGGGAAGTTCAACAGAAACATCATATTTTAAAAAGACAAAAAATCCTTGGGATTTGAATAGAGTACCGGGAGGATCTTCAGGTGGTTCAGCAGCAGCAGTAGCAAGTAATATGGTTCCTTGGGCTTTAGGTTCAGATACAGGAGGAAGTATTCGTCAACCAGCAGGATTTTGTGGAGTAGTTGGATTAAAACCAACCTATGGATTAGTTTCAAGATTTGGACTTATAGCATTTGCATCTTCACTTGACCAAATAGGAACTTTTACAAAAGACATAAAAGATACAGCAATATTATTAAATGTAATTGCAGGTCATGATGAAAAAGACTCAACTTCAGCAAATGTAGAAGAAAAAGATTATACAAAATGTTTAAAAAACGATGTAAAAGGTTTGAAAATAGCTGTTCCAAAAGAGTTTTTTGGAGAAGGAATTAATGAAGAAGTAAAAGATGCTTTAGAAAAAGCAATAGAAAAATATAAAGAATTAGGTGCTAAAGTAGAAGAAGTATCATTAGATATAGCAAACTATGCACTTGCAGCTTATTACATTATTGCTTGTGCTGAGGCAAGTTCAAACTTAGGTAGATTTGATGGAATTAGGTATGGATACAGAACTCCAAACTATACTAACTTAAAAGATATATATGTAAATTCAAGAAGTGAAGGCTTCGGAGATGAAGTAAAAAGAAGAATTATACTAGGAACTTATGTACTTTCATCAGGATATTATGATGCATATTATAAAAAAGCTCAAAAAGTTAGAACATTAGTAAAAAATAAATTTGATGAAATTTTTAAAAGTTATGACGTAATATTAACACCAACATCACCAACAACAGCATTTAAAATAGGAGAAAAATCAGACAATCCATTAGAAATGTATTTGTCAGATATTTGTACAGTTTCTGTAAATATAGCTGGACTTCCAGGTTTGTCAATGCCTTGTGGAGTTGATAAAAACGGACTTCCAATAGGTATGCAATTAATTGGAAAACATTTTGATGAAGAAACAATATTAAATGCAGGCTATACTTATGAACAAGCTACAAAATTTAGAGAAAAATATAAAGCAGAACTTAAAAAATAGAAAAATTCAAAAAACTAAGAATTAAAAAATAAAAAAGTTCAAAAAAATAAGAATTAAAAAATTTAAAGCAATTAAAAATAAAAAGAATAATAAAAATAGAAAATTTATTAATAATAAACTAGAAAGGAATAAAAGTAAATGTCAATAGAAGATTATGAGACTGTCATAGGACTAGAAGTTCACGCAGAGTTGTCTACTAAAACAAAAATATTTTGCAAATGTCCTACAAAATTTGGAGCAGAACCAAATACACAAGTTTGCCCAATATGTATGGCAATGCCGGGAACATTACCTGTACTTAATGAAAAAGTAGTAGAGTATGCAGTAAAAGCTGGAATTTCAACAAATTGTGAAATTGAAAGAGATAGCAAAAATGACAGAAAAAATTATTTTTATCCAGATTTACCAAAAGCATATCAAATATCTCAATATGATAAGCCACTTTGTAAAGGAGGTTTCATTGAGATAAATGTAAATGGAGAAAATAAAAAAATAGGAATCACAAGAATTCATATAGAAGAAGATGCTGGAAAATTAAATCATAATGAATTTGGACAAGGAAGTTTAGTAGACTTAAATAGAGCAGGAGTACCACTTATAGAAATAGTTTCAGAACCAGATATGAGAAGTTCAGAAGAAGTAGATGCTTATTTGAAAAAATTAAAATCAATCTTGGAATATATCGAAGTATCAGACTGCAAAATGCAAGAAGGTTCATATAGAGCAGATGTAAACGTATCTGTTAGAAAAAAAGGTGATACAGAGTTTGGAACAAGAACAGAAATGAAAAATATGAACTCTTTTAGAAGTATTGTTAGAGCAATAGAATATGAAAGAGCTCGCCAAGTTGAAGTTATTGAAAATGGTGGAAAAGTAGAGCAAGAAACATTAAGATGGGATGATGTATCAGGAAAAACATTTTCAATGAGGGATAAAGAAGATGCACAAGATTATAGATATTTCCCAGATCCAGATTTAGTTGCAATTAGACTATCAGATGAATATATTGAAAATATTAGAAAGAATCTACCAGAAATGCCAGAAAGCAGAAAAGATAGATATATCAATAAATTAGGATTGTCTGAAAAAGATGCAAACTTCTTGACAAGTTCAAAAGCATATTCAGATATGTTTGAAAAAGCAGGAGAAATTTGCAAAAATTATAAAGCAGTATGCAATTGGCTAAATTCAGATATTGCTAGAATTTTAAATGAAAAAGAACAAGAACCAGATCAAATTCCATTTAGCGCAGAAAATTTAGCAGAATTAGTAAAATTAATTGATGATGGAGTTATAAGTTCAAGTATTGGAAAAAAGGTTTTAGATGAATTATTTGCAAATCCAAGAAGTCCAAAACAAATTATAGAAGAAAAAGGCTGGGTACAAATTTCAGACGAAAATGCAATAAAAGAAGTAGTGCTAAAAGTTATAAAAGAAAATGAAGAATCAGTTTTAGACTATAAAGCAGGAAAAGATAGAGTATTAGGATTTTTGGTAGGTCAAGCAATGAAGGAAACAAAAGGAAAAGCAAATCCAAAAATGCTTAATGAAATGTTTATAGAAGAATTAAAAAAATAATTTTATGATAAAAATTTAAAATGGGAAATTTTTTAAAAAATTCTATAAATTACCAGATTAAAAAATAAATTAATGCGCATCCTAAATATTGAAAAAGAAATTTAAAATTAGTTTACGTTTTATAACTAGATTAATTTTTAATACTTTTTTAAATAGATATTTGGGAGGTGAAATACAATGGCAAGTTCATCAAGCAACAGCAATTACAAAGCAGTTCCA
>CANQCW010000066.1 GCA_947591055.1 uncultured Clostridia bacterium | reverse complement strand
TTTGCATTTTTAGCAGGACATGAAAGCTTTGCAGCAGCAGAAGGAGCAATAGGAATTGCAAAATCAGCAAATAAAGTAAGAAAAGAACCTTTAAGAGTAATATTAAATGGTCTTGGAAAAGATGCAGCACAAGTTATTTCAAGAATAAATGGATTTACTTATGTAAAGACAGATTTTGACTACTTTACAGGAAAAGTAAATATAGTAGAAGAAATAGCTTATTCAAATGGAGAAAGAGCAAAAGTAAGATGCTATGGAGCAAATGATGTTAGAGAAGGTGTAGCAATAATGCACTTAGAAGATGTAGATGTTTCAATTACAGGAAACTCAACAAATCCAACTAGATTCCAACATCCAGTAGCAGGTACATATAAAAAAGAAAGAATAGAGCAAGGAAAGAAATATTTCTCAGTAGCATCAGGTGGAGGAACAGGAAGAACACTTCATCCAGATAATATGGCAGCAGGACCAGCATCTTATGGTATGACAGATACAATGGGAAGGATGCACTCAGATGCCCAATTTGCAGGTTCATCATCAGTTCCAGCACATGTTGAAATGATGGGATTAATTGGGATGGGAAATAACCCAATGGTAGGAGCAACTGTTGCAATAGCTGTTGCTATAGAAGAGGCTATGAAATAGATACTTTCAAAGGAAATAAAAAAATAATAAAAAAAGAAAATATTATATAAAATTTGCTTGTTGTCCACGATTTGCCCACCAAAAATTATTGCCCACCTATTTGGTGGGTAATATTTTCAGCTCTGTCATATCTCTGTCATTACTCTATCAATTTATATTTCTTATTTGGAGATTTTTCGTTATTATCAGTAGATTCAATTTTTTTATCTTGAAGAAGTTTTCTTAAAATTCTTCTAACTGTACTATCAGATAAATCTGTTTGTTTAATAATATCTTTTGCACCAATAATAACATTCTTTTTTATACATTCTATTACTTTTATTTCGTTTTCTGAAAGTAATAACATAGATTTATCTTTCATTTCCTTTGAATTGTTCATTTCATCTATTGTATTATCAATCATTTTTAGCATAAATTCTATAAATTCAGTTGATTCTCCAGCATTATTGCAATTTTGAATAGCAGTATAATATCCTTCCTGATTTTTCTTTATCATACTTTCAATAGGTAAGTAAGTAAAAGCTTTTTCCCAATGAGATAAAATTGCAGTTTGCCATAATCTTGCTGTTCTTCCATTTCCATCTGAAAAAGGATGTATAAAAACAAATTCATAATGAAATATAGATGATAATATAAGAGGATTTATAGTATCTTTTACTGTATTCATCCAATTAAATAAATTATCCATTAAATTAGGAACAAGTTTATGTGGTGGAGCCATAAATATTTCTATATCTCCATCTTTTACACATTCTCCATGATTCCTAAATTTACCTGCATCTTTTTCAACTAAAAAGGTTAATATTCCATGTATTTTCTTTAAATCTTCTACAGAATATGGATTTACTTTATCAATTTGTTCATAGGCTTCATAGGCATTTTTTACTTCTTGTATATCTTTTTGTTCTCCAACTACTGGCTTGCCATCTATAACATCTTCAACTTGAAATAATGATAGTTGATTATTTTCTATTGCTAAAGAAGAATGTATTGACCTTATTCTTGATTTTCTTCTTAATTCTGGATATCTATTTAAATTTTCAAAATAATTTGCTTCGCCTATTTTTTTCATTATATTTGATACATAATTTAACATCTTATCAGTAATTATATATGGTGGATATTCGATTTTCAAATTAGACCTCCTATTAATAAAATAAATCTGCAAATGTACGATTAAATGAGCTTACACTTACAGACTAAAATTTGGGGCATTATTACCAATATGTGAACTATTTAAGTTCGTATAATGCTCATTTGGTTGGGGTACTGTGATTCGAACACAGGAAATGTCGGAGTCAGAGTCCGATGCCTTACCGCTTGGCGATACCCCAATATATACTTAAATAATATAACATATTTTGATAAAGTTTACAAGTAAAAAAATAAAATATAAATTTTTATGGAAAATATTGACAAAATATAATTTGCAATATATAATAGCATCATAAAATAAATATGGGGGAAATTTTATGGGGTTTCTTTGCATATTTATTTTTTTGTTTTTTCTAAATATAGAAATAGTAATTGAATATAAAACTAAGATAGAGTATAATATTTAAAACTAAGGAAAGGAAATTTTATAAATTTTAAAGTAGTAAAAATGGAAAAAACAAATAAAATAATAATTATAATGATGTGTATAGTAGTTTTATTAATTGTTGTGTTGGCTTTAATAAATTATTTTGTAATATTAAAAACAAAATCAAGGATAATTTCAGAAGAGCAAGCTGTAGAAAAAAATGCAGATTGCATACTCATTTTAGGAGCAGGTATTTGGCAAAATAAACCTTCTCCAATGCTAGAAGACAGGCTAAAAGAAGGCATCAGCTTGTATGAAAAAGGAGCTTCAAATAAAATATTAATGAGTGGAGATCATACAAAATCTGATTATGATGAAGTAAATGTAATGAAGGAATATGCTATTGAAAAAGGCATAGATTCAGAAGATATTTTTATGGACCATGCCGGAATTTCAACTTATGATAGCATTTATAGAGTAAAAGAAATATTTAAAGCAAAAAAAGTAATAATAGTTACACAAGAGTATCATTTATATAGAGCTTTGTATATAGCACAGTCATTAGGACTTGAAGCGTATGGAGTCAAATCAAATCCAAGAGAATATGCTGGGCAAATGATGAGAGATTTTAGAGAAGTATTAGCAAGAGATAAAGATTTTGTTATGTGCATATTAAAACCAAAATCAAAATTTTTAGGAGATCCAATTTTACTAAACGGAAATGGTGATATAACAAATGATAAAGAATCATAAAAAGTAAGTAAAAAATGAATAATAAATATAAAACTGAATAAATTAATAAAAAACTAAAGGAGGACAAGACAATTTTTTACTTAGGATGTTTTATAGGAATTATGATAGGAGCGACTTTAGCGATTTTTCTTTATGCGTGTATTTTGATTGGAAAAAAGGGAGAAGAAAATGGACAAAGTAATAGAGTTAACCAAGTTGCAGAAAGATGAAGAAAAACTTCTAGTAGCAAAAGTATTAGATAAAATCAAAATGGTAGAATCTAAGAATAGATTTGAAAACACAGACTTTTTAGATTTATCTCAAAAAAGCAATATTCAAGATATTTTAATAAAAAGGAAACAAAATAATTATTGTTTTTTCGGTGGATTTGATATGGCAGAAAGAACAATGCTTATCATTTATCCAAGTTTATATGAAGATAAAGTAAATTTTAAAAATATATATGAACAAATTATTTCAGTAATAAGAATTACTCTTCCAAAAGAATTGCAAGGAACATTTGAACATAAAACCTATTTAGGTGCAATAATGAAATTAGGGATAAAAAGAGAAAAATTAGGAGATATTCTAGTTAGAGATGATGGAGCTGATATAATTATTTCAAAAGAAATTGAAAAATTTTTAATAAATAATTTAGCAGACTTAACAAGGTTTAAAAAGTCAAAAATAGAAGTTATTAAATTAGATGAAATAAAATATGTTGAGAAGGAAAAAGAAACTTTTAAAATTAATGTACCATCAATGAGGTTAGATGCAATAGTTGGAGAATTAGCAAAAGTATCAAGAAATGATGCAAATTTATACATAAATCAAGAAAGAGTATTTGTAAATTTTAAATTAGAATTAAGAAATACGAAACAAATTTTAGAAAATGACATTATAACAATTAGAGGAAAAGGAAGATTTACAATCTTTAAAATAATAGGTGAAACAAAAAGCAAAAGAATTAATTTAGAAGTACAAAAGTGGTAAAAATAGTATAAAGTAAAATTTTATTGGCAATAATCCTTTACAGAAAAATGAGTTTGAAAATAATGAATTTTCAGTCGCTTAAAAAGGAAGGAAAGTGAATTTTATGAAGGAAATGCCAATAAAAGATGTTAGAGCAAGTCAAATTTTTGATTCGAGAGGTAATCCAACAATTGAAGTAACAGCAATACTAGATGATGGAAGTATTGGTACAAGCAAGGTTCCATCAGGAGCATCTACAGGTAGTTATGAAGCTTATGAACTAAGAGATGGAGATTATCAAGTCTTTAATGGATTAGGAGTAAGCAAAGCAGTTGACAATGTTAATAAAAAAATTTCAAAAAATATTATTGGAGAAAATGCTTATAATCAATCATTAATAGACAATATGCTAATTAATTTAGATGGAACAAAAAATAAATCAAAATTAGGTGCAAACGCAATACTTGGAACTTCAATGGCAATTGCAAAAGCTTCAAGTAATAGTTTGAAAATTCCACTTTATAGATATTTAGGAGGAATTTTTGGAAGTAAAATGCCAATTCCTATGATGAATATTTTAAATGGTGGAAAACATTCAAGTAACAACTTAAATATTCAAGAATTTATGATAGTTCCAGTTGGAGCAGAAACCTTTAAGGAAAGTATGCAAATGTGCGTTGAAATATATCAAGTTTTAAAGCAATTGTTAAAACAAAAAGGATTATCTGCTTCAGTAGGTGATGAAGGTGGTTTTGCACCAGATTTGGAAAATGATGAAGAAGCAATTAAATTAATATTAGAGGCAATAGATTTAGCAGGATTAAAAGAAAAAGATGTAAAAATTGCTTTAGATGTTGCAAGTTCTGAAATGAGAGAAGAGGCTAAGAAAATTCAAAAAGAAGGATATTATTTTTGGAAAACAGATGAATATAAGAGTAAAAACGAAATGATTGACTATATTATAAAGCTTACAGAAAAATATCCAATAATGTCAATAGAAGATGGGTTATCTGAAGAAGATTGGAAAGAATGGAAAGAGCTAACAAGCAAAATTGGTAAAAAAGTTGATTTAGTCGGAGATGATTTATTTGTTACAAACAAAGAAAGATTAGAAAAAGGTATAAAAAATAATGTAGCAAATTCAATATTGATAAAACCAAATCAAATAGGAACTTTAACAGAAACTTTGGAAACAATAAATTTAGCAAAAGAAAATGGATATAAAACGATAATATCTCATAGGTCAGGAGAAACAGAAGATACATTTATTGCAGATTTATCAGTAGCAGTTAATTCTCAGCAGATAAAGATGGGAGCACCTTGTAGAAGTGAAAGAGTTGCTAAGTATAATAGATTATTGAAAATAGAAGAAGAAATGTAAGAAAATAAAAATGTTGAAATATAGCTAAAAATGAAGTATAATAGAAAGTATTATTTAAAGAAAGGTAAAAGTTACAAAAATGAAAGTTCATTTTATAAGCCTAGGCTGTAAAACTAATCAATATGAAACAAATGCAATGGAACAAAGTTTTATAAAAAAAGGCTATGAAATTGTAGATGAAGAAAAAGCAGATATATATATAATAAATACTTGTAGTGTAACAAATATTGCAGAAAGAAAGTCCAGACAAATGCTAAGAAAAGCAAAAAGTATGAATCCAGATGCCATAATTGTTGCATCTGGATGTTATGCACAAGTTGCAAAAGAAGAAATTTCTAAAATAAAAGAAGTTGATTTAATACTGGGAATAAATGAAAAAAATAATATTGTAGAAATAATTGAAAACTATATAAAAAATAAATCAGAGGGTAAGGAAATTGTAACAGATGTTATGCATCAAAAAAATTATGAAGATTTTGGTGTAGTAACTTATACAGAAGCAAATAGAGCAGTTGTAAAAATTCAAGATGGATGCGACAGATTCTGTACATATTGTATAATTCCTTATGCAAGAGGCAGAGTAAGAAGTAGAAATCCTGAAAGTATAATAAAAGAAATAGAAGAAATTGCAGAAAAAGGAATAAAAGAAGTTGTTCTTACAGGAATACATATAGCATCTTATGGAAAAGACTTTGATGAAA
>CANQCW010000065.1 GCA_947591055.1 uncultured Clostridia bacterium | reverse complement strand
TAGCATTTAAAGATATACATAATTTTGGAAAATTTACTGATGTAGAAGAAAATATTATTGAAGATAAAATTGAATATAAGATTTTAAATGATGGAGATATTGACTATTCTAAGCCACAAATGTATGCAGATTGTTCTAATCCAATAATTTTAGAATATGCAAATAAAAACATAAAAGAAAATGAAATAATTTCTGATATAGAGTCAGACTTAATTTTTAATGGAGAACTTTTAAGAAGAACAGGAGTATTTTTAGATAGCATAAAATGTACAGTTTCTTTTAATGTAACTATAATAAATAATTATGAGCAAAAGTTTGTAGCAAATGTATATTTAGATATTCCACTCGAAGATACACAAACAGGTGAAACTATTTATAATGGAAAACAAGTTAAAAAGATACAAACTCCAAATTATATTAAATTTTTTAGAGTAGAGTAGGAACTAATTCCTATGTGTGCCTTGAAAACGAAGTGATAAAGGAAATTAAAAATGACAATAAATGAACTTATAATAGAAATCAATAAATTAATTGGAGCAGAAAAATCCAATATAATTATTCAATATGTTTTAAAAGTAGATAGGAAATATTTAATAATAAATAAAGATGAAAAGCTTACAGAAAATGTAACAAAAAAATGTATTGAGTTAGCAAATAAAGTAAAAGAAGGCTATCCAGTACAATATATAACTAATAAAGCATATTTTATGGGATTAGAATTTTTTGTAAATGAAGATGTTTTAATTCCACAACCAGATACAGAAATAGTTGTGATGCAGGTTTTAAATGAAATAAAAAATAAAAACAAAAAAATCAAAATATTAGACTTATGTACCGGTTCTGGTGCAATAGCAATAAGCATAGCAAGAAATACTGAAAATGCCCATATAGTTGCTACTGATAAAAGTGAAAAAGCACTAAATGTAGCAAAAAAGAATTATGAAAATATAATTGATAAAAATTGGAGTAGCAAGATAACATTTTTACAATCAGATATGTTTGAAAATATAAAAAAAGAAGAGTATGACATAGTAGTATCAAACCCTCCTTATATTGAAGAAGATGTAATAAAAACACTTGAAAAAGAGGTACAATGTGAGCCGAAAATGGCACTTGATGGAGGAAAAGATGGGCTTGATTTTTATAGAATAATTAAAGAAAATATAAATGACTATTTAAAAAAAGATGGTCTACTAGCTTTGGAAATAGGATATAATCAAAAAAATAAGTTGCAAGAAATGTTTAAAGGGGCAGAGTGTATAAAAGATTTTGCAAATAATGATAGAGTAATATTATGGAGGTTGTAATGGATTCATTTTCATCAAAGATAAAAAAAGAATTAAGTAATATAAACAATCTTTCAAATAAAGCTTTAGTAAAAGCAGAACTTGATGGATATTTACTTACAATTTCATCAAATAAATTTATTACTGAAAATCAATATAATATAAATCGATTTAGTAAGCTCTTAAATAATTGTAATGAGAACAATTACAAAATAGAAATGCAAGGAAAAAATTTTTGTATAACTTATCCAAAGGGAAAAATAAAAATTGAAGATAAGGAAAGAGGAGAAGAAGAAAATAAAGCCTTAGTTAGGGGAGCTTTTATGAGCTCTGGCTCTGTAACAAATCCAAAAAATAAATATCATTTAGAAATAGTATTTGACAAGGAAGAAAATGCAAAATTTATTCAAGATGTTTTAGTAAAAGAAAATATAGATGCAAAAATTTTAAAAAGAGAAAAAAATTTTATATTATATATTAAAGATGGTGAAAATATATCAAAATTTCTTGCATTTATTGGAGCAAATAAGTCTGTATTACAATTTGAAGATGAAAGAGTAATAAGAGATATGCGAAATCAGGTAAATAGGTTAGTTAATTGTGAAACAGCGAATCTCAATAAAACAATATTAAGTGCAGTAAAACAAATAGAAAATATTAAGCTAATAAAGAAAAGAAAAAAATTTGATAAATTAACTCCAAAAGAGCAAGAGCTTGCTCAAATAAGACTTGAAAATCCAGATGCAAGTTTAAGTGAATTAGGAAAGTTATTAAAAGAGCCAATAAGTAAGTCAGGAGTAAATCATAGATTAGAAGGAATAAATAATTTAGCAGAAGAATTAAGAAATATGTCAAAATAAGAAAGAAGTAATAATATGAAAGATATAGGAATATATGTGCATATACCATTTTGCAAACAAAAATGTAATTATTGCGATTTTACATCATTTTGTAATAAAGATGATTTAATAGAAGAATATATTAAAGCTTTGAAAAATGAAATTAAAGAAAGAAATAATTTTGACTATAATGTAAAAACTATTTATATAGGTGGAGGAACACCATCATTTATAAAACCTAGCTATATAAAAGAGATATTAGCAGAAATAGAAAAAAATTTTAATTTAAGTGAAGATGCAGAAATATCTATGGAGCTAAATCCGGGTACAACAAATAAGAAAAATTTAGATTTATATTTTAAAATGGGAATAAATAGGCTAAGCATTGGACTTCAATCTTCTAATGATGAGCTTTTGCAAATGTTAGGAAGAATCCATAAATATAAAGATTTTGAAGATGTTATAAAAAAAGCAAAAGAAGTGGGATTTGAAAATATAAATGTAGATACAATGTTAGGACTTCCAAATCAAACAATTTATGATGTAGAAGATACTTTAAATAAATTAATAGCCTTTGATATTCAACATATTTCAGTATATTCATTAATAGTTGAACCAGATACAAAACTAGAAACAATGATTGAAAAAAAGCAGGTAGTGCTTCCAGATGATGAAATGGAAAGATATATGTATTGGTATGCAAAAAGAAAGCTAGAAGATAATGGATATTGGCATTATGAAATTTCAAATTTTGCAAAAATAGGGTATAAGTGCAAACATAATGCAGACTGCTGGAATCAAGGAGAATATCTAGGTTTTGGAATATCGGGTGCATCTTATGAAAATGGCTTAAGATATATAAACACCTCAAATATAGAAAATTATATAAGAAATATAAAAAACAATGAAAGTTTTAAAAATATAAAAATAGAAGAAAAACAAACTAAGAAAATGATGATGAACGAATTTATGCTTCTTGGATTAAGAAAATTAAATGGAGTAAGTATAAAAAGTTTTGAAATAAAATTTAATAAAAATCCACTTGAAGTATATAGCAGACAAATAGAAAAACTTTTGCAAGAAGATTTAATAAAAGTAAATGATTTAACAATAAGGTTAAGTAAAAAAGGACTAGATTTGGCAAATATAGTTTGGAAAGAGTTTGTGTAGATTTTAAAATTTTAAGGTAATTTTATTGACTTTAAAGTACCTAAATGTTAAAATAATTATTGTAAACATAAAATATAGAAAGAGTGAGAAATGATGAAAAGAAAAGAAAAAATAGAAAATAATAATAATCAAAGTGAAATAAAAAAGAAACATTTTGATCCAGCTAGAGGAGCTGTTAGAATAATTGCCCTTTTATTGGTAATAATGATGCTAGTTGCAGCAGGAGGTACAGCATTATTTTATTTAGTATTTAGTTTAAAAGGTATGATATAAATTTAATTAAATATTAAAACGAAAGGAAAAAAGTTATGTTTGAAAAATTAAATGAACAAATGCAAATAGATTTTCCAGCATACATAAATGAACTAAAGATGTATCCTTGGCAAATTATAACTGCCATCATAGATGTAATATTAGTAGCATTTTTAATCTATGGATTTATAAAGCTAACTAAAAAATCAAGAGCTATGCAGCTTTTAAAAGGAATAGTATTTTTAGTTATAATTACAGTATTAAGTAATGTATTTAAGCTAAGAATTTTAAATTTTATATTGACATCATTTATGACATATGGAGTAATAGCTCTGCTTTTAATTTTTCAACCAGAGTTAAGAAGAGCATTAGAGCAATTAGGCTCTAGTACATTTACTAAAATGTTTGGAATAGATAAAAGCTTAAGAGATAAAACAAAGGAAGATATATACAAAGTAGTAATAGCAGTTCAAGAAATGGCAAAAACTAAAACAGGGGCATTAATAGTATTTGAAAGAGATATAAAACTTCAAGATATAGTAGAAACTGGAGTAGAAATAGATGCACAAATATCACCACAACTTTTAGCAAATATATTTGTTCCAAAAACACCACTTCATGATGGAGCTGTAATTATAGCAAATAATAAAATATCTTCAGCAGCGTGTATTTTACCACTTACTGATGATAAAGATATGGTAAAAGGTCTAGGAACTAGACATAGAGCTGCAATAGGAATTTCTAAAGAATCAGATGCAATAGCAGTTGTGGTTTCAGAAGAAACTGGAAAAGTATCTATTGCAAAAGATGGAACATTAATAGTAGATGTTGAAGAAGATGCTTTAAAGAGAATATTAATGAAAAATTTAATAATTGCAAAATATGGACCAGAAGATAAAAAAGATAGATTTTCAGCAATAAAAGGAAACATAGAAAATAAGAAATCAAAAATAATAGAATATAAGAATTTGAAAAAAGAAAGCAAAAAAGAAAAGACAAAAAGTAAAACAAATAAAGAAACAAAAAAGGAATAAATTTAACTATAGCGGGAGATTTTTTAAATCACCGCTATATTAATAGGTTAAGGAAGAAATATGAGAAATATAAAATTAACAATCGAATATGACGGAAAAGATTTTAATCGGGTGGCAAAAACAAACCAACAAATTAAATATACAAGGAGAAATAGAAAGAGCGATTGAAATTATAACAGGGGAAAAAGTAGAATTGATAGGTTCTGGCAGAACTGATGCTGGAGTAAGTGCTGTAGGACAAATTGCAAATTTTAAAATAGAAAAAGATTTTCCAATAGAAAAGATTCCAATAGCTTTAAATTCACAACTAAAAAAATCAATAAGAATAAAAAAAGCTGAAGAAGTGCCAGAAAGATTTCATAGTAGATATAATTGTAAGAAAAAAACTTATGAATATACAATAAATAATTCAGAGCAGGGAACAGCAATATATAGAAATATGCAATATCATTATCCTATAAAGTTAGATGAAACTAAAATGGATGAAGCGGTTAAATATTTGATAGGAGAACATGACTTTAAATCATTTAAAGCAAGTGGTACAAGTAGTAAAAGTAGCGTTAGAATAATTTATGATGCAAAAGTCGAAAGAAAGGGCGATATAATAACAATAACACTTACAGGTAATGGATTTTTGTATAATATGGTAAGAATAATTTCTGGAACTTTAGTTGAAGTTGGAGAAGGAAAGATAGGGCCAGGAAAAATAAAAGAAATTTTAGATGCAAAAGATAGACTAAAAGCTGGAAAAACTTTACCACCAACAGGATTATGCTTGATAAATGTTGAATATGATGATTAATAAATTTTAACAAAATAGTAAGAGGATTAATATAATACAGTAGGGGGAAAATAAATGATAGATCCAATCTTACTATTTTTTGTATTTCCACTAGCAACAATAATATTTGCAATAGCTCTACAAAGAATTTTTAATAATCCATTTTTAGTATCAGCATTAGTATTTGCAGTATTTTTAATATTGGCTTTTACAGCATTTGATGAGGAATTTTTAATATTTGCAATAGCGTATGCTATTATAGCACTGATAACAGCACTTATATTTAGAACCGTACAAAACATATTAGATAGACTAAACGATTTAGATAATAACGGCTCAGGTAACGGAAATAATAATGGTTCTAATAATAATACCGGTAACAATAATAACGGAAATAATAATAGTGGCAATAACAATAACGGTAATAACAATAGTGGTAATAATAACAATGGAAACAACAACAGTGGTAACAATAATAATGGAAACAATAATAGTGGTAATAATAATGGCAATAATAATGGTGGAAACAATAATGGAAATTGCCCCAATACAAATGCATGTAGAGTATGTTGCTGTCAACGACAATATTTAAGATGTTTGCGTGGAAGATAATAAAACAT
>CANQCW010000064.1 GCA_947591055.1 uncultured Clostridia bacterium | reverse complement strand
GCATAAAACATATCTCCTCTTTTTATTGTCATTTTCAATTCTCCATTTTATAAATTAGAGATGATATATCTTAAATAATTATTTCAATCTCACTATATAATATGTAAACTTTTGTATTATTGTTATTATCTAAAATTTCTAATCTTTCAGGTTTTAAATCCTTCATATTTACATATAACATTTGAGTTACATCATATTTGTTTTTATCTGTTTTAATTTTCATGATTATTTTGTTTTCATCTGTTATTTCTATACTTTTATTTTCTTCTTCTTCATTTTTGTATCTTTGTAAAAATTGCGTTAAGAATAGGTTATTTTCAGACACGTTTGGATAATTTTGATATATTTTACTTAAATTTAATTCCGTATTTTTTATTTCTAAAGTTCCATTTTTAAAAATCATTTCTAATCCTTTTATTTCATCCGGTTCAAGAGTTGTCTGTTTTTCATACTCATTAGTTACTTCTTGAATAATTTTATAATTATTTTCATTTCTATTATTTTTCACATTTACATTTAATGTTGCTTTATAAGATTTAATATTTAAGATATAACTTTCAATCTCTTCTATGCTCTTATTATTTCCTATTTTATTATTTTTATAATTGGATTTTAAAAAAAATATTACCGTTATAATAAATGTCATAACGATTATTAAGAAAAACAATATCTTTTTCATATAAAACATCCCTTCTTTACCATTACTCATTTTTATATTTTATTATATTATCTCTTAATTAAAACTATGCTTTTAATATATAAAAGGAACACCTAATCTAGGTGTTCCTTTCTTTATTTGTTATTTTTTCTTTTTTCTTGCAAGACTTCAAAATATTTTTCAGTCTGTGCCTTCTTGTTAGGGGTTGAGTTTTTAATGCTCCTGTTTCTAATCGCTTCAAATGTTTCATCATCAACTACATTGTCTATAATTGATCTTTCTAGCATAAGCTCTAATACTTTTCTTGATATGTCATATTTTAAAGCTATGTCTTCTTTAGAAACATTTGGATTATTAGCAAAATCTTCTGCAATTTGTTTTATCTTGTTTTCTGGAAATGATAAAGCGATGTATTCACATCTTTTGCTATACAAATGGTTATACTTTGCAACACTTGTCATTCCAGCTCCTGCTTTATGAGATATTTGATTTGCTATTGATTTTTCCATCATTTTTTTAAACAATTTGTCATTAACTAAATTAGTTATGATTGCATATTCAAGTACTCTGTAAAAACAAGATTCACTTATCTCATAATAATTGCAAAAATAAGACCGCGCAAAGTTTGGTTCAGAATTTGCATAATCCATTGCTATTTTCTTGCAAAACTCATTAAAGCTTTCATAGGACATCTGTTTTTTTAACTGTCTAAAATTCCGTTTCTTCATATCTGTACCTCCTAATAAATTAATAAAAAATTAACAATATAAATTAGTTATATTATAGCATAAATTCGGTTTTATGTCAAAGAATTATGTCCTTATTATGTAATGTTCTCTAAACTAGAAAAATATTTAGTTAAAACACTTTCTACCTCATTTTTCGTATCTAAATGATTTATTGTATTCCTTATTTCAGATGCATTTTTCATATTTTTTAGGTAATAACAGATATGCTTTCTCATTTCTTTTATTCCAACATTTTCGCCTTTATCTTGTACTTCTAAATCTATGTGCTCCAATATAACATCTAAAATTTCTTTTTTATCTATCACCCTTATAGGTTTATTTAAAAAATAGTTTTGAATTTCTTCAAATATCCATGGATTTCCTAAACTTGCCCTTGAAATCATTATTCCATCACAATTTGTTTCTTCAAAAATTCTCTCTGCATCTTCTGGAGATTTTATATCACCATTTCCTATAACTGGAATACTAACATTTTGCTTGATTTGCTTTATTATCTCCCAATCCGCTTCTCCAGAATAATAATCTGCTCTTGTTCTACCATGAACTGTAATAGCTTTTGCTCCTGCTCTTTCTATTGCTTTTGCTGCATCAAGACCTGTTATATTATTACTATCCCAACCTTTTCTTATTTTTACAGTAACCGGAATATCTGAATTTTCAACGACAGCTCTTGTTATATCATATACTTTATCTATATCTAGTAAAAGCTTACTGCCATCACCATTTTTTACAATTTTAGGAGCAGGACATCCCATATTAATATCTATAATATCTGCTATCTTTTGCTCATTTATGTATTTAGTTGCAAAGGCCATAGATTCTGTATCACTACCAAAAATCTGAATTGCAATTTTTCCTTTTTCTCCAGATGTATCAAGTAATTTTTTTGTTTTATCATCTCCATAAAAAAGTGCCTTGCTACTAACCATTTCTGATACAACTAATCCTGGATTAAACTTTTCGCAAACAATGCGAAAAGCCCTATCAGTCAAACCTGCCATAGGGCCTAAAATTATATTATTGTCTAATATCACATTTCCAATTTTTAATTCTTTTATTTTGTTTTCGACCAAAATTCTCCGCCTTCTTGTCCCATAAATATTGCTTTTTGCCTTCTACCACTTATATTTAATAATAAAGCAATCATAATAAAATTACTTAAAAGTGAACTTCCTCCATAACTTACAAATGGAAGTGGAACACCTGTTATCGGTAAAAGTCCCATTGTCATACCTATATTTTCTACCATGTGGAAGAAAAAGATTCCAGCTATTCCAGCAGAAATAATTGCACCTAAATCATCTTTTGCAGTCTTTGATATATACAGTGCCTTCGTTATCAGTATAACATACAAAATTATTACAGTGCCAGCAATAACAAATCCCATTTCTTCACCAATTACTGAAAATATAAAATCAGTAGATTTTGGATATAAAAATCCTAATTGTGTTTGATTTCCCTTTAATATTCCCATACCTAAGAGTTCACCTGCACCAATTGCAATTTTAGACTGAGTAAGATTGTATCCAGAACCTCTTGGGTCTAAATCTGGATTTAAAAATACATCAATCCTTTTTTTTGCGTGTTCTGGTAAAACAAATTGATACAATAATGGAACTGCCACTGCTACAAGAATAACAGAAACAATTATATATTTTTTATCTATTCCAGCTACAAAAAGCATAAACAAAAATGCAACAATAAAAGCTACAGCTGTACCATAATCAGGTTGTTTTATGATAAGTAAAACTGGAATTGCGAAAAGTATTAAAATTAACAATAATCTAGTTGGTCTGCTAATTTCTTTAGGACCTTTTTTCTTCATTTTAGACATTATGAAAGCTAAAAAAAGGATAATAAAAATTTTAGCAAATTCAGATGGTTGAATAGAAAAAGAACTAAATGTAAACCAGCTAGTCGCACCTGATATCGGCTTTGTAAATAAAACTCCAACTAAAGCTATTAAAATTAGTATATAAAATATAATTGATATTTTAGATATAGTTTCATAATCAACCACAGTAAATAATATTAAAAATGGTATGCTTATTCCAATCCAAGTTAATTGTTTTATGAATTCTTCTTGCTCTGTACTTTCAGTTGCAGAATAAATTGCAAATAATCCTATTATTACTAATAGGATTGTGCAAATTAATATAGACCATTGAATATTTTTTGTAATCTTTTTTTTCATTATTCTCCCTTTTGCTTTAGTTTATGTTTTCTACATATAATTTATTTTTTCTTATTTTTCTTTTTCTTCTTATTTTTATTATGTTCTTCTTTTTTCACGTTGCTTTCTGTTTTTTCTTCTTGTTTAACAATTTTATTTTCTTCTTTTGATTCTTTTTTATTAGTTTCTTTACTATCCGCTTCTTTAATTGTCTCTTTGTTTGTTTCTGCTTTACCTTCTTTTTTATTGTTATCAGCTTTGTCTTGCTTTTTATCCGTTTTTGCAACATTTTCTGATACTTTATTTTCATCACTATTAGAATTATTTTTATCTTTTTTCTCTTTATTATTCTTATCTTTTGATTTTTTCTCATTTGATTTTTCTAAATTTAATTTATTTGACATCTTTCTAGTTTCGTCTTTAATAGCAATAATAGGAATATTAGCATAAAGTGCTGGAGCTCCTGTTGTTCCATCACTATTTTGCTTATTAGTTAACTTAACATCAATTTCTTTTTCATCGACATCTATGTATTTTTTTATTACTTCGATAATTTCTTGTTTCATCATTTCCAAAAAGTCAGCTGACACATTTGCTCTATCTTGTAATAAAACTAAATGTAGTCTTTCTTTGGCTGATTCTTTATTAACTCTTCCTTCTTGTATCTTTTTTATTTTTTTGAACAAATTTGTAAAGCTCGCAAACATTTTTATTCCTCCACTTAAAAACATTTTTATTTATGATTTTTTCTAAATCTACTCCAAAATCCAGTTTTCTTTCTTCCAGGGATTGTTACCTCAATATTTTCTCCTAGAATTCTTCTTGCTATTTCAATAAAAGCTTTACCTGATGGTGCTTTTTTATTAGAAACTGCTGGTTCGCCTTTATTAGTTTGAGTAATTATATTCTCATCTTCAGGAACAACACCTATTAAGTCTATTGATAATAAATCTAGTATATCTTCAACATCCATCATTTCGCCTTTTTTAACCATTTCAGGTCTAAGTCTATTAATTATTAATTCTGGATTCTTTATTTCAGATGCTTCTAATAAGCCAATGATTCTATCAGCATCACGAATAGAAGATATTTCTGCATTTGTAACAACTATTGCTCTGTCAGCTCCAGCAATCGCATTTTTAAATCCTTGCTCAATTCCAGCAGGACAGTCTATTAAAATAAAATCAAATTCTTCTTTAAGTTTAGTTGTTAGGTCTTTCATTTGATCTTCATTTACCGCATTTTTGTCTCTTGTTTGAGCTGCTGGAAGTAAAAATAAATCTGTAAATCTTTTATCTTTAATTAAGGCTTGTCTAAGTTTACATTTTTCTTCAACAACGTCAACAATATCATAAACAATTCTATTTTCTAGTCCCATAACTACATCTAAGTTTCTTAAACCAATATCTGTATCTACAAGAACTACTTTTTTACCTTTTAATGCAAGAGCAGCACCAAGATTTGCAGTTGTAGTAGTTTTTCCAACTCCACCTTTTCCTGATGTTACTACTATAATTTCACCCATATTTTCCTCCTTGCAGTTTATTTTATAAACTACATATCTATTATATTTTCATTTTATATAAAAGTCAATGTAAAAATACAAAAATGTTACAAAAATATTACAGTTTTTTTACTAAAAATTTAGATAAAAAAATAACCCTCCTTGCTAAACAATTTTTGTTTAACAAGGAAGGCTTACTATATTTAGGTGATTTTTATTATCTATGCCTCTTCTTGAATTCCATTATAATTATTTTCTACATTTTCATCTATATTTTCATCTGAATTTTCATCTTTATTTACTAATTCTAAACTTGCAATAGAAACTTCATAAGCTACTCTTGGCTCTACAGTTCCATCTTCGTGTTTTTTCTCATAATTTCTAGATTGAACTCTACCAATTACTCTTACTTCTGTTCCAACTTCCATTTTAGAACAAAATCTTGCATTTCTTCCCCATGCAATACATGGAATATAATCAGATTTATTATAAGCTCTATTTACAGCTAAAAGAATATCTGCAATTTCTCTTCCAAATGGAGTTTGTCTGTAAATAGGAGGTTTGCATATATATCCTACTAAAACAACTTCATTAGATAAAAATTCTTTACTAGCTGTTACTTCATCATCTTGATTTTCTAAAAACTCGATATCCTTTGCAAAAACTGTTAAGATTAATCTGTTCTTTTCTTTTTCATAGCTGTTGTATGATCTAAATTGTCCTTTTACTCTTACCTTTTTGTCTACAACTAATTCATCTTCTTTAAATAATCTTTCTGAAATAGTAATAGGTATAGTGTCTGCATTTCCACTTAATCTAGGAACGCTTAAATTAAATGAGTAAAATTTTTCTCCATAAATTTCATGACTAAATTTTTTTTCATCTGTTATTTTTCCTACTAAAACTAAACTGTTATTCTCTAAAATATTTGTTTCCAATTTGTTTTCCTCCTTCAAATTTGTTCTTGTGTATCTT
>CANQCW010000063.1 GCA_947591055.1 uncultured Clostridia bacterium | reverse complement strand
GGTAATGGTTTTAATGATTTTGTAAGAAGTTCTACTTTTTTTGCATGAATTGAAATTTCTTCAGTTCTTGTTTTGAAAACAAATCCTGTAATTCCAATTATATCTCCAATATCATATTCTTTAAAATCTTGATAAGATTCTTCTCCTAATTCATTTATACTAACATAGCTTTGTATTTTTCCATCTTCATCTTGAATATGACAAAAAGAAGCTTTTCCCATTATTCTTTTTGCCATTATTCTTCCAGCTATAGTTACATCTTTTTGCTCTAGTTCGTCATAGTTATCCACAATTTGTTTACTTGTGTGTGTTCTTACAAATTTTGTAACTTCAAATGGATTTTTTCCAGCTTCTCTAAGTTTATCTAATTTTTCTCTTCTTACTTGCATTAGATGATTCATATCTAATTCTACATCTTGAACATTTTCATTATTATTTTCTTGCATAATTTTTCCTTCCTTCTCTCTTATTAATAAGCCTAATTATATCTTAAATTAAGCATTTTGTAAATAATTTTAACTAAAAATAATCGTTGTAGAATTCTTTTTGCTTAACCTTGTAGTACTATTTTCTGTCAACGATTATTTTAGTAAATTATTTTATTTCAGTAAATTATACTTTTATTTATATCTAACATAAGTTACATATTCATAATCATAAGGATTTTTTTCATTCTTTAAACCCTTTTCTTTTGAAACTATTTTCCAATCTTCCATATTAATTTCTGGAAAAGATACATCACCTTCAAAGTCTTGATTTATTTCAGTTATATACATTTTACTGCAATATGGCATAAGAAGCTTATACATTGTAGCACCACCAATTACAAAATTTTCTTCTTCATCTTTTATATACTTATCTAGCATTGAAATATCTTCTAAAATTTCAACATTTTCATCTTCAATATTCATCTGTGCATCATTGCACAATATTATATGATGTCTATTTGGTAATACTCTTCCTAAGGATTCAAAAGTTTTTCTACCCATAATTATAGTGTGTCCAGTTGTTAAACTTTTAAACCTTTTTAAATCCTCTGGAATATGCCAAATTAGTTTATTATCTTTTCCTATTATATTATTTTTTGCTTTTGCAACAATTAAACTTAACATTATTTTTTCTCCAATACAATTTTATTCAGCAACTGGAATTTTTCCTAGTTTTATATCTTTATTATAATCATAATTAATAACTTCAAAGTCTTCTACTTTTAAGTCATAAAAATTATTACTATCATTGTGAATAATAAGTTGTGGAGACACATCCATAGGCTTTGCTTCAATTAATTTTTCAATTAATGGAATATGTCTATCATAAATGTGGCAATCTCCAATATTATGAGTAAGAGTTCCAACTTTTAAGCCTGATACTTTAGCAAACATATGAAGTAAAGCAGCATATTGCATAGTGTTCCAACCATTTGCGGCAAGCATATCTTGTGAACGTTGATTTAAAATTAAATGAAGCTTTCCATCCTTTACTAGCCATTGAGTTCCATACGCACAAGGCTCTAAATTCATATCTTTTAGTTCTTCATGGTTAAATAAATTTGTAACAATTCTTCTACTAGCAGGATCATGTTTTAATAGATATAATACATAATCTACTTGATCCATTTCTTTAATTCCTTCTTTTGTTTTAAAAGAATATTTCTTAGCAAATTGATATCCATAAGCTTTTCCAATTGAACCATTTTCATCTGCCCATTGATCCCATATATGAGAATTAAGATCATTTATATTATTAGACTTCTTTTGCCAAATCCATAATATCTCATCTATTGCTCTTTTTACAGTATTAGTATTATTTCTTAATGTAATCATTGGAAATTCTTTTTCTACATCATATTTATTTGTAACACCTACAATTGAGATATAATTAGCCTCACTTCCATCTTCCCATCTAGTTCTAACGCCAGTTCCTTCTGAAGAATATCCATGCGCTAATATTTCTTTACATGTATCTATAAAATTTTTATCAGCTTCAGTCATATTTTGTCTCCTTTTGCAATAATTTTTCTAATAATATCATACCAATTTTTTATTGTAAATAAAATTTATAAGAAAAATTTTTATATAGATTTTATGCAGACTTTCTAAGTTCTAACGCATGTTTTTTTGCAATATCTGTTACATCTCCATTAGATATTCTAGCTATCTCATCTATTATTTCATCTTCATCTAATTTTCTTATTTCAGTATGAGTTCTTTGTTTATTTATAGCTTTACTAATAAAATAATTATAATCACCTTTAGCAGCAATACTTGGTTGATGTGTAATACAAATAACTTGATGATTTTTCCCTATTAGTTTTAATTTTTGGCCAACTGATTTTGCTGCTTTTCCACTAATACCCGTATCTATTTCATCAAAAATAAAAATTGGCGTACTATCAGTATCTGCAAGAGCTGTTTTTATAGCAAGCATAATTCTTGACATTTCTCCTCCTGATGCAATTTTAGAAAGTTCTTTTGCATCTTCACCTAAATTAGTAGAAATTAAGAAATTTATATTATCTAAACCTGTCTTATTAAATTCTTCTATTTCCTTTATGTCTATTATAAATTTAGAATTTGGCATTTCTAAATCATTTAACTCAACATTAATTTTATTACATAATATTTCACTTGCTTCAAGCCTTAAATTATGCATTTTATCTGCTTTTTCCTTCATTTGATTTGTTATAGTTTCTATCTCTTTTTTTATTTTTTTATTTACTTCATCTAGATTGTTAATTCTATTAATTTCTTCTTCGATTTTGTTTTTGTAATCTAGGATTTCCTCTATGCTATTTCCATATTTTCTCTTAAGAGAGAATATTAAATCTAGTCTTTCTTCTATTTCATTTTGTTCATTTTCATCATAAAACATATCAGAATCTAAATCACTTATATCTCTAGAAAATTCTTCTAATTCATAATATATATTTTTAAGTTCTTCTAATTTTTTACTATAATTTTCATCAAAACTTTCTATTTTTTCTAGAGCTTTTATGCTATTATTTACAGTTTCTACAGACATACTTATATTTTCATTAGTATCATTTAATCCTTTTGAGATTTTTTCAAAATTAATAAATAAATTTCTTTTTTCACTTAAAGATTCTTCTTCTCCATTTTTTAACTTTGCTTTATCTATTTCATCAAATTCATATTGAAGAAGATCTAATCTTCTTTGCTTTTCTTTCTCATCTCCCAAATTTTCCTTAAGCTTTCTTTTCAAATCATTATATTTATAAAATAAATCTTTATATTCTTTTTGAATGTCTAATAATTCTTTTCCTGCAAAATCATCTAAATATTTTATATGATATTTTGAGTTTAGTATTTTTTGATTATCATTTTGTCCATGAATATCAATTACTGAATTCATAAATTCTTTTAATTCAGCAACAGTAACCAATCTACCATTTATTTTGCAAGAATTTCTTCCATTTGAATGAATTTCTCTACTTACAATCACATTTCCATCAATTGCAAGTTCATTTTCCGGTAAAAATAGATTTAGTTCAATAAAAGAATATTCCTCGCCTTTTCTTATTATTTCTTTTGAGAATCTACTACCAGAAATGAAACTAATTGCATCAATTATTAATGTTTTTCCAGCACCAGTTTCTCCTGTAAATACATTAAATCCAGAATTAAGTTCAACACTTAAATCATCTATTATTCCAATATTTTTAATATGTAAAGTAGTTATCATAAAAAAATCTCCTAACAATATAAAACTTTTGTTTGTAATATTATACAAACACTTGTTTAATTTGTCAAGAGATTTTTTTAATTTTTATTAAGTTTTTACATTAATAAAATTTTATATATTATTTAACATCCTTCTTTTATTTTTTCTATTTCTTCTATACTAAGTTCTGTTGCTTCACTTATTTGTTCTACTACATCTATCTTTGGTTTTAATAATTCGTTTTTATTCATATTTTGCCTTTCTAATATTCATTGTTTTTAATAAGAACAATGAACATCTTTATTGTATTTTCTTATCTCTTTTCGTCTTCTCTTTGATGCCTCCTTTCTTTTTATAAGTTTTCATTATTTCTTATTTTTGGAATAAATTAAGATTTTAAATTATTATCGATTATTTAAAACTTTTTATTTTAATTTTCAATCTTGAATTAAATTTCTTACTTTGAAATAAATTAATATTTTTTTGAATTGAAATAAGAATATTGTTAATATAACATGAAAAAGAATAATTGTAAATATATTTTTGGTAATTTATGGTTTTTTACAATTATTCTTTTTATTTAATTTATATTAGATTAACTTATCGAACAAGTATAATTTTCTGATAAAGAGCAACTTTTCGACTGTCCGCATCTTTTATTCGCTCCGCAACTAGGGCAGTTATTTCCCATATATCTATGACACGTATCACAATAAGATTGCAAGGTTTCTCTTCCACACTCAGCGCAATAAATACCAGCTCCTTCTCGAAAACTTATTTTCCCACCGCAAGTACCTGTACAGCTACTATTATGAGTATGTTTTGATAATGTTGCTAATTTACATGCCATATTTCCTGCTTCGTCTTTTACCCAGAAACATTGTGTTGATGTTACTGTACTATCTATTGTTTTAGTTTTTGCATTTGCAGTAGTCCAACTACTTGGTTGTGTATTTTTATTTGCACTCCAACCATAAGATATATTGCTTACTGTATCTGTTCCTTTTCCTGTTAATTCCACATTAGTTTTTCCATTTACTGCTCCTGATAATTCTACTGTTGGAGCTACTGTATCTTTCTTTACGATTTTTAATTCTGACCACGCACCTTTGTTAGTTGCTTCATCTATTGCTCTTATATATATATTTGTTGTTCCTTCTGCACTTATTGTAAATGGTGATGTTTTACTTGTTATATTATTTGTTTTATCTGTTGAATATTCATAACTTACTACTCCACTTCCACCATTATCTGTTGCTGAAAATGTTACTTTTACATTTTGGTTTGTCCATGTTCCACTTGTATAACTATTATTATTGTTTGCTAAATTTAATGTTACTGTTGGTTTATTTGGATTTTGTTTATCTATTTTTGTTACATTTGCTGTTGCCCATACTCCTTCTGCAAATTGTCCCGTACTATCCACTAATCTTGCATATACATTTCCATTTGCACTTAATGTTTGGTCTGCTTTGTCGTCCCAATTTGTTGTATTTGTACTTGTTTGTACTCTATATCCTAATTTTGTATATTCTGTTGTTGTGCTCGCTGTTATTTTTACATCTTTATTTGTCCAATTACTTGGCAATCCACTAAATGTTATATTTCCTCCTGTTCCTGTCGTTGCTGCTACCATAGCTTTTGTACTTACTGTTGTTTCTGCTGGTGTACTCATTTCATTTCCTACTTTATCTTTTGCCTTTACTTTTATTGTATGTTCTGTGCTCTGCTTTAAATTGCTAAATGTATATTCCCCTTTTTCTTGATAAGTAGTCCACTCTCCTCCATCTATGCTAAAGCTATATCCTGCTATTCCACTTGTTGCATAATCATTTGTTTTTTCATGGTCTTCTGTATTTGCTGTTACTGTTATTGTATTTGTTGTTGAACTTTTACCTGGTGTAAATGTTTTTGGTTCTAATTTATCTATTTTTGTTACTTCTGCTGTTGCCCATGATTCTCCTTCTGCATATTGTCCTGTACTGTCTAATAATCTTGCATATACTTTTCCATTTTTCTCTAATTCTTGACTTGCTTTATCTTCCCAATTAGTTTTATCTGTACTTGTTTGTATCGTATATCCTGATGTTGTTTTGGCTGTTACTGTTACATTTTTATTTGTCAAATCTTTTGGTAAGCCTTCAAATGTTATATATCCTTCTTCTTTTGCTGATACCATAGCTTTTGTGTTTACTGTTATCTCTACTGGTGTGCTCATTTCATTTCCTACTTTATCTTTTGCTTTTACTTTTATTGTATATGGTTTACTTTGGGTTAATTTATCAAATGTGTATATTCCTTCTTCTTTATAGTCGCTCCAATTTTCTCCATCTATGCTAAAACTATATCCTGCTATTCCACTTGTTGCATATTCTTCTGTTTTTTCATGGTCTTCTGCATTTGCTGTTACTGTTATTGTATTTGTTGTTGCATCTCCACTTGGTGTAAATGTTTTTGGGGCTAACTTATCTATATTTTGTACATTTCCTGTTGCTTCTTTTGTTACATCTCCCATTATTCCTTCTAATCTTGCTACTATACTACAATTCTTCTCTATTTCTATTTTTCCATTGTATTCCTTCCATT
>CANQCW010000062.1 GCA_947591055.1 uncultured Clostridia bacterium | reverse complement strand
GCTAAAGCAGAATTAAAACAAGTACAAATTAATATATTAAAAATAAACATAAGCAAAAAAGTTTTAAAGGAGGCAATTAATGAAGGATTTAATTGAAATAAGATGGCACGGAAGAGGAGGTCAGGGTGCAAAAACAGCATCACTACTTCTTGCAGACGCAGCATTTAATACTGGCAAATATATTCAAGGATTTCCAGAGTATGGACCTGAAAGGATGGGAGCACCAATTACAGCTTACAATAGAATAAGCACAACACCAATTAGAGTACATAGCAACATTTATGAACCAGACTATGTAGTAGTAATTGATGATACACTTTTAACAGCAGTAGATGTAACAGCTGGATTAAAAGAAGATGGAGCAATTGTAATTAATACAACAAAATCCATTGAAGAAATTAGCCCATTATTAAATGGATACAAAGGAAGTGTATATACTATTGATGCAAGAAAAGTTTCAGAAGAAACACTTGGAAAATATTTCCCAAATACACCAATGCTTGCAGCAATTGTTAAAGTTACAGGAATAATGTCAGAAGAGGACTTTATACAAGATATGGAAGGTTCTTTTAAACATAAATTTGCAAAAAAACCAGAAGTTATTGAAGGAAATATGAATGCTATTAGATTAGCTTTACAAGAGGTAAAGAAAATACAATAAAATAAAGTTAGCTTAAAATCAAGCTAGAAGGAGGAAATGATGAATATAGATAAAAATACACCTTGGCAAGAAATGACTCCAGGTGGAGAAATATATGATTCAGGAAATGCAAGAGAATTTAAAACAGGTGATTGGAGAAGTGCAAAACCAGTATACATTAGTGATAAATGTAAGCAATGTGGGCTATGTTTTCCAGTATGTCCAGATGATGCAATTCCAGTAGGAAAAGATCAATTAAGAAAAGATTTTAATTATGATTATTGCAAAGGATGTGGAGTTTGTGCTAAAGTATGCCCATTTGGAGCAATAGTAATGGAAGAGGAGGAAAAATAATATGAGTATTAGAGAACGTTTAAGTGGAAATGAAGCAACAGCTTATGCTATGAAACAAATTAATCCTGATGTAGTTGCAGCTTTTCCAATAACACCTTCAACTGAAATACCACAATATTTTTCAAGCTATGTTGATAATGGTCAAGTAGATACAGAATTTGTTGCAGTAGAAAGTGAGCATAGTGCAATGAGTGCTTGTATTGGAGCAGAAGCAGCAGGAGCAAGAGCTATGACAGCAACATCAGCAAATGGACTAGAATATATGTGGGAAATGATACAAATAGCATCTAGTTCAAGACTTCCAATAGTTTTAGCTTTAGTTGATAGAGCAATTTCAGGACCACTTAATATACATTGCGACCATACAGATGCTATGGCAGTTAAAGATAGTGGATGGATAATGTTATTTTCTGAAACAAATCAAGAAGCTTATGACAATATGATAATGGCTCATAGAATAGCAGAAAATAAAGATGTAATGTTACCACTTATGGTATGCCAAGATGGTTTTATTACATCACATGCTATTGAAAACATTGAACTTTTAGAAGATGAAAAAGTAAAAGAGTTTGTTGGAACATATAAACCAGAGCATTACTTATTAAATAAAAAAGAGCCAATTGCAGTAGGACCAATGGATTTACAACCATATTTAATGGAGCATAAAAGACAACAACATCAAGCTATGGAAAATGCAAGAAAAGTTATAGCAGATGTAGCCTTAGATTTTGAAAAAATGACTGGAAGAAAATATGAATTCTTTGAAGGATATAAATTAGAAGATGCTGAATATGTTGCAGTTTGCATGAACTCAACAGCTGGAACTGTAAAAAATGTTGTAGATAATTTAAGAGAAAATGGAATAAAAGCAGGATTATTAAAGATTAGAGTATTTAGACCATTTCCAGGAGATTTGATAGCAAAAGCTTTAGAAGGCAAAAAAGCAGTTGCGGTATTAGATAGAGTACCATTATTAAATGGAACAGGAGGACCACTTTATGAAGATGTTGTTTCATCTATGTTTACTCAAAACATAATGGTTCCAACAATTAACTATTCTTATGGAATTGGTGGTAGAGATGTTACAGAAGATCAAATACATAAAGTATATGAAGATTTACAAAATCTAAAAGATATGTCTAATCCATATAGATTTTTAGGATTAAGAGAGAACTAAAAATCATATTTTCTATAGATGAATATAATAAAGAAAGGAATATTGAAAATGTATAATGTAAAAGAAGTAGTTGCAAATAAACCTTCAAGATTTACATCAGGCCATAGAATGTGTGCAGGTTGTGGGGCACCAGCAGTAGCAAGGATGGTTTTACGTGCAGTAAATGAAAATGACCATGTAGTTGTATCAAATGCAACAGGATGTATGGAAGTATCAACTTGTATTTATCCATATACAGCTTGGACTGATTCTTATATACATACTGCATTTGAATCAGCATCAGCAACAGAATCTGGAGTAGAAGCAGCATATAAATCATTAAAAAAACAAGGGAAATTACCAGAAAATGAAAATACTAAATTTATAGTATTTGGAGGAGATGGAGGAACTTATGATATAGGAATTCAAAGTCTTTCAGGAGCAATGGAAAGAGGTCATGATATGACTTATGTATGCTATGATAACGGAGCATATATGAACACAGGAATCCAACGTTCATCAGCAACACCAAGATTTGCAGATACAACAACATCTCCAGCAGGAAGTGTAATTCCAGGAAAAATGCAACCAAGAAAAGATTTGACAGAAATAATGTGTGCACATCATTTACCTTATGTAGCACAAACAGCAGCAGTTGGTAATTTTAAAGATTTATATGAAAAAGCTGAAAAAGCAATAAATATAAAAGGTGGAAAATTTTTAAATGTTTTAGCACCTTGCCCAAGAGGTTGGGGATATGCCACAGAAGATTTAATGCTTATAAATAAATTAGCAGTAGAAACATGTTGGTGGCCTTTATATGAAGTAGAAAATGGTGTATATCATATAACATATAAACCAGCTAATAAGCTTCCAGTAGAAGAATTTTTAAAACCTCAAAAACGTTTTAAACATTTATTTAAACCAGGAAATGAGTGGATGATAGAAGAATTACAAAAAGAAACAGACTTAAGATGGAACGAGCTTTTAGCAAAAGAAGAAATGACTAATAAAAATGTAAATGAGTAAAAAAATGGGTTGTTAAAGAAATCCTAAAAAAATGAGATTTGGAATTAATTTATTTCAAATCTCATTTTTGGTATTCTATTACTTGATAAAAAACAAAATTATAACTTATATTATTTTTAAATAAAAACCACTTGTCAAAATTATAAAAATATAATATAATTTATCATTGAATTTAAGAGAAAATTTTTTGCGTATGGAGGGCTTGAAGTGATAGTTAAAGCTAGTATTTTAGATGAACTAAAGAATTCTACAACAACTGAAGATGTAGAAGAAGCAAAAAATTTATTAAATAAACAAAAAATCACTATAACCAAAGTAACATATATAAATGAAAATAACTTTTCAGTACATAGTGAAGTTGAGGGAAAACATGGCTCTTATAGTCCTTATATAAGTGTAAAAGATGGTGAGATAGAAGATTTAAGATGTACATGTCCTGAATATGAATCTACCTACGGAACATGTAGGCATATTTTAGCGACTGCATTAGAATTTGATAGTAATAGTGCTTATGCTAAGCTATTTGCTGGAGAAGAGAAAATACATATAAATACTAAGAATAAAAAAGAAAACAATGAAAAATATAGAATTTATAGACAAATGATAAGTTCTTTTTATGAAGAAGAACAAACAAAAAATAAAGTAGAAAATTATTCAGGAGAAAAAGTTAATTTAGAGCCAATAGTTATTTATAAACAAAACTCTAATGAACTTAAATTAGAATTTAAAATTGGTAATAAACAAATGTACAAAATAAAAGATCTTCCTGAATTTTATGATAGGATGCAAGAAAATGTAAAATATAGATATGGGTTAAAGCTAGAATTTATACATGTAAGAGAAGCATTTAATAAAGAAAGCTTACCATTACTAGACTTTTTAATGAAATATGCTGAAATTTTAAAATACAAAAATGATTCCAGTGATAAATTTTTTGTAAATAGTTTGAATCAATCATACATAATTCTATCAAATACCGGAATAGATGAATTTTTTGAGATAATGAGTGGAAAAGAGGTTGAAGTAGAAACAGAGTATTCCACAGAAAAAGTAAAATTTGTGGATAACGAACCAGAAATATCTTTCAAAATTGTAAATAAAAATGAAGAAGATTATGCAATCATTACAACAGAGGATATATTTGCATTTTCTAGTTTAAAAGGAAAAAACTATGTATATTTTTTAAGAGATAATAAGCTTTATAGATGTACTAATGAATTTGATAAAACAATTATAAAATTACTAAATATATTTAGAGTAAATTTTACTAAAGAAATTGTTTTTAGAAAAGAAGAATTTGCCGATTTTTATTCATTAGTAATGCCAAAAATAAAAAGCAATATAAGTGTTGATGAAATAAACAAAGAAGAACTTGAAAGCTATAAACCAAAAGAACTTAAAGTAAAAGTATATCTAGATTATCTTGTAACTGGATATGTTACAGCAGATGTAAAATTTGAATATGATAATTATGAATTTAGCCCTTTTGAGCAAGTTGACTCAAAAATACCAAGAAATGCAATAGCTGAATCAAGAGCTTTAGATAAATTTAAAAATTCAGGATTTATGCTTGATTCTAAGAAAATATTAGTACTAGCTAATGATGACTATATATATGATTTTATAAATGAAGGAATAAAAGAATATATTGCAGAATTTGAAGTTTTAGCAACAGATGAATTTAGAAAAAGACAAATAATAAGTCCAAAAATAAGTTCAATAGGTGTAAAATTAGAAAATAATTTACTTAGTGTTGATTTATCAGGTATAGATTTAACTAGTCAAGAAGTTGAAGAAGTAATGAAAAGATATAAGCTTAAAAAGAAATATTATAAGCTTAAAAATGGAAACTTCATTGACCTTTCACAAAATGAAACATTAGAAATGCTTGATAAACTTGCAGAAGGAACAAATACAAGTTATAAAGAATTAATAAGTGGAGATTTAAAACTTCCAGTATATAGAGGTTTGTACCTAGATAATATTCTAAAAAAACATGATTTATTAGTAAAACAAAGCGAAAGCTATAAAGAACTTATAAATAATGTATATAGTAGACAAATATCAGAAGATTTTAAGCTACCAGCAGATTTAAAAGCAGACTTAAGAGAATATCAAAAAGTAGGATTCGAGTGGCTGAATAACTTAGATGAATACAATCTAGGGGGCATTTTAGCAGATGATATGGGACTTGGAAAAACTATACAAGTTTTAGCAATTATTTTAAAATATGTTGAAAGTGCAAAGAAACAGAAAATTGAATATGATGGACAAATTACAATAGGAGAAACACAAAAAGATTCAAAATTAGAAAAAAAGCCAGTTTTAGTAGTATGTCCTAGTTCATTATGCCTAAACTGGAGAGAAGAAGCAAAAAAATTTACTCCTACATTAAAAACTAAAGTAATATCAGGATCATTAGAAAATAGAACAAATGATATCAAAGAAATACAAAAATATGATATAGTCATTACTTCATATGATTTATTAAAACGTGATATAGATATATATAAAGAGGCAGATTATACATTTAGGTATATAATAGCAGATGAAGCACAATATATAAAAAATAATAATACAAAAAATGCTAGAGCAATAAAAGAAATTAAAGCAGACACTAGATTTGCTTTAACAGGTACACCAATTGAAAATTCTCTATCAGAATTATGGTCAATATTTGATTTTATAATGCCAGGATATTTATTTTCATATAATAAATTTAAAGCATTATATGAAACACCAATAACTAAAGATAGAGACTTAAAAGCAATGAATAAATTAAAAGCTATGATAGAACCATTTATTTTAAGAAGAATAAAAGAAAAAGTACTTACAGAGTTACCAGAAAAAACAATAACTGTGCTTAATAATGAAATGAACGATGAACAAAGAGATATATACGTTTCTTATATGAAATCAGCTAGAAAAGAAGTAAAAGAAGAAATAGAAGAAAATGGTTTGCAAAATAGCCAAATCAAGATATTAGCTTTGCTTATGAGACTTAGACAAATTTGTTGCCATCCAGGACTTTTCATAGAAAATTATGAAGGTGAAAGTAGCAAACTAAATCAATGTATAGAAATAATCAATGATGCAGTTTTAGCAGGACATAA
>CANQCW010000061.1 GCA_947591055.1 uncultured Clostridia bacterium | reverse complement strand
ACTAAATTTTTATCTTTTCTTTTCATATACCCATTTATTGCGTTATTAAATATTTGTAAATCAATTTTGTTTCTATCTCGCAAAATATCAATAATTGTTCTTTCTAAATCATAAACTCTAATTGTTGTTTCATCTTGTAGTTTTAATTCAGTTTTTCCTATTTCAAAGTAGTCAGTTTTAGTATAATGCGGAGAAATTATTTCATCATTTACTCGTATATTACTTTTAAAAGTTAAATCATATTTTAATGGTGTTCTGTCGGTCAAATGGTAAAAATATAATGCAGTATTATGTGAGTAAATTCCTGTTTTATATCTTTGCTGTAATAAAAAGAAATCATTTACATTTTTTCCTTTCTTTACATATACACCTTTTTCTTTTCTTTCTATATAATTCTCATCACATAATAATTTGATATATTGTTTATGAATATTAAGGTTTCTAACATCTGACGATAAAAGAATACCATTATTTTTTTCAATAAATTTTTTTAAAATTTCAATATTTTTCATTTTTACCCCCATATACATATTATAAATGAAATGTATATGAGAGTCAATAGAAGTTTTAGCATATATTAATAAAATCTATAGCAATAGTTCTCCCTATTAAAATTTTATAAAATAAAAAATATACTATTCTCTAAATCCTTTAGAAAATAGCATTTTTTAAAATTTTCTTGAAATCCCTTGAAAAAAGGCAAAAAAATGGTCGAGGTGACAGGGATCGAACCTGCGGCCTCATGGTCCCAAACCACGCGCTCTACCAACTGAGCCACACCTCGAAATAACGTACTAATATATAATAGCATAAAAATAAAAGAATTTCAAGAGATTTATAAAAATTTATTATAAAATAATTTATATTATGACCTTTTAATTATTATTTTTAAATATTGATTTTATAACAACAACTAATATATAATATGTAAAATATAAATTGGAGGATATAAAAATGAGTGAATTAATACTAAAAAAGTGTAATAAATGTGGAGCATTAGTTAAGGTATTTGACGATTGTTCAGATATAAGTTGTTGTGGAGAAGAAATGAAAGTTGTAGTTCCAAATTCAGTAGATGCTGCTATAGAAAAGCATGTACCAACTTATGAAGTAAAAGATGGTATGATTTATGTTACAGTAAATCATGTTATGGAAGAAGACCATTATATTAAATGGATTGACATTGTAAGAGATGGTAAAGAGTGCATAACATATTTAAAACCAGGGATGGAAGCAAAAGCTCATTGCAAATATACACCTGGTTCTGTAATATATGCATACTGTAACAAACATAGTCTATGGAAAGCAGATGTAAAATAGATTATTTTTCTATAAAATAAAACTCGCTGAAATAGCGAGTTTTATGTAGCTATAAAGGACAAAAATTTTATTTTAATTTATATAAATCTTGGTCAATTAAAGATTGAGCTCTACTTTTAGTTTTTTCATCAGAATTTAAAGCATTTTCAATAAACTCTGGATGTTCTAATAAAAAGTTTCTCATAGTATTGTAAGAATCACTTAAAAATCCGGACTAACATTTCATATTGAGTTTGATTTATGATATTTAGACTTAATGCTTTTTCAAACATTTTTTTATCAACTGTTACTAATGCAAAAGGTTTAATACCTTCTTTTTCAATGATTTCTTTACCTCCTTGATTTCTATCAACAAATGCAAATGAATAGCAAATTTCAGCTCCTAAGCTTTTTATTGCAGGAATCCAAAAACGTGTATAACTTGATGCAACTGTTACTAAATCAACAATGTGAAGTACCTTTTTTCCAGAAAGAGAATTTTCTGCTTTAGTTTGAGTAAAATTACTATTACTTACTAAAGTAGATAAATCTTTAAATATTGTGATATGTGGTTTTTCTAGTAAATAAGCAATAATATTTGTGAAATACCAATCTCTTCTTTCACCACCAGATATATAGTCAACTGATGACAAGTCGACATTTTGTTTTATAAAATCAACCATAGCATTTATTGAATTTTTATAAATTTCGTTTGTTTGATATTGATGTAATACTTTATCAAATACTTTCTTTGGTAAAGTAGCTTTATCTGCTAAGCATTCATCAATATAAGATAAAAACTCAGATGCCTCTTTTTCACTTCCAAATAAGTAATGTGTATTAGAAAAATAAGGTGAGATATATCCTGATGTCAAGAAAAATGGTTTGTTTTCTTCGCAAAATTTAATTGCATTAGTTTTAAATAAATATTCTAAAATATCATTCATAATAAAAAATCCTTTCTTAAATTTATATGAAAATCTTTTTTTATATTTTAATTGCAAATAAATCAAAAGTCAATAAACTATTGAAAGTAAAAAAAGTAAATGATAAAATGACTAAAAAGTTTCTTAAGAAATTTTAATATTATGAAAGGAGAAAGGCTTAAATATAATTAGCCTAAAAAGAAAAATGAGAGTTTTATTAAAAAATGGCACATTGATTGACTATAAAACAAATACTTTTGAAAAATATGATGTTTTATTAGAAAATGAAAAGATAGCAAAAATAGAAAAAGACATACAAGATGAAGCAGATAAAATACTAGATTGCACAAGTTTATACATTATGCCTGGAATGATAGATATGCACTGTCATTTAAGAGAACCGGGATTTGAACATAAAGAGACAATAGAGACAGGTTCGAAAAGTGCTGTAGTTGGAGGCTTTACAACCATTTGCCCAATGCCAAATACAAAACCAACTCCTGATAATATTGAAACATTAAAATTTATTATAAATGAAGCTAAAAGAGTAAATCTATGTAATGTACTTCCTTATGCATCTGTAACTAAAGGGGAAAAAGGAGAAGAGCTAGTAAATTTTGAAGAACTAAAAAATGCTGGAGCAATAGCATTTTCAGATGATGGAATGCCAGTTGTAAACAGCAGAACTATGAGAGAAGCTATTATTAAAGCAGACAGTTTAAATACTTTTGTATCTTCACATTGTGAAGAAAAATCTGTTTCACAAGGTGCTATAAATAGAGGTAAAATTGCAGATGAGTTAGGAGTAGAGGGTGTTCTTCCAGAGGCAGAAGAAATTATGGCAGCAAGAGAAATTGTAATTTCAGAAACAAATAACGTAAGAGCACATATTTGTCATATAAGTACAAAAACAACTAAAAATATGGTAAGAGATGCTAAAAAAAGAGGTGTAAAAATAACTTGTGAAACATGTCCACATTATTTTTCACTTACAGTAAATGATGTTTTAGAATCTGGTGTTAATGCAAAAATGAATCCACCACTAAGAGAAGAAAAGGACAGAATAGCAATAATAGAAGGATTAAAAGAAGGAACGATAGATGCAATAATAACAGACCACGCACCACATACTGAAGAAGAAAAAAATAAAGGTTTAGCTACAGCTCCAAATGGTATAATAGGATTTGAAACTGCACTTCCTTGTGAGATAATGAATTTAGTAGATACTGGAGATATAAGTTATTTAGATTTAGTAAAACTAACATCATATAATCCTGCTAAATTATTAAAGATAGATAGAGGAACGATAGAAGTAGGAAAAATAGCAGATATTACGATATTTAGTCCAGATGAAAAATATATTTATACAAAAGATAAAATAGTTTCTAAATCAAAAAATAGTCCATTTATTGGAAAAGAACTTAAAGGAAAAGTAAAATATACGATTGTAAACGGAAACATAGTATATCAAGAAAAATATTAAAAAGAAAAGGAATTTGATAGAATGAGTGCAATTGATAAATTAATAGATAAAATTAAAAAGACTGATAATCCTACAGTAATGGGATTAGATCCAAGATATGAAATGATACCAAAATGTGTGATAAATAAATATCCTAAAACACTAGAAGGAGTATCAAAAGCGATTGTTGAATTTAATAAAGAATTAATAGATGCAACTTATGATATTATTCCAGCAGTAAAGCCACAGATTGCATTTTATGAAATGTTTGGCATACCGGGAATGGAAGCTTTTAAAGAGACTTGTAAATATGCAAAAGAAAAAGAAATGTGCGTAATTGCAGACATAAAGAGAGGAGATATAGGTTCTACAGCAGCAGGTTATTCAAATGCATATTTAGGAAAAACTACAATTGGAGAAAATATGCAAGAAATATATGATGTAGATTTTGTAACAGTTAATCCATATATGGGGACAGACTGTGTAAAACCTTTTATAGAAGATTGTAAAAAATATGATAAAGGAATTTTTATTTTAGTAAAAACATCTAATCCTTCATCAGGTGAATTACAAGATTTGAAACTTGAAAATGGAAAAGAGGTATATTTAGAAGTAGCAAGTCTAGTAAAAAAATGGGGAGAAGATTTAATAGGAAATTATGGATATAGTAGTGTTGCAGCAGTAGTAGGAGCAACTTATCCAGAACAATTAAGTCAAATAAGAAAAGTTATTCCAAATACATTTTTCTTAATTCCAGGATATGGTGCGCAAGGTGGAAAAGCAGAAGACATTGCTATTGCCTTTGATAAAAATAAACTAGGTGGAATAGTTAATGCTTCAAGGAGTTTAATGTGTGCATATAAATCAGATTTATGGAAAGATAAATATAATGAAGAAGAATATGCAAAAGCAACAAGAAGTGAGGCTATTCGAATGAGAGATGAGATAAATCATTTTATAAAATAAAAAAGGAGGAAAATGTATGCAATTAATGGCTGAGTTAGTTAGAAAAGAAAATTTAAAACCAGATATTTATAAATTTTCTGTAAAAGCTGAAGAAATAGTAAAGATAGCTAAACCAGGGCAATTTTTAAATATTAGAGTAAACAACGAAGTAGAGCCACTTTTAAGGAGACCTATTAGTATTTATAATTTAGATAAAGAAAATGGTATTTTGGAATTTATATTTCAAGTTAAGGGTAGAGGAACTAAGATTTTAGCACAAAGAACTATAGGGGAAAAAATAGATATATTAGGACCTTTAGGATATGGAAGTTTTAAATTTAATGAATATAAAAATATAGCAATAATTGGTGGTGGAATTGGAGTTTTTCCATTATATGAACTAGCAAAGCAAGCAAAAGAAAATGGAAAAAATGTAAATATTTATTTAGGTTTTAGAAATAAAGATTTAGTTACTTTAGAAGATAAATTTGAAGAAGTGTCAGATAACTTAATAATTACTACAGATGATGGAAGTTACAAAGAAAAAGGATTTGCTATAGACTGGTTAAAGAAAGATAAAAATATAGATTGCATATATGCTTGTGGGCCTCTACCAATGTTAAGAGCAGTTAGAGAATATGCAATAGAAAATGATATTCCTTGTCAAATATCTTTAGAAGAAAGAATGGCTTGTGGACTAGGAGTATGTTTAGGATGTGCAATAAAAACAGCTAAAAGCCCAAAAGAAGCACCAGAGTATTGGCACGTATGTAAGGCAGGACCTGTTTTTGAGGCAAAAGATGTAGAAATATAAAAAGAGAGGAGTATAATTAATGAATACTAAAATAAATTTTGCTGGAATAGAAATTAAAAATCCAGTAACTGTATCATCTGGAACTTTTGGATATGGTAGAGAATATAGTCAATATATTGATTTAAATAAGCTAGGTGGGATTATAACAAAAGGAACTTCATTAAAACCTAAAAGCGGAAATAAGTCTCCAAGAGTGTGCGAAACAGCAAGTGGTATGCTTAATAGTATAGGTCTTCAAAATCCAGGAGTAGAATATTTTGCACAAAATGATTTACCTTTTTTAAGAAAATTTGATACAGCAATAATTGTAAATGCTTGTGGAAGTACCATTGATGAATATGTAGAACTTTGTAAAATATTAAATACTTTAGATATAGATGGTGTAGAACTTAACTTGTCGTGTCCAAATGTTAAATCGGGATGTATGGCATTTGGAAGTAGCTATGAAGGAGTAAAAGAAGTTACACAAAAAGTAAGAAAAGTTTTAGATAAACCATTAATAGTAAAACTAACACCTAATGTAACAGATATAGCAAGTATAGCAAAAGCAGTAGAAGATGCAGGAGCAGATGGAGTATCTTTGATAAACACATTGCTAGGAATGAAAATAGATATAGAAAAAAGAAGACCAATTTTAGCTAATAATACAGGAGGTCTATCAGGACCAGCAGTAAAACCAGTTGCAGTTAGAATGGTATATCAAGTCTCTCAAGCAGTAAAAATTCCAATATTGGGAATGGGTGGAATCATAAATGGAGAAGATGCAATAGAATTTATTCTAGCAGGAGCAAAAGCAATTTCAATTGGAACAGGCAATTTTATAAACCCTGATGTTAGTATAAAAACAATAGATGAAATAGAAAATTATATGAAAAAATATAATGTAGAAGATATAAATGATTTAGTAGGAAAAGTAGAAATGAACTAAAAGTATGAAAAAATACTTATTAATAAAAGGTGGAAGATAATATAATGAGAATAATAGTAGCAACAAATAATAAGGGAAAAGCAAAAGAAATAAAAGCAATTCTAAAAGAGTA
>CANQCW010000060.1 GCA_947591055.1 uncultured Clostridia bacterium | reverse complement strand
CCATTATAATAATTAATCATTTCAACATCTGACCAATCTGGGCCAAATCCTGAAACATTCATATCTCCTGAAGTAAATATATTTTGATATGAAAATGCGTGTGATGCATCTAAATAAATACATATATTTGTTACTTCTATTCCTGTTTCTTCTTGATATTCATTTATCATTTTTCCAATCTCAATTGAATTCATTTTATCTGTATAATTTAAGTTGTAATGAGCTATTTCTATATTGTTGAAACATATAAATTGTACTATTGCAAAAATCACACAAATTGTATTAAATAATGTATTTTTCAAACCTTCTTCTTTTTCAATATTTACACAAGTATATAAAATTATTAATCCAAAAAGAGATGCAAAGGCGTAACTTGACCTTGCAACAAACCATATAGAATCTGTATTTTGCATTGCAAAAGGAGCAAGTGTTATTAATACATCTAATACTGCAACATAAATTAAGCCAAATATTTTACTAATTTTTTTACTCTTTATCATTATAATTAGTGAAATTAAAATTGCTATTGTAGTCATTATTAAAAAGAAGTACTTTGGAAGGATGTTATATGTTGCTAACATTTTTTTACATCCATCTACTATCTTCTCTAATGTATCTGCAAAATTTACAGCACCATTTACTCTGGCATTTGAGAAAAATATTCTAATTATTAAAAGATTTATTATAGCCGGCAGACCATAGCATAAAAACATCCATATATTATTTACTATAAAATCTTTAATATTTTTCGAATACTTAACAATAAATATTGATGCAATTGCTATATAAATTGCAACTGTTCCTTGATAGCTAAATGTTGAAATAAGCATAAATATAAATGAAAATACTAAGTGTTTTTTGCCTTTTCCTTTATCTTCTAGATATTTTACAAATTGCTCTACTGCACATACAGCCATAAGAATTGAAAGTAATAGTACACCTTTTTCTAGATACATAAAATATTCTACCGAAAATGGATTTATTATTATCAAAGTAGTAACAATAATACTTAGAAAATTATTTTGTATAAATTTTTTTACTATCAAATTTAGCTTGTAAAGTGCAATTGTAGTTGATAATATTGCAATTGAATATGTTAATATATTTTTTGATGTAATACCTAATCTTAATACTCCAACTAAAGCAAACCACATTGCACTTAAAATTCTTCCAGATGAAAGAAAATGATTTACTATATCTCTTGTTGGCATTGCAAATACACTATAAGTATCAGTCGCAAATTGCATTTTTGCATAAGTTCCAAAAAATACTATTGTAATTAAAAAGAATATATATAGTTTATAGTCTTTAAATATGTTTTTTAACTTTTCCATTTTTACCCCTATTATCTTTTAATCTTCCAAATAAAGTCTTTGATTCCAGTCTTTTTTATTAACTTTATCATGCCTCTATACCATCTATGTTGCCACATTACTTCTTTAAATAGCTCAAATTTATAATTAATTGCTTTAAAGCCAAAGTATTTATTATATTCTTCAGATTCCCACTCATACTCTATTCTATCAGTTATAAAGTATTTATTAATTAATTCTTTTGTAACTGATATATTTTTACTTAAGGCTTTTCCATTTTCTATTTTTTCTTCATTTGGATTTTTACATACTTCTTCAAAAATACTACTCATTTGCTTTGTCATTTTTTCTAATGTAAATCCATCTAATATTCTTTTTCTACATTTTGATTTATATGAATCTAAATCACTTAATATTTTTTGAATTGCGTCTACATATAAATTTATTTCTTCTTTTTCATAGTTAATATTTCTGATATCTTCTTCTTCTTGAAGGCAAGGAACTATTACTCCCACTTCATCATTTATTAACTCTTTTTGTCCGCCAACATCACTTGATATTACTGGTATTCCCATACTTAAAGATTCATAAGATGTTAGTGCTAGACCTTCTTTTATTGAGCAATTTATTGTTATATCACTTACACTATATATTTCTTGTGTTTTATCTGTTGAGTCTAAGAAACATATATAATCCATAATTTTAAGTTTTTTTGCTTTTGCTTTTACTTCATTTAATAATAAGCCTCCTCCTACTATCAAGAATAATATATCTTTTCTTAATGTAGAAATTTCTTTTATAATGTCTAGCAATAAAAATGGTCTCTTTTGTTCTGTAATTCTACATATATAGCTTATTATAAATTTATCTTTTGGCAAATTGTATTTTTCTATTAATTCATTTTTATCATAATTTTCTGGATTAAATTTTTCTTTATCTACTCCAATATATACTGTTTGTGTTTCATTTTCTTTTCTTTTAAAGTAGTCTATTAATATTTTTCTACTATTTTCATTGCAAATTAAAGTTTTATCTATTACAGATTCATTTGCACTTGAATCTCTTGAATATCCACCATTTCTGTTATACCACTCTTCCATATGAACATAATCTATTATTGGGATAGATGGATTTTTTGCTTTTAAATATGGCAAAATAGAATATCCCATTTCACTATTTGTGTTAAATACTAAGTTTATATTGTTTTTTCTTATTATGTATTCTATAAAAGATGGCCAGTATTTTTGATCTATAAATGTTGTTAAATCATATACAGTACAATACTTTTCAAACTCTTGTCTATAGCTGTTTCTTTCTGGTTCTGTACTTATTACTGTAAAGCTAAATTTTTCTTTATCTAATCTTTTTAAAAGCTCTAAATTAAACCTGTCAGCTCCTCCCATTACCATCCAAGGAACTATCATAAGTATATTTATTTTCTCATTTTTTTCTTGACTTATTTGTGGCATTTGGTCAAAAATATCTTCTAATTGCCAATTATAATTGTACATTGGATATTGAATTGCTTCTACTCTCTTTTTAACAGTTTCACTTGTTGCTTTTATTATTTCTAAAGCTCTTTTTTTGTTATCCTTTGACCTTGTAAGCTCGCTTCCTTCTTTTTTCCTTCTATACCACATACCATAAAAGTTCATCCTCACAGGAAATTTTTCCAAAGCAAGTAGCTTAAGCCATAAGTTCCAATCTTCATAAACTGATTTTTCTTTTAGCTCATATCCATTTACCTTGAAAAAATCTTCTTTTCTTATTATGCAAGTATTAACTAGGTCGTTTTCTTTTTTCATTTTTTCACTATCAAACCATTTGTTCCAAGTGTATTCAACTCCATCAAATCCGACAGAATCAGTATAGGCCCAAGAAGCTTCTTTGTTTGTTTCTAAAGTCCAATATCCACACTCTAGATATGTTTTTTCTATTAAATCATCATCATCTAAAAACATAAGATATTTAGCTTTTTTGTTTGACTTACTTGCTCCAAAATCTCTTGCTTGAGAAGCTCCTTCATTTTCTTTGTGAAATACTTTTATTCTATTATCTAATTTTTTTATATTTTCTAACTCTTTTAATGCTTCTTTGTCATCTGAGCCATCATCTATAATTAAAAGTTCAAAACAAGGAAATGTTTGATTTAATATTGAAGTTACCGTTTGTCTTATATATTTTTTGCTATTATAAAATGGCATAATTATTGATATAAGTGGCTCTTCATTGTTATATTTTATTTTTTCTAATTTTTTTCCTGGTTCTTGTGTAAAATCAAATAGTTTATTACTCATAATTTTTGTGTTTTTTCCTTCCTTTAGTATTATAATTCTTCTGCAAATCGTTTTTGTAATTTATTAAATATTGCATATCCAATAAGTACAACTAATATTCCAATTGCAATTATAACAAAAATACTTTTCATATTAGGCATTTGTTGATAATAAAATATGTCTCTATACCCCTCTATAATGTGAGTCATTGGATTTATATTTAATATCCATCTAAATCTTTCTGGTATTGTATCTATAGAATATACTATTGGAGTTCCATAAAAAAGTAATTGTAAAAATACTCCAATAAAATGTTGCAAATCTCTAAAATATACTGTTACACAAGATACTATCAATGAAATTCCTATTAAAATAATATATTGTGCAAGTAATAAAAGTGGATAAAATAAGATAAGGGTTGAGATTCCTACTCCTGTTATTAATACAAATCCAATTATTATTACTGTTGATATTAAAAATGTAATCGTTTCACTTGTTACTAATGAAATCGGCAAAATTTCTCTTGGGAAATATACTTTTTTAATAATATTTCCATTTTCAATCATAACATTAGCTGACCTATTTATAACACTTGCAAAATATGTCCAAGGAATAAGTCCACATACCATAAATACTGTGTAATTTTCTATATTATTTCTCATAATTAGTGGAAATACAATTGCATATACACATATTTGAAGTAGTGGATTTATAAATGACCATATAACTCCTAAAAATGAATTTTTATATTTTCCACCTATGTCTTTTTTTATACTTGTTTTTAACAGTTCCCTATATTGATATAATCTTTTAAAAATACTCATCTATGTTTCCTTTCAAATTTAGACATTTTTTTATTCTAATTATAGCTTTTTTCCATAAGCTAAGTTGTTTGTTTTATATATTCATCTATTACTTCGTTTGTATCTCCATCCATCTGAATTATACCTTTATTTAGCCATATCGCCCTGTCGCATAACTCTCTTGCAGATTCTAAACTATGAGTAACAAATACCATAGTTTTGCCTTCTTTTTTTAGTTCCTTCATCTTGTTAATACATTTTTCTTGAAAATGTTGGTCTCCAACAGATAATATTTCATCAACAAGTAAAATCTCTGCATCAACGTTTATAGCAACAGAAAACGCAAGCCTCATATACATACCTGATGAATATGTCCTAACTGGGTTATCTATATAACTTCCAAGCTCAGAAAATTCAATTATTTGGTCTAGCCTTTTGTCAATTTCTTTTCTTGTTAGGCCAAATATTGAAGCATTAAAATATATATTTTCTCTTCCAGAAAAATCTGGATGAAAACCTGCTCCAAGCTCTAAAAGTGATGTTAGCTTTCCATTAGTAACTATCTTTCCTTTATTAGGATATATAATTTTAGTCATTAATTTTAAAAGAGTTGACTTTCCGCTTCCATTTACTCCAATAAGAGCAACAGCTTCACCATTTTTTATTGTTAAATTTATGTCTTTTAATACTTCTCTTGTTTCTTTTCTGTTTCTCTTCCAAAATAAAAGCTTTTCTTTTATGCTATTTGCTTTGTCTAAATATACATTAAAAGTTTTGTAAACATGTTCTACAATAATTCTGTTTTCTTTACCTTGCATAATCTTAAACCTTTCTTTAATAACCTTCGTCCATAAAATCATTTGTTACTTTTTTTCTCTTGAAGTTTTTTCTAGTAAGAATTGAAATAGGAATCCATAAAAATATTATCATTATTTTATTAAAGCTACCTTTTACATTTTTAATTGCATCACTTCTTGCTGATAAAATTGCAAACATTATGTAATATTTGTATATATACATCTTTTTGCTAAAAGATATTCCTTTTAAATTCATCTTTAAAATTTCTTTAAAATATTCATAAAATCCTAAAGGAGCTAATTCAAAAACTCTTTTTTTATTTTTTACATAACCATCATTTTTGTAGTCTCCAATAATTATTGCCTCATTTATGCAAATTACATCATAGTCTGCATCAATTTTGTTATACATTCTAAACTCTGTAACAAACTTTTCATCTGCTTCTAATATGTGCTTATACTTTTTTCTAATCTCTGTTTTATAAACTAGTATTTTTTCTCCAGTCATTTTTTCTTTGTAGTATAAGCTAAACATATCACTTCTATGATTGTCTTCTATAAACTTTGTTCCATCAATTTTTCCACTTTCATTTTTCTTTAAAAAAGCAAGTGCATATACTGTTTCATCACTTAATAGCTTGTCTATGTTTTTGTTAATAATATCAAATGCACCAGTTATAAAGTAATCATCTGAATCACACTCTATTATTACATCTCCTGTAACAAATTTCATTAAGTTGTTAATTGCTGACATTTTTCCTTGATTTTCTTGGTAGTGATATTCTATTTTAATTATGTTTTGTTTAATAAAATTATCTATGATTAATTTAGTTTTATCAGTAGAACCATCATCCATAATGAGCCACTCATATTCTATGTTGGAATTACTATTGATAACTAAACTTGTATATAATCTTTCTAAATCATGCGCTCTATTATATGTAGCTGTTAGTATTGAAATCTTCATTAAAAGTCTGTTTCCTTAATTCGATTATTTAGGTTTTTAAAGGTTACCCATAAACCTTTACATATAATATCATAAATTACTATTATAAACAATAATTAATAATTAAAATGTTGTAATTCTTTGTGGCTTGTTGTCGCAACGCAACCTTAATAGGTTGCTGCTCCAATCGCGCACTAACGTGCTTGGTCGCTACGCGCCACTATCGAATTTACAACATTTTAATCTTTAATATGGATTTCTAATGTATGTTAATAATTTTAATAATCTATAATTTTCATTGCATACTAAGTTGCAAAATAGTTTGAATAATAGTGGTTTATTTTTATAATATTCATTGTTTTTCCAGTTTGAAAATTTCATATTCACTTCTTCAACACATTTTTTTATGTCTTCATATTTATTAAATTTCAAAAATTTAAAACTTGAAAAATATATAAGTTGGAAAATATATAAATATTCAATTTCCTTTTTAAATTCTGTATCTTTTAGCTTTTCATATAAATAATTGCACGCTTTAATAATGTCTAAAAATTTTTTATTATATTCTATTTTTTGCATTGTAGAGTTTTTTCTTTGTCTATAAAAATATAACTCTTCATTAATATATCCAATCTTTTTTGTGTATTTTGGCATTGCTGGTATTATTGCAAA
>CANQCW010000059.1 GCA_947591055.1 uncultured Clostridia bacterium | reverse complement strand
TTTTTTGAATATTCTTCTGAAATCATAAACTCCTCCCTATTTGCCTTCCATTTTGCTTTATTTAATTATATTCTGAGTGTTAGACAAATATGACAAGTTCTATGATAAAAATTTTATTTTTTTCCTTCTTCTTTTTCTATTTTTTCTGTTTTTACAACAGTAAATAATTTAACTAATGATTTTCTATCTATCATAACTGTTGGAAATGACATTATCATTGGTGTATCATCCTTCATATATACGATATTTAGTAGATAATTATAAACTGGGATGAAAAATAAATGCATTTTTTCTTTTGACAAATATACAGTTGCTAGGCTATTTGCATCTATTATAGTATTTTGAAAGTTTATGTTAATATTTAGTCTATTTTCATCTAATTGTATTTTATATGTTGCTGAGTACATAGCTAGCAAAAATAAAGCAATCATAAATATTAAACAGTATAAAATTACTATTGGATTAGTTTTAAACGTATATATTAATAGTATTAATATAATCAATAATATTGCAATTAAAAGATATTTATAGTTATTTATAAAATGTATCATATTAGATTTTACTTCTACTTTTCCTGATATATCAACTATTTGGCTATATTTACTATGATTTACTTTATTATATATTTCTTTTAAATTATTTTTATTAATATTTTTACTAATATTTTTATTAATACTTTTATTATCTTTTTTATTCATTTTTCATCCCTTTTTACACTTTTATTATCTAGTTTTTACTAGTTATAAGTTTTAATGTATCTCTAGCTATCATTATTTCTTCATTTGTTGGAACAACCCATACTGGTATTTTTGAATTTTCAGTTGAAATTTTTACTTCTTCACCTTTTAAGGCATTTTTTTCATCATCTATTTCAACACCCATATATGCTAAGTAATCGCATATACCTTTTCTTATTCCTGATTGATTCTCTCCAACACCTGCTGTAAATGTAATTACATCTATTCCTTGCATTGGTACAGCATATTTAGCAATGAAACAAGCTATTGCGTATTTATAATGGTCTAATGCAAGTTTTGCTCTTTCATTTCCTTGATTATATGCCTCTTCTATATCTCTAACATCTTTAGAAACACCACTAATTCCATAAATTCCTGATTCTTTATTTAATATACTATCTACATCATCTGGTGTTAAACCTTCTTTTTTCATTAAAAATCCTGGTATTGATGGATCTAAATCACCTGAACGTGCACACATAGGAATTCCTGCTGTTGGAGTAAGACCCATTGATGTTTCTACTGATTTTCCTCCCTTTATTGCACAAATACTTGCCCCTTGACCTAAATGGCAATTTACTATTTTTAAGTCTTCTACTGGTTTATTCATAAGTTCTGCTATTCTTTGTGATACATATAGATGTGATGTTCCGTGGAAACCATATTTTCTAACTCCATATTTTTCATAATATTTATAAGGAATTGGATATATATATCTTTCTTCCGGAATTGTTTGATGAAATGCTGAGTCAAATGTTGCTGTCATTGGTTTTCCTGGTAAAAGTTCTTGTAATGCTCTTATTCCAGTTATTGCTGCTGGATTATGAAGTGGAGCTAAGCTACTACAAGCATCTATTTTCTTAATAACATCTTCATCAATTATGCAAGATTTATTAAAATACTCTCCTCCATGTCCAATTCTATGACCAACTGCACTAATTTCATCCAAACTTTGAATTGATGGATAATCTTTATTTAAAAGTTGTTTTATTACAAAGTCTAATGCGTCTTTATGATTTATAACTGGATGTTCTAAAACATATTTTTCTCCATTTATTTTATGTGTTAATGAAGATTTCTCCCCTATTCTCTCATAAGTTCCTTTTGAAATTACTTTTTCTCCGTCCATATCAATTAATTGATATTTTAAAGATGAGCTACCACAATTTACAACAAAAATTTTCATTAATTTTAATCCTTGTATAATATATTTGGGTTTTTAAAAGGTTACCCATAAACCTCTATATAACATTATTTTTCTTGGCAAATTCTTTTTGTTTCTCTAGCAATCATTAATTCTTCATTTGTTGGAACAACATAAACTAATACTTTTGAATCATCACTTGATATTTTTGCTTCTACTGCAAAAGCATCTTTATTTCTTTGCTCGTCTAGTTTTACTCCCATAAATTCTAGTTGTTTGCAAATTTCTTCTCTTGATTCACGTCCTCTTTCTCCAACACCTGCTGTAAATGTTATAACATCAACACCGTTCATTGTTACTGCGCATCTTGCGATATATGATGCTATTAAATAATGATAGTTATCTAATGCAAGTTTTGCTCTTTCATTTCCATTGCTTACTGCTTCTTCTATATCTCTATTATCTGCTGAAACTCCTGATATTCCAAATAATCCTGATTTTTTATTAAGCATTGTATCTGCTTCATCTGGAGTCATATTTTCCTTCTTCATTATAAATGTAACGATTGATGGATCTAAATCACCACTACGTGAACCCATAGGAATTCCTGCAACTGGAGTAAGTCCCATTGATGTTTCTACTGATTTTCCATTTTGGATTGCGCAAATACTTGCTCCTTGACCTATATGGCAGTTAATAATTTTTAAATCTTCAACTGGTTTTCCTAAAATTTCTGCTATTCTTCTTGATACAAACATATGAGATGTTCCGTGGAAACCATATTTTCTGACTCCATATTTTTCATAATATTCATAAGGAATTGGATAAATATATTTTTCCTTAGATATTGTTTGATGAAATGCTGTATCGAAAACAGCTACATTTTTCTTTTCTGGCATTTCCTTCATACAAGCTTTTATTCCTAAAACTCCAGCTGGATTATGAAGTGGAGCTAAACTACTACATTCTTCGATTGCATTTAAAACTTCGTCATCAATTAATACTGATGAACTAAATTTTTCACCACCATGAACTATTCTATGACCAATGCTGTCAATTTCATCTAGACTTTTTATTACTCCATATTTTTCATCCATTAATTGATCCATAACAAATTTTAATGCTTCTGAGTGGTCATTTACTGGATTTTCTAATTTAATTTTCTCACCATTAACTTTATGAGTTAAAAATGATTTATCACTTCCTATTCTTTCGTAATATCCTGAAGCTAATACTTCTTCATTTTCCATATCAATTACTTGATATTTTAAAGATGAGCTTCCTGAGTTTAATACTAAAATTTTCATAAAATTTCCTCCTTAAATTTTTATGTATTATTATAAAATCTATTTTTAATAGATTATTTTAACATATTAATTATTTTTTAGCTTGTACAGCTGTAATTGCAACAATACCTGCAACATCTTCACTTGAACAACCTCTAGATAAATCATTTACTGGTTTATCTAAGCCTTGACATAGTGGACCATAGGCTTGTGCGTGAGCAAACCTTTGAGTAAGTTTATATCCAATATTTCCTGAATTTAAGTCTGGAAATATAAGAATATTTGCATTTCCTGCAATTTTACTTTCTGGAGCTTTAAGTTTTGCAACTTCTGGCACTATTGCTGAATCTAATTGCATCTCGCCATCAACTAGTAAATCTGGACATTTTTCTTTTACTAGATTTGTAGCTGAAACAACTTTTTCTGTGAGCTCAGATTTAGCACTACCTTTTGTAGAATATGAAAGCATTGCAACTTTTGGTACTGCTTGGCTACTTACTAATTCATTAAAAGATTTACTTGAAGATATTGCAATATCTGATAATGCTTCACTATCAGGATTTTCGTTCATTCCACAATCAGCAAAAATCATTACTCCATCTTCTCCAAATTCTTTATCATTTAAAACCATTATAAAGAAAGCTGATACTGTTTTTACACCTTTTGCTCCTTTAATAATTTGAAGAGCAGGTCTTAATGTGTCTGATGTTGGATGACTAGCACCTGATACTAGCCCATCAGCATCCCCTACTTTTACCATCATTGTTCCAAAATATCTTGTATTTTCCAATAATAGCTTTCTAGCTTCTTCATAGCTTAAACCTTTTTCTTTTCTTAGTTCATATAATGTTTCTGTATAATAATCTAATTTTTCAGAATTTTGTGGGTCAATAATTTGAATATTTTTTAAATCAATATTATTTTCATTTGCCTTTTTAGTTATATCTGTTTCATTTCCTAATAAAATTATGTTTGCAAATCCTTCATTTATAACTATTTCAGCGCCTTTTAAAATTCTGACATCATCACTTTCCGGAAGTACAATTGTTTTTAAGTCTTTTTTTGCTAATTCCTTCATCCTATCAATGAAATTCATAAGTTTTCTCCTTCTTATTAATTTACACTTTTGTATTATATAAAAAAATTGAAAAAAGTACAATATAAAATTGAAATAATATTTTAATTTTGTTATAATTTATACATTATGGAAATTAAATATGTAGTAAAAGATGATACAAATTTACTAAGAATATTAAAGGAAAAGCTTTCTATATCTAATAGATTATATAGAAAAATTAAAAATGGTTATATATTTGTAAATGGAAATAATTTTGACTATAAAACTATTTTACATCAAGGTGATATAATTACAATTAATTTAGATTTTATAGAAGATAATTCAAATATAGTTCCTAATAAAGATATAAATTTTAATATTTTATATGAAGATAAATGGTTACTTGTTGTAGATAAAAATCCATTTATGCCAATTCACCCATCTATTAATTATTTTGAAAATAGTTTATCAAATGGAATCAAATATTATTATGATATTAATAATATTTACAAAAAAATTAGAATAATAAATCGATTAGATAAGGACACTTCTGGAATTGTTATAATAGCCAAAAGTGAATATATTCAAGACAATATAAAAATATTACTTAAAGAATATGTTGCAATAGCTAAAGGTGAGTTTTCTGAAAAAGAAGGCACTATAAATAAGCCTATTAAAAGAAAAAATGACAGCATAATTGAAAGATGTATTGATGAAAATGGTGATAAAGCAATTACAAACTACAAAGTAATAAAAACAGTTAATATAAATAATGAAATTTTATCAGTTGTAAAATGTCAATTAGAAACTGGTAGAACTCATCAAATTAGAGTTCATCTATCTTCTATTGGACATCCTATTTTAGGAGATACTTTATACGGAACTAAGTCTGATTTAATTTCTAGACAAGCTTTACATTGTTATAATATGAAATTTATTCATCCGTTAACTCGAAAAGAAATAAATATTATATCTCCTATTCCTGATGATATGAAATTTATAATTTAAATATAAAAAGAGTTCCAATTAAGGAACTCTTTTGTCGTAAGGTGCAATTTGGTTACTCATTTTGACATGTCCTACAAACAATTAAGTCTTCATTTTCGGGTCCAATGCTTATAAAAGCAATAGGAACACCAACATATTGTTCAATAAAACGTAAAAACTTTTTTGCTTCAGCTGGTAAATCTTCATACCTTTTACAATTTTCAGGAATTTCCCAACCTAAAAAACTTTTGGTTTCATATGAATCAACGTTGCTGTAATCAGTTGGAACACCATCTTCATATCTTTCCCACCAGGTATATTTGTTACAATAAGAAGTGCAGACTTCAATAAATGAATTGCTAAGTCCGATTTTACCTATTGTATCAAGGTGAGTAATTGCCAAGCAGTTGACTCCATTAGCTTCTACAGCATTTTTAATCTGCACTAAGTCAAGCCAACCTACTCTTCTAGGTGTTTTTGTATTCTTCTGATATTCATTTCCTAAACAACGTATTATGACATCTTTTTTGTCAAGTACTTCTGTAGGAAATGAGCCACCTCCTAATTTGGAAGTATAGGCTTTGAATACACCAACAACCATCTTAACATGAAGTGGTCCAACACATCCTCCTGAAAGTATTCCTGAAGCATCAGAATCTGTAACTGTTGTATATGGATAATATCCATTAGTTATAGATCTGTAATAAGAGTGAGAGCCTTCGAATAAAATTTCTTTTTCTTCGAGGCATGCTTGGTTCAAGAACTGTTGTGTATTTCGGATAAAAGGAATAAGTTTATAAGAATATTCCATGCAATATTCGATGCATTTATGCTTTAAGTGCGGATTAGCATCTAATATTTCCTTTGGACAGAGCTTAAAGATTTCATCTATGCGTTTTACATATGTGTTTTCTTTAATATCTATCATGCGCACTGCTATTCTCATAACTTTGTTTACGGCTGGTGCTCCAATACCATAAGTATCGGTATCTAAACCAGATTCTTCTCTACATTTTTCTTCCCAATCATTTCTTATAATGTCATAAGGAAGAATAACTACTGCTCTATCGCTGATTTTTAAATTCATTGGAGTTATAGTAATATTGTTTTTACGCAATAATTCAATTTCATCCCAAAGAATTTGTAAATCAATATACATGCCAGGGCCAATAATACATGTTGCTTTTCCGCATAATATACCAGTGGGTATATATTGTAATGGATATTTTACTCCATTATAGACAACTGTATGTTTATCATTGATTCCGCCTGCAGATTTAACTATAATATCAGCATCTTTAGCTAAGTAGCAAAGAATTTTTCCCTTTCCTTCATCTCCAAAAGATAGTCCAAGAACTTCAGTTACATTCCGAGGTATCTCCTTGTGAATTGGAACAAATGATTTCATAAAATGCACCTTCCTTCTCATAAAAATAAGAGGCACCTTACATGTAAATATTATAACATAAAAAGACATTTTTTTCAATAAAATGGTATTAGAAAATGTGTTTTTAAAAAAGATAAATCCATTTTGCCTTTGACAAAATGGATTAATTTCTTTATTTTTAGTAAATCTGTAAGCCGGGTTCTGTCTAAAATGGCCATTTATCTAGGATATATATTACTATATACCTCATGCCACCATATTAAGGAGATGACGAGCAGTCTTAGCCTCCTAGTTACGGTGTTGCTCCAGATGGGGTTTACACGGCTAGATGTATCACTACATCTACGGTGAGCTCTTACCTCGCCTTTTCACCCTTACCATTTCTGGCGGTTATTTTCTGTTGCACTTTCCTTAA
>CANQCW010000058.1 GCA_947591055.1 uncultured Clostridia bacterium | reverse complement strand
AAATATTATGAAAATTATCATAAAGTTAAAATTTCTAATGACATTATTGAAAAATTAGTTGTTTTATCTGAAAAATATATTCATGATAGATTTTTACCAGATAAAGCAATTGATGTTTTAGATGAGGCTTGCTCAAGAATTAACTTAGATAATAAAGATTTATATAATTTAGAGGTTTTAAAAAATAAATTAGCCGATGTTCAAGCTCAAAAAGAAGAAGCTGCACAAGCTGATTCTACTGATGATTATAAAAAAGCTGCTGAGCTTAAAACTCAAGAGTGTAATTTAATTGATCAAATTAATAGTATAGAAGCAAAAATGGTTCCAAAAGAGCTTACTATTCAAGACATTGCTAAGGTAATTGAGAATTGGACAAAAATTCCTGTTCAAAAAATTACTGAGGAAGAAACCAAAAAATTACTTTCACTAGAAGATAATCTTCACAAAAGAATTATTGGCCAAAATGATGCAGTTGCTGCAGTAAGTCGTGCTATTAGAAGGAATCGTGCTGGTTTAAAAAGCACTAGAAGACCACCATCATTTATATTTGTAGGACCAACTGGTGTTGGTAAAACAGAACTTGCAAAAGCTTTATGCTATGAAGTTTTTGGCAATGAAGATTCTATTATTAGAATAGACATGTCAGAATATATGGAAAGTAATTCAACAGCTAAACTTATAGGTGCTCCTCCAGGATATGTTGGTTATGATGATGCTGGTCAACTTACTGAAAAAGTAAAAAGACACCCTTATTCTATTATACTTTTAGATGAAATTGAAAAAGCTCACAATGATGTTTTCAATATTTTACTACAAGTTTTAGATGACGGAAGACTTACTGATTCTCAAGGAAATACTGTAAACTTTGAAAATACTATAATTATTATGACTTCAAATGTCGGTTCAAATCAAAATACAAATTCTATTGGTTTTGGTAGCACTTCTGAATTTAGAAAAAGTAAAATAGAAGCAAGTTTAAAAGAAACTTTTAGACCTGAATTTTTAAATAGAATTGATGAAATTGTAGTTTTTGATTCTTTAAATAGTGATGAACTTACACAAATAGTTGACTTAATGTTAAAGGATACTCAAAATGTTTTAAATGATAGAGATATTAAAATGTATGTTTCAGATGAAGCAAAACAATTCTTACTTAAAAAAGGGACTGATATAAAATATGGTGCAAGGCCTTTAAGAAGAGCTGTTCAAAGATATGTTGAAGATATGCTTTCTGATATGATTTTAAAATCAGAACTTAAAAATGGTCAAAAGATTTATATTGATGAAAAAAATGATGAATTAACATTTCAAGCTAAATAATTGTTGCAATTAGAAACATTGAAAATAGAAGGAGAATTATTTATGAAAAAATATATAAAACTTATTCCTAATATTTTAACTATTATTAGATTCATTTTTATACCTTTTATTGTTTTATCAATACTATATAATAATTACATTTTAGCATTAGTGCTTTTTACAGTTTCTTCTTTATCTGACATATTAGATGGTTACATTGCTAGAAAGTTTGATGCTATAACTGATTTTGGTAAATTAATGGATCCTTTAGCAGATAAATTAACACAAATATCAACTTTGTTTTCACTATATATAAAAAGAATTATTCCTATTTGGATAGTATTAATATTGATTATAAAAGAGCTTGTATTAATTTCAGGTGCATCTTTCTTATATGGTAAACAATTAGTAGTTTCAAGCAAATGGTATGGAAAATTAGCAACTGTACTTTTATATATTGCCGTTGTAAGTTCATTTTTAATAAGATTATTTGACTTACCTAAGTTTGATATATACATATATATTTTAGCAATTTGTTTAACTGTATCTGCTTTATTAGGTTATATAGACCACTTTTATAAAAAAGGTTATCTTCCTAATAAAGAAGATTTAAAAAAGAACTCTAATACCAATAAGTAATAATTTAATTTTATTCATACGATTAGTCTAAAAACTGATACTGTTTAAGCAGTATCAGTTTTTTGTGGCTTTTTAGCAGCGATTTTATTCATAATCACTTAGTAGTTTTGCAAGCTCATTATCTCCGTTTACCTTTATTCCTTTTTCAAGTAAATTTAAATCTTCTTGTGGAAGATAGGCTGTTAATATATCTGTTATTTCTTTTAAGTTTTCATTTCCATCTGAAGCTAATGTGTATATTGCAATATAATCATTAAGTTTTTTTACAACATAATGCTTGTCGCATATACTGTTCTGTTGCTTATATAATTCAACTTTTTCATCTGAAAAGTTTTTTACATCCCAATCTACATATTTATTTATGAAATAATTTTCATCTTGATTTACATCTTCGATTTTTATATCTTCTTCCTTTGTTTCTAAATGATCACATTGTAAATATAAAGTCTCAAATACTATCTTTGTATTTGGAGATGTTTTTTCTTGTGATGTAACTGTTTCTATTATATTTTCATGTCTTTCTACAAATTTATTTGCATTATCGACTTCTTTAAGTGTCGCTTCTTCTAAAACTCTATTATTATTAAAATGCACTATTATTCCAATTAGTATTCCAGAAATAATTGATGCAAAAATACATCCTACTAAGACTGATTTTTTCATATTTTCACCTCTTAGTAGGATTATTTCCCAAAAAATTCTATTTATACTAAATTTTACTTTTTTCTATTCATAACTGTACCAAAGTCCTTGACTTTGTAATGTTTGAATATTTCTATTATGTTCTTCTACTGTTTTTCCAAAGTATATTTTTCCATTTTTGTCTGCTACAAAATATAGATAATCTGTGTCATCTGGATTAAGTGCTGCCTCTATTGATTCTTCAGAAACTGTAGATATTGGACCAATTGGTAGTTTTCCTTCCATATTAGGTCCTCTTGTATTATATGGATTATATTTGTTTAGCTCACTTTGATATAAGTCTCTTTCTGACATGTCTACTTTTATCGCATAATATGTTGTAACATCACTTCCAAGAGACATATTATTTCTTATCCTATTGTATACTACACTTGCAACTCCGCTTCTATCTTCTACATTTGCAGCTTCCAACTCAACAACAGACGCAACTGTTAGAAGTTTGTGCACATTATATCCATTGCTTTCTATACTTTGTTTATAACCTTCTAATTTATCGTTCATTTGATCTAACATTGCTGAAAATATTTGTTCTACTGTTACATTACTATTAGAAAAGGTGTAAGTATCTGGAAACAAGTATCCTTCAAGTGGATAGTAAATATTTTTATCTAAAATAGTATCAGATAAAAACCAATATTTTTCTATTAAAGATTTTATATAGTTTTCGTCCTCTAATTTTTCAAAAACATCATCTTCTGTATTACTAGTATTTTCTGAGATAGTTTTTGCTATCCATCTCATATTTTTTCCTTCTAAGAAGGTTATATTTATTTCATCTGGATAGTAATCAGTTCCTTTTTGCAAATTTTCTACAATTTGCATAACGTCCATATTTTGATTAAGCTTATATGTTCCAGCCTGCATACCATTTATTTTATTTAATTTAGTGTATATTTTAAATGCAAAAGTATTTTTTATAAGATTTTTTTCTTTTAAAACTTCTGCAATATCTGTTGCAGTAGAGCCATTTTTTATTTCAACTATAACTTCATTACTGTCATCTGCCATTACTGCTTTTAGTGATGAGTTATAAAATGTAATTACACCAAATATTCCTATTAATATTATAAAAAATAAAATAATTAACGCTATTATAATCTTTTTCTTCATTTTTTAGATCTTACCTTTCATCGCATTTTTTTAATTTTAACATAGACGATTTTAAAATACAAGCTATTAATTTTAAAACATAGTCTTAGTATTTACTTTTCCATTTTTATTAATATTTATATTAATTTCTCCATTTAAGTCAGTTCTAAATATTTTTATGCCTTTTTCTTTTAGCCTTTTTATTACATCATCATTTGGATGACCAAACTTGTTATTTTCTCCTACTCCAATTAATGCTATTTTTGGATTTACTTTGTTTAAAAATTCTTGTGTTGTTGATGTTTTTGAACCATGGTGGCCTACTTTTAAAAGGTCTGCTGATAGTTCTTCATCAAGTAGCTGATTTTCTGCTATTTTCTCTATGTCTCCTGTAAATAACATTTTAAAATTATAATAATTTATTTTACAAACTAAAGCATTATTGTTTAATTTATTTTCTGCAATAAAATTATTATTTGGATGCAATATTTCAATATCTAAATTTGCTATTTTAAATTTATTTCCTTTTTTTACATACATAATATTTGTATTTTTTTGTCTGCAAATATTTGTTATTTCTTCATAAAATTCACTATTTTCCGGTTGAATCGATATTATTAAATTTTTAATTTTCATATTTTTAAGTAAAAATATGGCGCCTTGACAATGGTCAGCATCAAAATGTGATAACATTAGATAATCTATTTTATTTATTCCTTTATATAGTAAATATTTATGAACTATATTTTCTCCTACATCATAACTAGAACTTGTACTACCTCCTGTATCTATCATCAGCGTTTTTCCTTTATTTATAAGCAAAGTACAATCACCCTGTCCAACATCTATAAATTTTATTTGTAGTATGTCCTTTTCTAAAGTATTATAATTATATATTCTTGCAAAACAAGTAAAGACAAATATAAACAAAATGATAATAGGAATAGATTTCTTTTTTCTTTTTATTACCAAAAATATAATTAAATATATTGCTAATACTAAAAATACTGTCTTAGTCGTTACATAAACATTTGAAAATGGAATTTTAGAACAAAAATTAGCTATTTTTTGTAAAAGAGATAAACTAATATCAAGTAATACGAAAACAGGCTTTATTTTAATTATGCAAGCAATTAGCTCTAACATAATAATAACTCCCAGCAAACCTGATGCTAGTACATTAGAAATAACAAATGTAAAAGATATTGTATTATATTTATAAATCATTATTGGAATTAATAAGCTATTTGCTGATAAAGTAACACAAATTATTTTATTTTTAATTATTTTAGAAAAAAATTTATTAAATGTAACTATTCCAATAACTCCACTGTATGATAAAATCAGACCAACATCAAATATTACATAAGGATTATTGATTATCTGGATTAAAAGTGATGTACTAATATTAGTGTATATATCATTTTGCCTTTTTAATATACTTGATAAAATAAGTAAAATAGACATTATTCCTGCTCTTACAACTGATGGAGTATTTCCAGTTAAATTCATAAAAAAAATAATTGCACCAATTAATATAAATTGTTGAAGTCTTTTATTTTTTAATTTCTTGCATATAAAAGATACAATTAAAATCACATAAGAAAAATGTGCTCCAGATATAGCAAGCATATGTGTAAGATTAGCATTTTTAAAGTCATCTTGTACATCTTCTGATATATTATCTCTTATTCCTAAAAGTAGACCTATTGCTAAAGGCGAATTTTTTAAATTTTTATTAAAAGTTTCTTTTATATGTTCTTGAATCTTATTTATTAAAGGTACCCTTTTAGCTTTTTCTACTTCTAAAATTTTTTCTACCTTAAAACTTCCATATATTTTTTTGCTTTTTAAATAAACTGAATAGTCAAAACCTCCACTATTTCGTGCTTTATTAGGCTTATTAAAAGTTGCTGTAACTTTTATTTTATCTCCATAAGAAAAAGTATTTTCTGTTTTAGAAATATAAATTAAAAACTTTTTATTTTCTATTTTTCCTTCATATACATTGTAATAATTTTTTTCTTTTGCTGTTCCTTCTATTTCAACAATAAAGTTTCCTTCTGTTTGACCTTCATATTCAAAAAAGACTACACCATTATAGTGTAGCCCAATAATAATTATTATAGTTATTATCGTTAGGGTACACAAATATCGCATTTATAAAACCTTTCTGTGCCCCTTAAAGATTAACTTATTAAATTATTTGATTTTTGTTTTTTAATTTTTGTTTTTAATTTTTTACTTTTGTTAACTTTCTTTGATTTTTGCTTATTCAATATTAGTTTTGTGTTTTTGATAAATATTTTTTCATGATGTAACCTTTTCCATCACTAACTTCAACTTTATACCAATCTCCAGATTCACCTGTTACTCTAACCGGTGTATTAAGTCCTATACTTGCTACTACATCTGAGCTTGTTGTAGCCTCTTCTCTAATATTTACTGCTTCAACATTTACATATAAAGTAGTTGGATAATTATTTTCCTCATTGTTAGTTGTATTAGTATTGTTGTTATTTGTAGTTGTTGTATTTGAAGTAGTATTATTTTCTATAGTGTTATTTTCTGTAGTACTATTTTCATTTGATACTTGATTTTCATTTGAATTATTGTTATCAGTATTTAAAGATTCTTCAACCTTGCTTGATAAAATCCAGCCCATTACTTCATTTGTTTGAACATATTTCCAATTTTTTATTTCAGATATAATTGTTACATTTTTTCCTTGCTCTAAAGTACCTATTTTAGTTGAATTTAATAAAGGTAAAGCATATACTGTAGCAGTAGATAATATTTTATTTTCTTCTTCTACTACTGAAGTAGTATTTTCATTTATATTTTGATTAGTATCTTCGTTTTTGTCTAAATATTGCTTACTTACATAACCTGTATAATTTTTATAGCTTACCTTATACCAATCTCCTTCTTCATCTATAATATTTAATGTTTCATTTTTGTTTAATTTTGTTATAACATTTGATGATAAACTAGCTCCATCTCTTAAGTTTAATTCATTAGTATTTACAGTTCCTGTTAATGCAAATACAGTTCCTGCCATTGCCACCATCAATAATATAATAGATATCGTTATAACTATTTTTCTCATAAAATCATTTCCCTTCTTGCTATGTTTTAAATGTATAACTGTTATGAATTTTTAATTATTTTATAATTCAAAGTATATAATGAAAGTATTTAAAAGTCAATAATTTTATGTTTAATAAAAAACAAATTCTACAAAATTAATGGATTCTATTATAAACTAATTGGCTAAATAGTGGCTAATATCAAAAAAATATTAAAGTCTTACAATAGTGGGAATTTAGTGGGAAATTAAAAAAAGCAAGGTGTTACAATTACTTGTAACCCTTGCTATTGTTATATTTATTACTCAATAATTTCTGAAACAACTCCAGAACCTACTGTTCTTCCACCTTCACGAATAGCGAATCTTAATCCTTTTTCGATAGCGAT
>CANQCW010000057.1 GCA_947591055.1 uncultured Clostridia bacterium | reverse complement strand
GAAAATTATGAAGGTGAAAGTAGCAAACTAAATCAATGTATAGAAATAATCAATGATGCAGTTTTAGCAGGACATAAAATATTACTATTTTCAGGATATTCATCAATGTTTTGGTATTTAGAAAAACAACTAAAAGAACAAGGAATTAAATATTTAAAGCTAACAGGTCAAACAAAAGTAGATGAAAGGATGAATTTAGTAAATGAATTTAACAATAATGATGAAATTAAAGTATTTTTAATATCATTAAAAGCAGGAGGAACAGGACTAAATTTAATTGGAGCAGATATGGTTATACATTATGATCCATGGTGGAACTTGTCAGCCGAAAATCAAGCAACAGATAGAACTTATAGAATAGGCCAAAAGAAAAATGTACAAGTATATAAGTTAATAACAAAAAATACTATTGAAGAAAAAATATATAATATGCAGGAAAGAAAGGCGAAACTTGCAGATGATATGCTTTCAACAAATGAAACATTTATAAGTAAATTATCAAAAGATGAGATTATGGATTTGTTTGAGTAAAATTGAAATGCAAAAAAGATAATATGAGTTAAATATTTTGATAAAAATAAATGTATTGCAAAAATCGATAAAATATGATATAACAATAGCTACAAAATGCCATTAAGGTATGTTTTAAAAAGTAAACCACATTAATAATTATTAAGGAGGTAGAAAAAATGAAAGTTACATTAGAGTGGAGAGAATTATCAGTTGACTTGCGGAAGGAGATAGCTAGCCAAGTTACAGATGAAACATCACTGACAAAAATTGCTAGAGACGCAAACTATGAAGTTAAAGCAGCAGTAGCAAGCAATGCAAACACACCTACAGAAATATTAGCAAGACTTGCTAAAATTGACGATTGCAGAATTAAAATGGGAGTAGCAGAAAATGCAAATGCATCTGCCGACACATTATCAAAACTTGCTAAATACGAAGACTACAGAGTTAAAAGTAGAGTAGCAAGAAATGCAAACACATCTACAGAAACATTAGAAAAACTTGCTAAAGACGAAGATTACATAGTTAAAAGAGGAGTAGCAAGCAATGTAAATACATCAGAAGAAACATTAGAAGCACTTGCTGAAGACGAAAACGCCAGCGTTAGAAGAGAAGTAGTAAAAAATCCAAAAACGCCTGAGGGAGCAATAGTAATGCTTTGTAAAGATCAAAGTAATTATGTAAAAAATGAGGCAAGGGACAGAATAATAAGAAGTGTAGAGGACAGTTTGTAATTAAAAAATGTAGTTGAATAGTAATTAAAACAACTAAAAAGGAGATGAAATTTAAGCATCTCCTTTTTAAAATAAAATATAGAGGAAAAAATAATGGAAATGTATAAAACAGAAAAATATGTAAGTGTAATAGGTGGAGGATTAGCAGGAACAGAAGCGGCATATCAATTAGCAAAAAGAGGAGTTCCAGTTAAATTATTTGAAATGAGACCAAATAAGACTACACCAGCACACGAAACAGGAAATTTAGCCGAAATAGTTTGTAGTAATTCATTTAAATCAAAATTACATACTAATGCCTGTGGACTTTTAAAAGAAGAATTAAAATTACTTGATTCTTTATTAATAAGAATTGCTGAAGAAACAGCAGTTCCAGCAGGTCAAGCTTTAGCAGTAGATAGAGAAAAATTTTCAAAAAGAGTAACTGAAGAGATTGAAAATAATCCATTGATAGAAGTAGTAAGAAGTGAAGTTTTGTGCAAACCAGATGAGTTATATAATTTACCGTATCTTTCAAAATATGGAATAGTTATAATTGCATCAGGACCACTAACATCAAATTCTTTATCAAAAGGAATAGAAGAACTAGTAGGAAACAAGTCATTACATTTTTATGATGCGTCAGCACCAATAATCCAAAAGGATTCAATAGATTTTGACATTGCTTTTTATGGAGATAGATATGAACAAGAAAGAAAAAAAGATGAAACAATAGAAGAGTGGAAGGAAAGAATTAAAAATATACCAACTGGAAGTTATATTAATTTACCAATGAATAAAGAAGAATATGAATTATTTTATCAAGAACTTGTAAATGCTGAACTAGCAGAGTTACACGAATTTGATAAAAGAGAAATATTTGAAGGATGTATGCCAATTGAAGTAATGGCAAAAAGAGGAATAGATACATTAAGATTTGGAATGCTTAAGCCAGTAGGATTTACAGACCCAAGAACAGGAAAAAGACCTTATGCAGTAGCACAATTAAGACAAGATGATAGTAAAGAAAAACTATATAATATTGTTGGATTTCAAACAAACTTAAAATTTGGAGAACAAAAAAGAGTATTTAGTTTGATACCAGGGCTTGAAAAAGCTGAATTTGCAAGATATGGTGTAATGCATAGAAATACTTTTATAAACTCAAGTAAATTATTAGATGAAACATATTGTCTAAAATCACAAAATAACGTATATTTTGCAGGTCAAATAACAGGAGTTGAAGGATATGTAGAATCAATATCTTCAGGATTAGTTGCTGGAATAAATGCAGCAAATAGATTTAGACAATTACAAGAATACTTAAGCAAAAATTACACAACAGAAGATGTAGAAAAATTTAAAGACATTGAAACTAAAAATAAAATAACATTTAGTGATAAAACTATGATAGGGGCATTGGCAAAATATATATCAACACCAAATAGTGACTTTCAGCCTATGAACGCAAATTTTGGAATCCTACCAGAACTAGAGGAAAAAATAAAAGATAAAAAATTAAGATATAATAAACTTTCTGATAGAGCAATTGCAAATATCAATCCTTAAATTCTTATTACAAAAACATCACATTATAATTACATTTTCGCTTAAAACTTGACTTTTTTGGAATTTTATGTTAATATAAAATATAGGTATTTATGTTTTAAACATAGATTTGAAAGGAGATATACTTATGGATGAAAATATGTTAAACATATCAGATGAACAACTAGAAAACTTATCTGCAGAAGAGTTAGCAGATTTAAAAGTAGATTTAGAAGAATTAAGCGATAAGATAGACGATTTAATAGAAGATTGTGATGAAATGATAAATGAATAAAAGGAGGATGTAATGGATTTAAATTATGATAATGATTATGATAACACAAAAGCAGAGAACGTAAATGAAGAAAAAAATGAAAATTCAATCAATTTAGAAAGAATTAATACTAATTACGAAAAATTAAAACAACAAGTTGCAGATGCAGAAAAAAGATATGAGCAATTAAAAGAAAAAGCAGATAAATTAAAAAAGCCATACTATAAATGTCAATACATTTATGAAAGCGTTAAAGAGACAGGAGATAAAGAAAAAATCGATTTAGCAAAAAGCAAACTTGACGAAGTAAAAAAACAAATTCAAGAAGTAAAATTAGAAGCAACTAAAGAAAAACAATCAATTGAAAGATATAAAAAATCAATTGATATCAAGTTAGATGTTGTAAAAAATAATCCTGAAATGGCCAAAGAAATAGACAAAGCTTTATTAAAAAGATATGAAAGACAACAAACTAAATTGACTAAAGAAAAATCTGAATTAGTTGTACAAAAAGTTAAATTATACTCATTTCAAGATTTAATATCTAAGCATCCAAGTGTAGGAAACAATTTAAGAGGAGTTTTATCTGGAATACAATCATTAAATGAGATAGATGAGAAATATGAGGATAATAAGTATTTAGATAATGGAGCTACAAGATATAAAGATTATAGAATAAAAGTAACACTAGATATGAAACGTAAAGATGTAAATGCAAAAATTGAAAAAAACTTACAACTTTTATTTGATTATTGCGGTAAAAATGGTATAAGTCAAGCAGAAGTTGCAAGCTATATAACAATGATTGGTGAAAATGGTTTCATAGAAAGAGATGGCCAAATTGATTTAGATTACTCATTTAATAAAAACATAAATAGACTAAATGACCAAATATATAAATATGATAAACGTATAAATGATTATAGTATCTTAAGAGAGAGTATACAAGAAAGTATAAAAGAATCAGAAAATAATGAAAAAATTAATGTAGAAAACAATGTAAAAAATAATGCAAAAGCTAAGGTAGAAAACATTGTAAAAAATAATACAGAAAATAGAACAAACAATGCTGTAATAGATATAGAAGATAATCAAATTAAATGGTGGCAATTTGGTAAAAGATTTAAAAACTGGTGGATATTAAGAAGAGAAGGAAAACAAAGACAACAATTACCATCTGCAAGCATTGAAAATCAAAAAGACACTGAAATAACAATAAATAATACAGAAAATAATATCAAAAATGATTTAAATATCGATAACTTCAAATATAACATAGTTAGAGATGCAATGGAAAAACAACAAAAAGCTGATTTTAGATATTTAGAAAAAATGAGAAAACAAGATGAGAAAAATCAAGATATAGACGAAGAAGAAAGATAAATAATAAACTAAGAAATTTACTTAAAATAATTGACATTTATATGGATAGATGATAAAATAATACTGTTATTTAAAATGCAATAAGTATGCATTTCAATAACAGTATTTTTATTATGTAGAAATCATCTACAAATAAATATACAAAAATAAAATATAGGAGGTGAAATTTAAGTGCCAACAATTAATCAATTAGTTAGAAAAGGAAGAAAAGTTCCAACAACTAAATCAAAAAGTCCAGCTCTTCAACATGGATTTAATACTATGAAAAACAGACAAACTAATAAAAGAAGTCCACAAAAAAGAGGAGTTTGTACAGTTGTTAAAACAGTTACACCTAAAAAGCCAAACTCAGCATTAAGAAAAGTTGCCAGAGTAAGACTTTCAAATGGTTATGAAGTAACATCTTATATTCCTGGTGAAGGACACAACTTACAAGAGCACAGTGTTGTTCTTATAAGAGGAGGAAGGGTAAAAGACCTACCTGGTGTTAGATACCACATTATAAGAGGAACTTTAGATACAGCTGGTGTTAAAGACAGAATGCAAGCTAGATCTAAATACGGAGCAAAAAAAGCTAAAAAATAAGATGAAACGGAGTAGTGCAATATAATTGATAATTTAGTTTGTACTTAAATTTGAGATAGATTGCGCTATACGGAAAAGCTAAAAAAGCTTTTCAGAGTACCTAGATGTTAAATTTACATCTAATTAAAGATTAATAAAATCTAAATAAGGAGGGAAGAATAGTGCCAAGAAAAGGATTTATAGCAAAAAGAGATGTATTACCAGATCCAATTTATAATAGCAAAGTTGTTACAAAATTAATAAACAACGTTATGCTTGATGGTAAGAAGACAGTTGCACAAAGTATTGTTTATAAAGCATTTGATGAAATCAAAGAAAAAACAGGAAGAGAACCACTAGAAGTATTTGAAGAAGCTTTAAACAATGTAATGCCAGTTCTAGAAGTAAAAGCTAGAAGAGTTGGTGGTGCAACATACCAAGTTCCACTTGAAATAAGACCTGAAAGAAGACAAACACTAGGATTAAGATGGTTAGTTTTATATGCTAGAAAAAGAAATGAAAAAACAATGGCAGAAAAATTATCAGCTGAAATACTAGATGCTGTTGCAGGAAATGGTGGAGCATTTAAGAAGAAGGAAGATATGCACAAAATGGCTGAAGCTAACAAAGCTTTCGCACATTATAAATTCTAAATTTAGATCGTTCTTCAGCATCGTAGCTTCGAGGATTTACGGAGTAAATTATTGAAGTACGGATTCTGAGCGAATGAAGAAAGGGGAAAAAAATATGGCCGGAGACGGAAGAGAGTTTCCTTTAGAGAAAACAAGAAATATAGGAATAATGGCCCACATAGATGCAGGAAAAACAACAACTACTGAAAGAATACTTTTCTATACTGGAAGAACTCATAAAATAGGTGAAGTTCATGATGGTGAAGCTACTATGGACTGGATGGTTCAAGAGCAAGAAAGAGGTATTACAATTACATCAGCTGCAACAACATGCCAATGGAAAGGTAATAGAATAAATATTATTGATACTCCAGGACACGTTGACTTTACAGTTGAAGTTGAAAGATCATTAAGAGTACTTGATGGTGCAGTATTAGTATTAGCTGCAAAAGGTGGAGTTCAACCACAATCAGAAACTGTTTGGAGACAAGCAGATAAATACAAAGTACCAAGAATGGTATATGTTAATAAAATGGATATCACAGGAGCAGATTTCTATCTTTGCATAGATCAAATGAAAGAAAGACTTAAATGTCATCCAGTTCCAATTCAACTTCCAATAGGAAAAGAAGATGAATTTAAGGGAATAGTTGACTTATTAACAATGAAAGCTTATGTTCATAAAGATGATTTAGGAAAAGACATTGAAGTTGGAGATATTCCTGATGATATGAAGGAATTAGCAGAAAAATATAGACAAGAATTAGTTGAAGCAGTAGCAGAACAAGATGATGAATTAATGATGAAATATTTAGATGGTGGAGAACTATCTGAAGATGAAATTAAAGTAGGATTAAGAAAAGGAACAATTAATAACACTTTAATTCCAATGACTTGCGGTTCATCATACAAAAATAAAGGTGTTCAAGAATTGTTAAATGCAATAGTTGACTTCTTACCATCACCAATTGATATCGAAGATGTTAAAGGTGTTGACGAACAAGGAAATGAAGTAGAAAGAAAGACAAGTGATAAAGAACCTTTCTCTGCTTTAGCATTTAAAATAATGACAGACCCATTTGTTGGAAAATTATGCTTCTTTAGAGTATATTCTGGAACTTGTACAACAGGTTCAACTATCTTTAATGCAACTAAGGACAAGAAAGATAGAATAGGAAGAATACTTTTAATGCATGCTAACCATAGACAAGATATTGACAAAGTATATGCAGGAGATATTGCAGCAGCAGTTGGATTAAAAGAAGTATCAACAGGTGATACTTTATGTGATCCTGATCATCCAGTTATACTAGAATCAATGGAATTCCCAGAACCAGTTATTGATATTGCTATTGAGCCAAAAGATAAGGCAAATAGTGAAAAATTAGGAATTGCATTAGCAAAACTTGCTGAAGAAGATCCAACATTTAAAACATGGACAGATCAAGAATCAGGACAAACAATTATAGCAGGTATGGGTGAATTACACTTAGACATTATAGTTGATAGATTAAAAAGAGAATTTAAAGTTGAGTGTAATGTAGGTAAACCACAAGTTTCTTACAAAGAAACTATTAGAAATAAAGTAAGAGTACAAGGAAAATTTGTACG
>CANQCW010000056.1 GCA_947591055.1 uncultured Clostridia bacterium | reverse complement strand
ATTTACATTAGGAAAACCCTTGCCTTAAGTAGGGAGATTTACATTAGGAAAACCCTTGCCTTAAGTAGGGAGATTTAAAATATAAACAGGGTATAGAAATATATCCTGTTTTGTTTGTAAAGGAGAAAAATGATAAAAAGAGATACAATAAAATTTTATACTGTAAATGAAGAATATATAAATTATCTAAGCAAATTTGATAATCATGTTAGTTGGAATAAAGAACAAAAAAGACCTTATGTAGGAATTGTCTTAAATGTAGAAGAATATTTATATTTTGCACCTTTATATTCATATAAAATAGGATATGATAAATATAAAGAAAATCATAGTTTTTTAAGAGTAGAAAGCAGAAAAGGAAAGAAAGTATCTATTATACGATTTACTGAAATGATACCAGTTCCAGAAACAGCAATAAAGCTATTAGATTTTAATAGTAGAGGAAAAAAGTATAAAGATTTATTACAAGCAGAAAGTGATTTTATAAATAATAATAAAAATATTGTATATTCAAAAGCAAAAAAGTTATATAAAGATGTAGTACATATAAAAATTCCATTTTATATGAATATTTCATGTAATTTTAAAATATTAGAACAAAAATTAGAAGAATATATAAAAGAGTAAAGTTGCTATTTTGCATAAAATTTGCTATACTAGATATATTAAGTATAAAAATGAAAGGATTATTTTAATGTTTACAGACTATGTAAAAATATATGCTACCTCTGGAAAAGGTGGAAATGGTGCAATTTCTTTTAGACATGAGAAATATGTTGCAGCAGGAGGACCAGATGGTGGAGATGGTGGAAAAGGTGGAGATGTTTATTTTAAAGTAGACCCAAATGCCAATACACTAATTGAATTTAGATATAAGAAAAAATTTAAAGCAGAAAATGGTGAAAATGGACAAGGTGCTAGAAAATATGGAAAGAGTGGAGAAAATCTTTATATTCCAGTACCAATAGGTACAGTTATTAAAGATGCAAATACTAATCAGGTTTTAGCAGATTTATCTAACCCAAACCAAGAAGCTTTAATACTAAAAGGTGGAAAAGGTGGATTAGGAAATTCACATTTTGCATCTTCAACAAGACAAGCTCCAAGATTTGCAATAGATGGCGAACCGGGAATAGAAAAAGAGCTAATTTTAGAGTTAAAACTGTTAGCTGATGTAGGTCTTTTAGGTTTTCCAAATGTAGGAAAATCAACTTTTCTATCTAAGGTAACATCAGCAAGTCCTAAAATTGCAAATTACCATTTTACTACTATTGAACCAAATTTAGGTGTTGTAACTTCTAAGTATGGAGAAAGCTTTGTTATTGCAGATATACCAGGAATAATTGAAGGGGCAAGTGAAGGTACAGGACTTGGAATAGAGTTTCTTCGTCATATTGAAAGAACAAGACTTCTTCTACATTTTATTGATGTTTCAGGTATGGAAGGTAGAAATCCAGTAGAAGATTATAAAACAATTAATAATGAGCTAGAAAAATACAGCAAAAAACTTGCTAAAAGAACACAAATAATAGTTGCAAATAAGATAGATTGTATGACTGATGAAAGTTTGCTTAAAGAACTTGAAAGTATTGCGAACAAAAATAATGTAAAAATATTTAAAATATCTGCATCTACTGGAGAAGGTATAGATGGTCTTATGGACTATGTTTCTAAAATTTTAAAAACTCTTCCAAAAGAGGATTTGATTGAAGTAGATAAAAATTTAGAAAATACAAAATTATATACATTAGAAGAAAAAGAAGACTTTACTGTAACAAAGGATAAAAACAAATTTATAGTTGAAGGTGAAGCTATTGATAAAATAATTAGAAGAGTAAATATTACAGATAATGAATCATTATTTTATCTTCATAAAAAATTAGATGAAATTGGTTTAAACAAAAAATTAAGGAAATTAGGAATTAAAAATGGAGATACTGTAAAGATTGGTCCTTATGAAATGGAGTGGGAAGACTAATTATTTATAATAAATAGAAAAAGAGGAGAGTTGCTATTGAACTCTCCAATGTCATTTTTAGACTCCCGCATTACTATATAATAGTAATGGGTCAAGTTAAATAAATTATAGCAAAAGTTATTTAACCTGTCAAATTATTTTGACTCTATTATTATATACATTTTGTAGAAATATATGTTAGATAAAAATATAATTATTGATAATTTACCTCTTTTGGAATTATTTCAATAATTTTTATTATTCTAATAAAAAGAATAGAAAAAACGACAAGAATTATCAAAAATTTTGTCGTTTTTTATTGATTTTTTAGTACGCTTGTATTAAAATGTCTTCTAGTTATATAAGTAAGAAAGGAAAAATGTAAATGAGGCTAATAAAGCATAAAGCAAAGACTTATAAAAGAAAAGAAAATAAAAAGCATGTTAAAGATAACATAAAAAAAGCAACAGCTGAATTATTAGCAGAAAAAGGCTATGCATCAATATCTACTAGAGACATTGCAAAAAGAGCAGATACAGCCTTAGGCCAACTTACTTATTATTATAAAACAAAAGATGCTCTTATATTAGAAGTTATAGATGAAATAATAGATGAATTTATTTCAGAAATAGAGCAAATTGCAGATACATCAGATAACAAAATAGAAGATTTAAGAAAATATCTTAATAACATTATAGATGATGATTATATGAAGTCTAGAATAATTATAGATATAATTTCTCAATCTCTTTATAATAATGCTTTAAGTACTAAAGCAAATGAAATGATTAATAAAATGTCTAATATATTTACAAAAGTAATAATTGAAGAAAATATTGAAATAGATGAGGCAAAATCAGAAAGTTATATAAATTATTTTTTAGGAACAATGATTAGAAAAAACATTGAGCAAAAAGCAATAGATAATGAAAAATATGCATTTAATGAAGCTAAGAGTAATAAAATAAAACAAAAGAGCTTATCTGCACAAATAGTTTAAATGAAAGAATTAAAAATATGGTTAATGAAAAAAATGTAATATATTATAATGATGAGGCTAATGATGATTTTGCAAATGGAAAAATAGAGACAGTAAAAATAGACCAAAACTACAAATATATCAGAAAAAATCCAATATGGAATATATCAGCATTTATTTTATACAGAATAATTGCAATGCCAATTGCTTTTATATATGCAAAATTAAAATTTAAAATGAAAATTGTAAACAAAGAAAAATTAAAGAAATGCAAAGATAAAGGATATTTTGTATATATAAATCATACTCAAGAAATATTAGATACTCTTTTGCCAACATTAGTTGGTTTTCCAAAAAGAGCATACATAATAACACATCCAAACAATGTCTCAATAAAAGGTTTAAAAATAGCAAATAAAATGTTAGGAGCTATGCCTCTTCCGGGAGATATAAAAAGTAGCAAAAATTTCTTAGATGCAATAAAAAATAAAATAGATAAAAAAAATTTAGTTGCAATTTACCCAGAAGCTCATGTTTGGCCATTTTATACTAAAATAAGAAGTTTTGGAAAAGAAGCCTTTAGATATCCAGTAAAGTTTAATACTCCAGTATATTCATTTACAGTTACTTATAAGAAAGGAAAAAGGAAGCTTCCAGACATTGACATATATGTAGATGGACCATTTTATCCAAATAAAGAAATAGAACTTAAAAAGGCGGAAGAAGAATTAAGAAATGCTGTATATGACAAAATGGTGGAAAGAAGTAAAAACAGTAATATTGAATATATTAAATATATAAAACAAAATAAAGGGGAAAATAATGATTAATTTAATGTTTTGCGGAAATAGTAAAGTGTTTGATGGGATGATAATAAGCCTTTTATCTATTGTAAAATATACAAATGAGCCTTTAAATGTTTTTGTGCTAACAATGGATTTAAGAAATGTTGATGAAAATTATGCTCCAATAGAAGAAAAACATATTGAAATATTAGAAAACATTATTAAAGAAAAAAATAGTGAAAGCAAAATTACATTAATTGATACAACAGACTTAATAAAAAAAGAAGTTTTAAGCTCAGTAAATAAAAAAACACACTATACACCATATATTTTTATAAGATTGTTTAGTGATAAAATAAAAGAATTGCCAGACAAAATCTTATATTTAGACTGTGACATAGTTTGCTATAAAGATATAAAAGAAATTTTTGAAATTGACATAGAAGAATATGATATAGGTGTTGTAAGAGATTATATTGGAAGAAAAGTAATTAATAAAAAATACATAAATTCAGGAGTGCTTTTGATAAATCTTAAAAAAGTAAGAGAAGATGGAAGTTTTGAAAAGGCCAGAAATATAGCTAAAAAAAGAGTAATGGCAATGCCTGATCAAACAGCAATTTATAAAGCTTGCACCAAAAAGTTATATTTACCAGACAAATATAATGAACAAAAGCAAAGAAAAGAAGATACAGTAATAAGACATTTTAGTATGACAATTAAAATGTTACCTTATTTTAGATTAGTAAATATAAAACCTTGGAACATAGATAGGATGCACAATGAATATAAAATATATGATTATGAAGACATTATAGAAAAATATTTAGAAATAAAAAATAATGAAAATAAAAAAGAAGTAGTGAAAAAAATATAAGGGATGTAACAATATGAAAAAATTAAAAAATTATAGGAAAAAATTAATTAAAGAAATAGTAGGATTTGTACAAAAGGGAAAAGATATGATGCCAAAGATGGAGGGGATTATGAAAAAAATAAAAACGGAAATACCAATATTCTTTTCAACAGATGACAATTATATACCTTGCTTATCTGTTGCAATACACTCATTGGAAGTGAATTCTAGTAGTGAAAATAATTATAGAATAATAATTTTACATACTGGAATGAGTTTAAAAGGAAAAGCTGAAATTAAAAAGTTTGAAACAGATAATGTAAAGATTAGTTTTCAAAATATTAGTCATATTACAACAAAACTTACAAAGGATTTAGCATTAAGATTAAGAGATTATTATTCTGAAACAATATATTACAGAATGTTTATACCATCAATGTTTCCAGAATATGAAAAAGCTATATATTTAGATGCAGATATAGTTTTGCAAGATGATGTTGCTAAATTATATGATTTAGATTTAGGAGACAATTTAATTGCAGGAGTAACTGACCAAGTAATAAATTCTGTTCCAGAGTTTAGAGTTTATTCAAAAGTGGGACTTGGTATCGAACCTAAGAACTATTTTAACTCTGGCGTGCTTGTTATGAACTTAAGAGAAATGAGAAAAGAAAGAATAGAAGAAAAATTTTTGTTTAGATTATTAAATTATAATCTAGATACAGCTGCTCCAGACCAAGACTATCTAAATACACTTTGCAAAGATAGAGTTTTATACCTTCCAGAAACTTGGAATAAAATGCCAGACTATGGAGAAAAATTTGATGTTAATGAAATTCATCTAATACATTATAATATGTATAGAAAACCTTGGCATTATGAAGATGTTCCATATAGTGAAAGCTTTTGGAACTATGCAAAAGAAACTAAATATTATGATGAATTAAAAGAAAGCTTAGCAAATTATCCTGAAGAGGCTAAAAAACAAGATTTAATTGCAGGAGACAAATTAGTAGAATATACAAAGCAAATTGTTAAACAAGAATTTAAGTTTGCAGATATAGAAGATGACTTAGATGATGATAACGAAACTGAAGATGTAATGGAAGAAACTAATGAACTTGTTTAAGAGAGTAAAGGTGCAACAGCTTTAAAACCTTGCAAACGAAGTGAGAAGGGAATGAAATTTAAAATGGAAAAGGATAAAGAAAGATTAGCTGTTATAGAGAATATAAAAAAATGCCTTAATGAAAATAATCTTAACTCCAAAGTAGAAATTAGTGATCCTAATATTGATAAAGATGCATTAAATGAAAAAATTAACAAATTTGATATTTTTAAAAGAAATCCTATTAATAAAATAAAAAACAAAATAGTTAGAAAAACTATAAATAATTTTATAGAACAATTTAACCAAGAAACTGAAATTATAGGATTAGAAAACCTTGAAAATATTGATACAGGTGCAATAATAACATCTAATCATTTCAGCCCAAAAGATAGCACACCAATTTTATATGCAATTAAAAAAGTAGGAATGTATAAAAAATTTAATATAGTTATAGAAGATAATAATTTAGCAATGGAAGGATTATTTGGATTTATAATGAATTATTTTAATACAATTCCAGTAAACTCAGATAAAGAATATAATGAAAAAAAATTTATGCCTGCCATTGAAAAATTATTAAAAAATAAAAATTTCATATTAATTTATCCTGAAGAAGAAATGTGGTTTAACTACAAAAAAGTAAGAAATTTAAAACCGGGAGCTTACCATTTAGCAGCAAAATATAATGTTCCAATAATTCCTTGTTTTGTAGAAATGAGAGAAAAAGAAGGAGAATATGAGGATGATGGATTTAACAAATTAAAATTTATACTTCATATAATGCCTCCTATATATCCAGATGAAAATAAATCTTTAAAAGAAAATAAAATAGCTATGCATAATAAAGATTATGAATTAAAAAAGCAAGCTTATGAGCAAGCTTATGGAAAAGAAATGACTTATGATTTTTCTAATGATGATATTGCAGGACTTGAAGAAAAGTTGTAAAAAATACTTGTAAAAATAAGTATATATTGTTATACTTAGAATATCATAAAGTATTGAGGAGGTTTGTTATGGAAGAGAAGAAGGAAGAAATTAAAAAGGAGACACAAGAAAATAATATACAAATATCAGATGATGTTGTTGCAGTAGTTGCAGGAATAGCAGCATCTGAAGTTCCAGGAGTAGCTGAAATGGCTGGAGGATTTGCTGGAGGAATATCTGAAGTACTTAGTGGAAGGAAAAATATGTCAAAAGGAATTAAAGTAGAAATATTAGAAAAATCAACTAAAATAGATGTAAATATTATTGTTGAATATGGAGCTAGAATTCCTGAAGTTGCTTTTGAAATACAAAAAAGAGTAAAGAAATCAGTAGAGAATATGACAGGTTTAAATGTAGAAGAAGTAAATGTACATGTACAAGGTGTAAGTACAGTTTCTAATAAAAAGAAGGAAGAACCTAAAGAGGTAAATAAAGAAGAGAAAAAAGAACCAAAAAAAGAAGCTAAAAAAGAAGAAGTAAAGAAGGAAGAAACAAAAAAAGCTGATGCTAAAAAAACAACAGCAAAAAAAGAGGCAAAAAAGAAATAAATTTATAAAATAAAAAAATTTATTAAATAAAATTAGCAAAATTATTAATAATAATTAAATAAAAATTACAAAATATAAATTAAGAAGCTTTTAGAATTTGAAAGCTTCTTAAAGATAAGAGGTAAAAAATGAAATTTTTAGAGAAACTTGGACTTGCTTTATTTTCTATAATAACATTAGTA
>CANQCW010000055.1 GCA_947591055.1 uncultured Clostridia bacterium | reverse complement strand
TTTATTTTTGGCTCTATAGCTAATGGAAAATTTAATGAAAATTCAGATATAGATATTGCAGTTAGAGGAATAAATGAGAAAGATTTTTATAGAGTTGCAGGTATCTTAATGTTTGAACTTGAAAATGAGTTTGATTTAATAGATTTAGATGATAAAGAAAATCGTTTCTCTCAAATGTTATTAAAAGTTGGAGGTTTATTAAAAATTGGATAAAATAATATGAGAGATGAAATTATTGATGAACAGCTGTATTTGAAATTAAGAGAATATGCAACTTTTAGACATTTTTATAGACATGCATATTCATTTCAATTAAATTGGGAAAAAATGAAACCATTAGTAGAAAATATACGTGATGTTTGGGAAGAAACTAAGAAAAGTTTAGTTAAATTTATTTATATATAAATTAATATTATATGTGTTAGAATTATCTAGAAATAATCCAGATGATGAATGATGGAACAACAAATACAGGTATAGTAACTAATAATGATGATAAAAATTAAGTAAAATATAATATTAGGTTAGAAACGAGCCTTTAGTTTAACTATAAACGAGTTTCTTGAAAAATAAGGGGGGATGCTATAGAAGTATCCCTCTTATTTTATGTAGATGGAGAAATCTATGAAAAACAATAAAAAATAAAGGGGCTTTTATAGCTCCTTTATCAAATTTTCTGAATTTAATATTTCTAGCTCTTTTGGAATAAACTTTCCATCTTTCATAACCAAAGTATCATCAAAATATATTTCTCCACCACCATATTCTTTTTTTAATATTTTAACGATATCCCAATGCACAGCTGACCTATTTCCATTATCACTTTCTTCTAATGCAGTTCCGGGTGTAAAATGAAAACTACCATTTATTTTTTCATCAAACAATGTATCAAACATAGTATTATTTATATATGGATTAAGTCCAAAAGCAAATTCACCAATATATCTTGCTCCTTCATCTGTATCTAATATTTTATTAAGTTCTAGACTATGTTCTTTAGCGGTTGCTTTTATTATTTTTCCATTTAAAAATTCAAATCTTATATTTTCAAAAATTATATTATTATATTTTGTTTTAGTATTATATGTAATATAACCATTAACACTTTCTTTGATAGGAGCTGTTGCAACTTCTCCATCAGGCAAATTAAATGTTCCATAATACTTTTCAGCAGGAATACCTTTTATACTAAATGTTAAATCTGTATCAGATGATATAATGTGTACTTTGTCAGTTTTATTCATTAATTGTTTTAATGGCTCTATTAAATTTTTTAATTTATTATAATCTAGTGTAGTAACATTATAATAAAAATCCTTAAATTCTTCTAATGTCATACCACTTTTACTAGCATAATATTCATTAGGATATCTTAAAATGCACCATTTTGTGTGTTTTACTCTTTGATTTAAGTGTACTAGTGCTGTATAGTATTTATTGTACATTTCTAATTTTTCAATAGGAATAGATTCTAATGGGTTATCTGTAGTTTGAGAACTTATTCCTATATAAGCTTGCATTGTTTTCATTTGCTCATAATCTTTTTTTCCATATTCAATAATTTCTTCCTCACTTGCATTTATTAAAAAATGTTTCAATCTATCATATTTTATTAAACTTAAAACGGGGTTAACACCAAGACTTTTTGCTTGTAATGCAATTTCATATGCAAGTGCAAAGCCATCTTCACCCATTATTTCTATCAATAAATTGTCTTCCTTATTTAATGATATTGAATTATCTATAATATTTTTTGCAAGTTTTATATTTCTTTTATCCAAAATAATACTCCTTTAAAATAAATTTTTTATAAAAAAATTATAACTAGTTTAATTTTAAAAGTCAATGTATATAAATTAATCAAATCTAATTTATTTCTGTTTGTTTTTATTACAAGTCGTATACTAATAAAAAATTTACATAAAACAAACGTTATTATTGAAAAACTATTGTAAAATACAAAAAAATCTGATATAATTATGCCGTTATTTTCTACAAAATACTGTAGAATATTTCTTACAGAAAATGAAAGGAGGGTAGAATTTAAAGTAACTCGTTAACAATGCAAACATGCTTAGTACAAGCGGAGGGATAAAGTATGAATAGTATAATTGCTATAGTATTTTTAATTTCCATTTTAGGATTATCTTATGCTGGATATAACTTCTTCAAAGTAAAATCTCTTGATGAAGGAACAGCTGAGATGTCTGAGATTGCTTCGGCAATCAGATTAGGAGCCAATACATTTCTTAAAAAGGAATATAAGGTTCTGTTTATAGCAATAATTGTTGTTGCTATAATTGAAAGTGTAGTCTTTTTTATTCCAAGTGGAATAGCATTTATAATTGGATCAATAATGAGTGCTTCAGCTGGTTTTCTTGGGATGAAGGCTGCTACTTATGCAAATGTACGGGTAGCTAACACAGCAAGACTAACTAAAAAAGTTGGCAAAACTGTAAAAGTTGATGCAAGGGGAGGAAGCGTTAATGGGCTTAGTACAGCTGGTTTCTCTCTTATTGGTCTGGTTATAATCCTTATTATATTTAAAGGATATTTCCATAATGTAGATGTTGTTGTGAATTGGTTAAATATATCTTTTATACCATTTACAATGATTGTGTCATCTTATGGACTTGGTTGCTCCATTGTAGCCTTGTTTTTCCGTGTAGGTGGAGGTATTTATACAAAATCCGCTGACATGGGTGCAGATTTAGTAGGAAAGACGGAGGAAAATATTCCTGAAGATGATCCAAGGAATCCTGCAGTTATTGCAGACTGTGTCGGCGACAATGTTGGTGATACAGCAGGCTTAGGCTCTGATTTGCTTGAAAGTAATGTAGGATCAATAGTAAGTGCAGCAATGACACCGGTGTATATAACTATTACTCTGATGTCAAGTGGTATACAAATTAGCCAAGCACTTCGCGAAAAAATGATTCTTTATCCAATCGGATATTCGGCTTTTGGACTTCTTTCATGCATTATTGGACTTGCTTTTATACTGGCCAAGAAAGATGGAAAAGATCCTCATAAAGAGCTGAATTTAGGAACATGGATTTCCGCCGGTTTAGCAGGAATAATTAATTTCTTTTTCACAATATTCCTGTTCTCTGGAGAAAATATTGGAGATTTAGGTTTCTTCAAGTTTGGAATACTTTCACCTTGGATTGCGTCAGTTGTAGGTATTGCGAGCGGTATCATAATAGGTATGATTGCAGAATATTATACAAGTTATGATTATGGTCCTACAAAAAAGATTGCAAAAGCATCAAAAATGGGAGTAGCTCTGAATATAACACAAGGACTTTCCGGAAGTATGAAATCTAACTTGGCATCATGTTTAATTATTGGTTTTGGTGTATATATTTCATCACAAGTATGCGGAACTTATGGCATTGCTATGGCAGCAGTTGGTATGCTTTCATTTGTAGGAATGACCGTAACAGTTGATACATATGGACCAATAAGTGACAATGCAGGAGGAATAGCTGAAATGGCAAATCTTCCTTCTGAAGTTAGAAAAATTACTGACCAATTAGATGCTGTAGGTAACACAACAGCAGCAATAGGAAAAGGATTTGCTATTGGGTCAGCAGCATATGCAACAATTTCATTGCTAAACTCTTATATGTACAGTTTTGTATCTTTAGAATCAGTAAATATGATTTTGAACGTACTTGATGCTAGAATCTTATTTGGCGTAATTATAGGAGGAGCAGTAATCTGGTATTTCTCTGGTATGCTTATTGAATCAGTATCAAAATGTGCCGAGAAAATGGTAGGAGAAGTGAGAAGGCAGTTTAACGAGATTAAAGGATTAAGAGAAGGAAAAACAAAACCCGATTACAAGAAATGTATTGAAATTGCAACAAATGGTGCATTAGCAGAAATGAAAGCACCTGCAATAATTGCAATTGTAATTCCTGTACTTGGCGGATTCTTGTTTGGACCGAACTTTGTTGCTGGTATCCTTTTCGGAGCTATTATGGCCGCAATCTTACTTGCTATTTTCTTTGGAAATAGTGGAGGAGCTTGGGACAATGCAAAGAAATATATAGAGGCTCAAGGTAGCAAAGGTAGTGAAGAACATGTAGCAGCAGTTGTAGGAGATACCGTTGGTGATCCTTTAAAAGATACTGCAGGTCCTTCTTTGGATATCTTTATCAAAATTATGAATACCGTATCATTGGTATTTGTTAACTTCTTTAAAGTAGTATACCTTTTCAAGTAAGAAATACAAAATCTAAAATTTTAGAAAATCTTAAAAAGCAGTTACCAGAAAATTCTGGAACTGCTTTTTAACGTGTGGTGAATATAATTGTTGATATTAAATTAAAATTATGGAAAAAATTACATGCAAACAGATGTTTACAATTAAAATAAAAAGTGATATACTTTAGAAAAATAAAATTAAGGAAGTGTTAATTTTGGAAAATAAAATATATTTTTGCATTGATTTAAAAACATTTTATGCATCAGTAGAATGTGTAGAAAGACATTTAGACCCATTTAACACAAATTTAGTAGTTGCAAATCCAGAAAGAGGAAGAGGTGCAATATGTCTGGCAGTATCTCCAAAAATGAAAATGTTAGGAGTAAAAAATAGATGTAGATTATATGAAATTCCTAAAAATATAAATTATATTATAGCAATGCCTAAAATGAAAAAATATATTGAATATTCAGCAAATATATATGAAATTTATTTAAAATATTTTTCAAAAGATGATATTCACGTATATTCAATAGATGAAGCTTTTATAGATGTATCTAAATATTTTAAATTATATAAAGTAGAACCGATAACTCTAGTAAAAAAGATTATAAAAGAAATTAAAGAAACAACAGGAATAACTGCAACAGCAGGAGTTGGAACAAATATGTATTTAGCAAAAGTAGCTTTAGATATAACTGCAAAACATAGTGTAAGTAATATAGGATATTTGGATGAAGAAAAATATAAAAAAGATTTAGGAAATCATAAACCACTTACAGATTTTTGGCAGATAGGAAAAGGAATATCAGAATCTTTAAGAAAAATGGGAATATATACAATAAATGACATAGCAAATGCAGACCCAAGAAAGCTATATAATAAATTTGGAATAAATGCAAAATATTTAATAGATCACTCTAAGGGAATAGAACCATGTACAATACAAGAAATAAAACAATATAAACCTAAAACAAATTCAATATCAACAAATCAAATATTATTTAAAGATTATAATTATGCTGATGCTTTGTTAGTAACAAAAGAGATGGTGGAGCTGTTAAGTTTAGAATTAGTTACGAAAAATCTAAAAACAGAAAGTATAAGTCTATATGTAGGATATTCAAAAGATTGTATTGAGCCAAGCAAAGGAAGTAAAAAAATAGAAATAGCAACAAATACTTATACAGATTTATTAAAAGAATATGAAAAATTATATGCAAAAATAGTAAGTAAGATAGAACCAATAAGACGAATAGGAATTTTATTTGGAAGACTTTCAAGCGATAATTATGAGCAATTAAACTTATTTGTAAATCAAGAGAAAAAAGATAAAGAAAAAAATATAGAAAAAACAATAAATATTTTGAAAAATAAATTTGGAAAAAATCTGCTGTTAAAAGGTATAAATTTGCAAGAAAACGCAACAACAACTGTAAGAAATACTTTGATAGGAGGACATAATGCTTATTAAAAAATAGAAAGGAGAAAAAAATGTCAAATTCAGATAGAGCAAAACAATTCTTACCATTTGACGCTTTAAATGGTTTTCAGCTAGCTTTAAGAGAAAAAGAAAAAATTATAGTTGATAAAAAAGAGTTATCAGAAGAAATGAAGGAAGAATTATCAAAAAAATTGAACTCATTAGAAATAGGAGATAAGGTAAAAATTGTTCATTATAAAAATAAACAATATAAAATAGATGTAGGAAGATTTAATCAAATAAATAGAATACAAAGATTTATTGTAATTGAGAATAATAAAATTTCAATTGATAATATTTTAAAAATATGTGATTTATAAAAAAATAAAATATTGCAAAATATATTATTTAATGGTAAAATCAATTATATAGTAAACTAATTGTAGAGGAAAATAAATATGATATATGAATTTGAAGTAGTAGGAAATATAGTAGGAAAACAAAGACCTAGAATTAATACATATACATATAATGTTTATACTCCAAATAAAACTAAAGATTATGAAGAATATATACAACAGAATTTTAAAATAAAATATCCAAATCATCAATTATTAGAAGGAAGAGTTAGTGTAGAAATAATAGCTTATTTAGAAATTCCAAAAAGTACAAGCAAAAAGAAATATGAAGAAATGTTAAGCGGAAATATTAGTCCAACAAAAAAACCAGATATAGATAATATTGCAAAATCAATACTGGATGCACTAAATAAATTTGTTTTTAAAGATGATAATCAAGTAACTAAACTAACAGTAGAAAAGAAATACTCTGAAGTAGAAAAAGTATATATAAAAATTGAAGAATATTAAAGTGGAGTAGCTTATGAAGTTAATTAGAAAAATTATATTATGGTTTCTAATTATTATAATAATGGTAACTGTAGGAATTACTTTTTATGGTTATAAATATTATAAAGAAACAATAGAAAAAGTCCCATTGCAATCAAGAATAACTGAAATAAGAAATGATTATACATTTGTAAAAAAAGAAGATATGCCAAGACAATATTTAGATGCAGTTATAGCAATAGAAGATAGAAGATTTTATAATCATGGATCAGTTGATCCAATTGGAATTTTAAGAGCAATCTTTTCAAATATAAAAAGTAGGGATATAAAAGAAGGTGGAAGTACCATTACTCAACAAGTTGCAAAAAATATATACTATATAGAAGAAAAAAATGCTATAAAAAGAAAAGTTGCAGAAGTGTTTACAGCAATGCAATTACAAAAAGAGTATGAAAAAGATGATATATTAGAAATATATGTAAATACAATTTACTTTGGAAATGGATACTATGGAATAAAAGAAGCTTGTAATGGATATTTGAAAAAAGAACCTAAAGATATGAATTTAGCAGAATTATCAATGCTTGCAGGAGTACCAAATGCACCAAGTGTATATGCACCAAATGTAGATAAAGAACTTTGTAAACAAAGACAAAAACAAGTGCTAAATGCTATGGCAACAGAAGGATATATAAGTGAAGAAGAAGCTAAAAATGTTGACCAAAGTTTTATAGATAACATTGAATAAAAATTATATTATAACTAAAAAATAGTTTTAAATAAAAATATTTAAGCATAAAAATCTGGCATAAAGCCAGAAAATATATGCGGGTATAATTTAGTGGCAGAATGTCATGCTTCCGACCTGATAGCGCGGGTTCGATTCCCGCTACCCGCTCCAACGACGAATCTGTTCGAACTTT
>CANQCW010000054.1 GCA_947591055.1 uncultured Clostridia bacterium | reverse complement strand
ATATCAATCAAAAAATGGACAGGCTATCCATCAAAATATGGAAGATAATATTATAAGAAATAATATTAAAAATAATACTAAAGTACAGAGAAAATTCATTTCAAATTATACTAATCAAAGACAATACTCAGAAGAATTTTTAAATAGTTTGTATGCGAATTTTAAATAAGTTTTATTTGTTTTTTTAATGAAAGTATTCTAAAAAATAATAAAAATTATAACTCCCAGAGGGCTAAAAAGGTATTAGGGATTTTTCCCTAAACAGCGAAAAGGGTGTCAAGACACCATGCTGGCGAATAAAGGGCACTAAAAAATCCACTTTATTCGGAGCAAATTAATTTGCTCAAAATTTTCTGAAATTCGCTCTTGCTATTTCAGAAAATATATATAAAAAAAATGGAGGAACTATTATGAGAATATATATGGATGAATTTGATAAGATATTTTTATCTTATGAAAAAATATTGTTAAAACTGAAAACTTTAAATATAAAAACTAAAAATGGAAAAGAAATAACACATAAAGATTTAAGAAAAGCAATATCAGTTATGATACATAAGCATCCATCTTGTAGATGGAAGACCGAAAAAGTAAGAAGTAAATACCATTTTATTTTACATGAAGGTTATCTTTGGCTAATATATGTTTATTTTCAGTCAGAAAAGAGTCAGATAGATGCTGATATAAATTTTTTTGAATTAAGAATAAAAGAATATGAAAAATTGTTAAATATAGATTCTAAATCATTTTGGAATAGAGATATGCCTTTATTAGATTTAGAAAATTATTTTTGTAGAAAACAAGATACCATAAATAGAGCAATAACAAAAATGTGTAAAGAAAATCTAGAAAATACATTTAAATATTATGATAATGATAAAATTATGATTTCTAGAGAAGGTATTGAATGGTTATGTAAAAATTATTTCAAGCGAAAATATTTACAACTATTAGAAGACTATAAAATGGAACTAACCGAAAAGTTTATTAAAGCTGGATATATTTATGATGTGTTTTTATAAAAAATTAAAAGGAGGTATGTTTTATGAAATTTGAATTAAATCCAGAACAAAGAAGGAAAAGTATAAAAGTATGGTTATCTGATGAAGAAAGACTTTTAGTTGAAGCAAAAGCAAAAAATTATGGTTATAAAAGACTTGCACCATATATCCGAGATGCAGCAATTTATGAGAGAGTAACAAATGTAGATTTAAAAGGACAACAAGAAATATATGATGCCTACTCTAATAATACTAAAGAAATTAAAAAAATAGGTAAAGATATAAGACATATTTGTACATATGGTACGCAATTTTCTCAAGGAGAACGACAAGAATTATTAAATTATATGAAACTTATATATAAAAAGCAGAAAGATATGATTGAGCTTATAGATAAAAAACTTGACTTAGATGTGTGGCAAGAAATTAATCGTTCTAAATCTTTTTATTAATATAATAGAACTATGCTTTTGAAAGTATAGTTCTATTTAAATATCTTTTTCTATTATTATACATATTTTGAAAATTTATCTACTTTTACTACAATAGCACCTTTAGGTTTAGTAGCTCCAAAAGGTGTAACTTCGCCATTTCCAAAGAATGTTTTTTTACATATATCATAATATTTTCCATCTTTATAAAATTCGGCAGTTCCAAATATTCTTAATCCTTCATATTTTTCATTAAACACAGTTAAAACAACATTATGATTATATTGTATATTTTCTTGTGTATTTACCATTTCATTTACAGATATAATTATTTTGTCATTTTCTATAACTTTAACATCTGATGCAACTGCCAAATTAGGATTATTACTTCTATTTACTGTAGCAATATGCATAGGTTTTCCATCTATTAAATCTTTATATTCAAATAAATTCATTATCGATTATCTCCTTATATTAATTTAAAACTTCATTGCTTTATCTATAGTGCTTTTTTGATTTTCAAAATTAGCTTTTGTTATAGGTATTCGCCCAATCATTTCTGTTTCTAAAAAATGATTTAATATGTCAAAAGATTTTAAAGTTTCTTCTGTTCCATTTCCACTGCCACCTGCACAAGCAATACAAACAATTTTCTTATGCTTAATTTTAGAATTATCATTAAAAGCATCACACCTTTTTAGTCTGTCAAAAAATGTTTTTGCACTTTCACTCATTTCCCAAAAATAAACTGGAGTAATAAATATGTACGCATCAAAATTACTCATATATTCATAGATTTCATTAAAATTATCTTTTAAAATACATTTATGTTCTTCTAAGCATATACCCCAACCTCTTTTACCACAAGCCAAACATTTTTGAATATTTTTTTTATTCATACATATATGTTCTACTTCATTTCCATTTTCCTTTAATTTTTTTTCACATTCTTGGGCACAAGAAAATGTTAATCCTATTTTATTTGGAATGTAACTATCTTCATTTACTTGATTACTACTAAAACTTAGAATTAAAACTTTCATTTTGTTTCTTCTCCTATTTTTTTATATAATAATATACTTCACACAAATCTTTAAAGCCTAACTTTCTATACATTTTAGAAGGATAAAAATCTTGCTCTGTTTGTAAATAAGCAATTTGAATGTTTTTATCTTTACATATTTCTAACTGCTTTTTTAATACTTCTTTACCAATTCCTTTATTTCGATAATCTTTCTTTATTGCTAAACTATAAATTCCATAAAGATTATCATTATAAACACCCTGTGTAGTACCTACTATCTCATCATTCATTTTTATATAATAAAATTTTACTTTTATATCATTATATACTTGCTTATAATTCATATATCCTTGTCGGTACCCATCATCTAAATCTCCATAAGGATCATCTTCATCTCCTGATTGATAGCACTGCATTACAACGTCAGCATATTGTTTCATATCAGTAGTTTCTTCAAGTGTTATATTAAAATTGCAATTTGTTATAATCTTATCTAATTTATCAAAATCAGTATATGTTTGCCATACTTCTGTTGATACAAGTTCAAAAATTTCTTTATTAAAATAATTTTCTTTATTATTATATAATTCTTTCATATAAGGGATTAAATAAACTGTAGTTTTTCTATTAATAGAATTAAAGAATTTATCTGCATCATCAATTATACTGCATAAATCTTCTTTGTTATTAACATCAAAATTTGAAATAAAATTACTATAGCAATCTTTTATATTTTCATTATATGTAATTTCATAATTATTTTTATTAATAACATTAAAATCTAGTCCTTCAAACCCTTTAATATGCATATTATATATATCTCTTATTAATTTTAAATTCATTTTTTAATCCTTTCTTATGCCATTATATCATACAATTTTACTTTTGTCATTATAATATAAATCTTAAGATAAGATAAAAAGTTATCGATAAAATACTTTGCTTATAGGTGGAAAAAAATAAAATAGAAATAAAAATATTATGATATAATGGAAAAAAATAGAAGAATATGATATTATAAAAAAAATTAATGATAAATAGATGGGAGTAAAAGATGTATATTAAAAGAATAAAGGTAAACAATTTTAGAGGGATAAAAGAATTGAATTGGAAATTAAGAAATAAATTTATATGTCTTATCGGTCCAGGAGATTCTACAAAAACAACTATACTAGATGCAATAGAATGGGCATTATATCCATATTGGAATATAAATATTAGTGATTATGATTTTTATAATTGTGATGTTAATAATAATATAAGAATAGAGATAACTATAGGTGATTTTCCAGATGAATTTATGAGAGAAGAAAATTATGGATTATATTTAAGAAAAGATGTAGATACAGATACAGAAGATGATGAACCACAAAATGATGATGAAATTTTTTTGACAATTAGGCTTGAAATAAATAAATATTATGAACAAGAATGGACAGTAATAAATAATAGAACAGAAGGTAAAAAAATATCTTCTAAAGATAGAATGAAGTTAAAAGTAGGAAGGATTGGAGAATATTTTTATAAAGATTTTAATTTAGGAAGAAATTCTGTATTAAAAAAATATGGAGATAACTTAGAAAATTTAGATAAAACTATTTTAGACATTTATAGAACAATAAAGAAAGATATAGATTTTTCAAAGCAGGAAGAAGTGAAAAAAATTATAGATAATATATTAAACACTACTCAAGAATATGGAATTGCTCCTAATAATTCATTTAATGCAAAAATAGATATAAAGAATTCTGAACTAGGTTATTCTAATATAAATATATATGATGGTTTAGTTCCTGTAATGTCTAACGGAACTGGCACAAAAAGATTAATGTCTTCAGCAATGAATATTAGCAAATTAAATAAAGGTTCTTGTATACTAATTGATGAAATTGAATATGGATTAGAACCATATCGACTAAGAAGATTAATAAGAAATTTGGATAATTCAAAGGATGGAAGACAAATAATTTTTACTAGTCATTCGCCTATAAGTATTGTTGAAGTTGATTCATCTAATATTGTAATTTGTAGATCAGTTAATGGAACAACAGAATGCGTAGATGTAGCAGATGATTTACAGGCTACAATTAGAGTTATGCCAGAAGCTTTACTATCTAGAAAGGTAATAGTAACAGAAGGGAAAACAGAATTAGGTCTGATTAGAAGCTTAGATAGGAAATGGGGAAAAGATGAAAAATACATTGAATATTATGGTGTATCTATAGTAGATGGTAATGGTGGTGTACAAGCATGTAAAAGAGCAAAAGAATTAAAGCAATTAGGATATAATGTATTAATACTTATTGATTCCGATGATGCAAATGCATTAAATGATGCTAAGGAAATAGAAAAAATAGGAATAAAAACGGTAAGTTGGGCAGGAAATGTATCAACAGAAGAAAGAATTTTTTTAGACATTCCAAAAGATAAAATCCAATTATTAATAGATGAGGCAGTTAAATTTTATACGAAAGAAACCATAGAAAAATGGATTAAGGATGAGTCTAATAAGGAAACAACACAGTATAAAGATATAGAAAGTGAGTTAGGAGAACAAGAGACAAGAAAATTAATCGGAAGAATTGCTAAGAGAAAAGAGTGGTATAAGAGAATAGACAAAGGAGAAATATTGGGTGATATTATAAAAGATTGCTATGACACATTTAATAAAGAATGTGATATTATAAAAAAATTAGAAGAAGTGAAAGATTGGTCATATGAAGGTTGATATAGATAAAATTAAAAATATGAATAATATTTTTATGATAGCTCCTGCAGGATGTGGAAAAACAGAAACAATAGTAGATATTATAAAGGGGCAAAATAAAACTAAGAAATATTTAATTTTAACACATACTAATGCAGGAGTAGAATGTATTAGTAAAAGATTATTAAATAAAAATATATTAAATTCACAATTCAAAATTTACACGATAGCATCCTTTTGCTATAAATATGTTAATGCATATCCTAAGTTATCTAATATTAAAATAGATAAAAAAGATAATTATGATGCAATATATGAGGGAATGGTAAATCTTCTTATAAATAGTAATATTCAAAAAGTAATAAAAAGCACATATAATGAAGTTTTAGTAGATGAATATCAAGATTGCATAGAGATTCAACATAAAATAATTGTTAGCTTATCAAAAATAATACCTTGTAAACTGTTTGGTGATCCTTTACAAGGAATATTTGGATTTAAAGATAAGCTAGTGAATTGGAATGAAATAGCTAATGATTTTATTTTTGCAGGAGCATTCAATTATCCTTGGAGATGGGAGAAACATAATAAAGAATTAGGAAATTGGATAATGAAAACTAGACAAAAATTAATAAATAATGAAATTATTGAACTTAAAAATTTACCTGCAGGTGTACAATATATATATAATGACGATAAAGGAATAAATTTAAGAACAATAGCTTATAATCTGTTGAATAATAAAGATGATAACCTATTTTTATTTCAATATGAACAAGAGGCACATTCATTTGCTCGAAAAATGGGAGGAAAGTATTATAGTCAAGAGGAAATAGAATGTAAAACTTTAAGAGATTTTACAAAAGATATTCAAGATAATTCATATAATACAGTAATTGCAATATATAAGATGGCTGAAAAATGTTTTATACACTTTAATACTCAACTTGGTAATATATATAGCAAAATACAAAATCAAGATTATAATTTAAAAAGAATTTCTAAAAATAAAGAAATCGCGATTGAATCTATAAAAGCAATACAAACTAATAATTATACAGAGCTAATTCAAAAACTTGAAAATAATAAAGAAATGAAAATATATAGAAAAGAATTATGGTGTGAATTTAAAAGAGTTTTAAACGAAGTAAAATTTAATCACTCAAAAGACATCAGTGAAATTATTGATAATATTAGAAATATTTCTAGTACTACAAGAAAATATAAATATAAAAATTTAGCATCTAGGATATTATTAGTAAAAGGCTTAGAATTTAATACAGTAGTATTAGTAAATCCAGAGAAATTAACTAAAGAATTATTTTATGTTGGTATTTCTAGACCAACAGATAGATTAATTCTTATATCCAAAAAAAATACTTTAAAATTCCAAGAAAGGGCTGACAAATTAAATTGAGCACGTTATACTATCAGTAAATTATAAATTTGGAGGTAGTAAATATGTTTAATTTAAGTGAAACGAAAACAAGAACAGTTCTAGACAATTTATTTGAATGCCGAGAAGAAAATTTATGTGCATTAACAGATGTAGATAAACAAAAGATAAAATTAATAACAAGTAATAATGATAGTTATGATAAGTTATTTAAGATAATAGAAAATCTATCAAATGATTCTGAAAAATTAGAAAAAGTTAGAGATAGTTTAGATAGTTATATAGACAAAATTAATATTATTGGAGCTTATGAAAATGAAAAGTTTTATAAAACACGGATTTGCAGATGCAATAAATTTAATTTTAGACTGTAAAAAAATTCCAAATAGGTCTTGACAAACTTAAAAGTTGAGTATAAAATAAGGTCATAAAAATACAAAGTATGTCAGAAAAATCATGTATGGAAGTTGTTAGCAAAAAGTTAAGTAATGATATAATTTGTATTAATACTTCTGTATTTAAAACTTGATGTATAAAAAGTCAACCAAAAATATTGGAAAATCGCTTATCATATAGATTTAAGGATTATAAAAAATAGTTAGTAATTATTTATATAAAACACCTAATAGTGTGAAAACATTATTAGGTGTTATTTTTTATGCAAATTTTAAAAATATTTTTTAAAATTTCCGATTTTTAATGTTTAGGTGGCATTTACCTAGTAGAGATGTAAATAAAAAATTGACATTTTATCCTCTTGTTTACTATTACCATATTATAAAAACACAAAGCACATTGACAAATACACTTAAATTTAAGTGTCATAACAAGCCATTTTCTTTAATAATCTGTATTAGATGAAAT
>CANQCW010000053.1 GCA_947591055.1 uncultured Clostridia bacterium | reverse complement strand
ATAATGGCTTAATTTATAAAGCAATTTTGAGGGTAAAAAATTTTTAATAAAATTCCCCGAAAAAAATTGACACTATCGATAATGAGTTGAAATTTGCAAAACTCTGTAAAATATATTATAATATAATTAGTATTTGTAGATACATACAAATATTTACAAGAGAACAACATTTCTAAAATTGACTATTTAATTAAAGCACTTTACAAATAACTAACGAGTAAATAGTAGAAAGAGGTGTAACAGATGAAAACTGAAATTAACTATAATATGATAAATGATTTATATATGGGTTGGCTTAATGAAAGAGATCCATTTATGCAGAGAAAGAGATTAGATGATATAACAAGGAGAATTTCGCCACATGATTTGTTAATGTATAGCATAAGATATGCTATGCCATTTCAAGCCTTTAAAGATATATTTTCATTAAAATATTTATTTAAAACACTTGAAGAAATGGAAAAAAGAGGAGAAGATATAACAAACATTACAAATAAAATATTGATAATACAAGGTGTAGAAGATATACAGGGGTTAAATGATTTTGCACAAAAAAGAACAGAAAGCAAAGTTGGAAACCTTAGACTAAAATTTCAGGGAAGTAATTTATTTAGGTTTGGAGATGTAAAAAACATAGGTAAAAAATTTCCTTATGCATGTGTTAATTTTATTGATATAGAATCAATAGAACAAATGCTTAAAGAAGAAAAAGATTATAAAGGAGTACCAATTATTATTACAATTGATAATATGGGGGAACTACCATTAGATAAACTAAACAATATCGAAAGAAAATTTGATGTCGCAGGTATAAGAATAATAGAGAAAGATAGAAATGTCAGCATTGAACAAAGTCCAATCAGTTTAGAAGGTTATAAACAAATAAGAGCGGTTGTAGATAATGAGATTATTAGTAAGCTTTATGTTACAGAATACGCTAATAAAACGGCTATAGATATACAACTTGCAACGCAAATATTTTGTTTAATAGTTGATAAAGTTAAATATGATAAAGAATATAAAGGAAAATATAAACAAATGTCTCTAGACGAATGGTTTAGTTATTATTCAGGTGTAAGTAATATCACTGGATTGGTAACAGGAAAAACAATTTGTGGTGGATATGCAGAAATATTAAGAAATGTATTAAGTTGTGTTGATATAAAAAGCAAAACAATAGTTGGAAAAACTGCCAGTGAGGGATGTCATGCATGGAATCAAATAGAACTTGGAAATACATGGTTTAATACAGATTTAACATGGGCTGCAGAACAAATACGTGAAGAAAAATCTTCAGGAGATTTGTTCATGTCAGATGTAGCTTTTTTTGGAAATAGAAGAGAAATGATATTTGATAAAGGGCAACATAGAAACGGAACAAGTATGGAAATTGAAGCAACAGTAGGTGGACATACAAATGTTTTTAATACAAATAGTGAAAAATGTGAAAGCTATCTTTCTCCATATTTAACAACAATTTTAATAAAGAGAGCTAGACAATATGAAGAAGATTATAAAAAATATGGTAAATCTTCAGATTATAAGGGTGCTGTACCATATGTTGGAAGTAGTATTGAAAAGATACATTCAAGTTCTAAAAATATTGAAACACCTGCATATTCTGGACGTTAGAAAATCATATTTGACATTTCTTAATTATCTGTGTATAATAAATATAGGAAATGACAAATCCACAAACGTGGTTTTGCCGAAATAGATATAAAAACTCACATCTAAATCGTCAAATTTACAGATGTGAGCTTTTTTTATTTATGTAGTTGCTTATCAACCCAGTTCTTATACAGAACTGCAGCCAAGGCAACGTTTAATGTTAAAGATAGCATAAATGCTATTATAAAAAATAGTATTACTTTAACCATAAACATCACCACCTCTCTTACGAAGATTCGTAAAAATTGGCGGCAAAACCACATCTGCTTTTCATCATTTCCTATGTTTACCAATATACAATATTTTTAAATAAAAAACAAGCGAACAGAACAAATTTTTGAAAAAAGTTGCATTTATATTCTTGCAATTTATTAAATTTATGATATACTTTAGTAAATTGATTGATATTTGTATCAATCGTTAAGTGAGAAAAAAGTTGTAGATAAATACGACATCTGCTCCAATAAGTAAAATAGTCGCACTTTGGCGAAAGTATTCATAAATCAACTGTAAAAGGTTGATTTTTTTATGCCTTTTATTTTAAAGAAATGATGGTTAAGATGTCAAGCAATGAATTTTTCCTCCCTAGTCGAAAATTTCGGATTATGGGACAAGTCCCAAACCCTATATTTATTTCAAAATGCTATAATTACTTATTGTTTTTTCTTAAAAAATTCAACCTAATTGTATTTAGAATAGATGGAATCGTAATTATTACAAGTAAAACAATTAAAATCAAATCAAAATCTAAATTTGATGCGCCATATTGTAATTCATATTTGAAATCATAGATAGTACTTGGAATAAACAATATTATAATTCCTATCTTTATTAAAGTGCTTATGCAAGAATATATTAATCCTTTTTTAATTTTACCAATTGTTATTAAAAAATCTAATACAATGATAAGTAATGCAAAAACAGAAGGTATTATAAAGATAACTCCTAATTGTCCCCAATCGTCTGCATTAATACCTTGAAAACCGAGTTTTAGTCCAAGTAATGATAAAATAAATCCTAATACACTACATATAATTGATATTACTTTTTGCATTTTACTTAATTTCATATATAATCCACCTTTGCAATATTTACATTACTTTTTTTTCATTAATAATCGTCATACAGTAATTTTATATAAAAATTATACTATAAAATGTTAAAAAATTTCAATATTTTTTTGTAAAATTTTGACTATTTTTGAATACAAAACAAATAATATGTGCTAGGATTTTTAGTATTATGAATATAAAAATACTCATTTAATTCAATGTAATTTCACAGAATTAAATGAGTAAATTTTATGATTGAAAAAATAAGAAACTATAAATTTGAATTGGCTTTATGAGGAGTTTCTATAAGTTCCATTTAGGAGGATAAATATATTCAATTTTATCTTTTTTAGGTATATAATGTTTTTTTATTTTTGTTCTATTAGATTTTAATTCAGGCATAGCTTGTCTACAATATTTATCTAATTCGCAAAATATATTCTGGCAATCTATTAATTGTAATGGTCTATTACCAATTTTTTTAAAATTTAGATTAAGTCTTTTAAATTCTTCATCTTGATGTTCATACATATATCTAATTATATCTTCATTACTCATTTTGCATTTATCAAGAAAGCACTTTTTGATTCCACGAAGCGATCCAGGTCCAGCAATTGTGAACTCATCTTCCTTCCAATTTACCACTTCACTATAATTAATATCTGTTACCAATTGATAAGCCATAAAGTTTCCAATTAAAGGGTAACTTTTAATAATATAAAATGCTTCTTCCATAGTTTTACATTTAATAATTTTATCTTGTATTCTATCTTCATTAAACATTTTATTAAGTAATGACAAATGATTATCGTGTTTTCTATTATATCCAAATGCTTTATTAGCACAACTTATATAAGCATCATTGTATATTTTAATACCATTTGATATAGCATGCTCTAATATATTAGAATATTCCTTGAAATTAAATGTTTTTAGAGTAATATCTTCAAAATTTTTTAATAATAATTCCCAAGTAGATTCTTTATTAAATAACTTAAATAATAGTATTCGAAATAGTATATCTTCATCGGAATATTTTTTGCCATTGTAGATAACATTTTTTAATAAGTATTGACTAACTCTATCATTAACTCTATAGCTATTACAAAATTTATATTCTTGCAAAATTTTATCATCAGTCCATGGCGGATTTTCATTATTAATTTTTTTAAAAAATATATTCTGTCTTTCGCAGGCAAAATACCAATATAAATCATATACTTCTTTTCTTTTTTCCATAAACTTACCTCATACATTTAGGATCTCTTGAATTTATACATCTTTTTAGCATTAATACTTTATTATTACTGTCAGCATAATTTGCAATTATCTTTTGACCAATACAGCCACTTTTACATACAGGATATTGTTTACAAGATGAACAAGCATTATCAGTATTAAATTTTCGTATATTACTAAAGTAATCTGAATTATACATTTCCATCAGTGAGTTCTCTTTTATATTTCCACTAATTCCTAGTTTGGTAAAATATTTTATTGAATCACAAGGGTATGCTATTCCATCAAATCCAATAATCATTATTTCATCTGCAATAATACATGGTGTATTTTCAATATCAAGTATATTCCAAGGAGTACCTAATCTAATTCTGTTTTTATTATTTGAATTTAAATAAAGATTTTTAATTGTTAATAAATCTTCTTTGGATAAATCCATATCTATTGTTCCTTTACCATGTGGAACGAATCTTAAAAGACTTATCTTTTCAAAATATTTTTTATCATTAAAAGTATTAATCGTTTCGTTTAATATTGTTTCTAATTTGAAAATAGAATTTTTTGAAACAGTATAATGAAAACCAAGTTTGGCATCATTATTTTCAAAAACTTTATCAAAAAAATACTCTTTATCATAGCTTGAAATATCTGTTTCATTTGATAAAGAATCTGCAAGTGAATAAATTATTTTATTTAATCCTAGATTTATTAAATTTTTATATTTATTTAAAGTTTCATCAGTTCTATAAGCAAATGTATATATAGTTGATTTCATTCCTAATTTTGAAGTGAGTTTTACAAGGTCAGGAAGTCTATCATACATTAAAGGTTCTCCACCAGTAAAAACAATAGTCTGTACTCCAATTTGTTTTGCTTCTTCTATAATTTTACAAACATCTTCAAAATTTAATTCTTTTAAATTGTTAATATTATTTATAGCATTACTAGAGCAGTGCATACAATTTCTAGAGCATTTATTAGTTAATTCAATTTTTATTTCTTTTAACATATATATTCTCCTATATAAATTTAAAATAATTATACTATAAATTATTTTAAATTTATATAGCATTATTGAAATTTTTATTTAATACATATATAATAACTTTATAAAGAAAACAAGAGAGTTCGTAACTTGTAGCCTAATCGCTCCAATATAAAAAACTTCCAATATAAAATTGGAAGTTTTTTGCTTAGAAAAGCAATTATATTAATTTTCTCTTAGAATTACATCATATAAATTTTTAAATTCATATCCATTTTCTCTACAATAAGATATTATTTCTGGTAAAACCTCGTATGTTAATATTTTGTCTGCAGCATCATGCATTAGCAATACAACGCTAGACTGATTTTTCATTGTTTCATAAAATCTATTTAATAATTTTTCCTTAGTTTTTAGTCCTTCTGAATCTCCAATAAGTGCGTTCCAATCTATACTAGCTATTCCCTTTTCTCTTAATATTTGCTTTGTTGCTCTTTTTAATGAATCATAATATCCACCAACTGAGCCTCCTGGAAATCTAAATGCTAATGAGTTATATTCTTGATTTCCTATAGCATCTCTAATTGATTGATTTGTTTTATAATATTCATCTATGACTGCATCTGAACTTGCATAAATTGCACTATATTTGTGTGAATATCCATGATTTGCAATAAAATGGCCTTCTTCATATTCCCTTTTTACTAATTCTGGGTTTGCATCTACTCTATTTCCCAAAACGAAAAATGTTGCTTTTATATCTTCATTTTTTAGTAAATCTAATATATATGGTGTAACTTGCATTGTTGGACCATCATCAAATGTTAAAAATATTCTTTTTGGATCACTTGCTTTATAAATATTATCAAATCTTTCAAATTCTTCAGTATTTAAAGCTTCAAAATTATATTTTTTTACTTCTTCATTTTTTTCTTCTATTACATTTTCATCTATTATATTTTCTTGTATTTCATTAACTACTTCACTTACTTTTCCCAAAGAACTTTTATTTTTAATGCAAATAAATCCAACAATAGCAGCAATAATTAAAATAGCTATTATTAGTATCGTAATACGTTTTTTATTAAGTTTTCGCTTTCTATTTTCTATTCTAATTAGATAATCCATCTCTTCTATTCCTTCATTTCTGATGATATTTTATACTTCAAATTTTTATATGTCAATCATTTTTATTTTAAACAATATTAATAAATTTTATTAAAAAATTCAATTAAAATATAAAAAAAGAAACCTACTTGAAACTATCCTAAATAAAAGGAATTATTTCATTATAAGGTTTCTTTTTTGGACCAAAATTTCATTTCATTTGAACTGCTGAAATTATAATAAGAAATAAGCTGATAAAGACGCTATAAAGAGAATCTTTATATGGTGCATCACATGCTATCTCAACTGCCATTTTGGCTAAATATGCAAAAAAGTATACTACAACGGCAAAAATACTTATTGAAAGTAAAGTATTATTAAAGCCGACTATTGTACATATTAAAGTTAAGATTATATAAATCAGCATCGCAATATTTCCTATTATTGGACTAATCATTCTAATATAATCCATTTTATCTTCGTCCATTTTAATCCCTCCTTAAGCTTTTTTGATGTTAATTGGTTATATTTGCAACACTAAAAAGTAGAGGAACAATTTCCTTACACTAATTAGTGATAAGTGGGAAAATATTAAATATTTTTAATATCGTTTATATTATACACTATTTTACATAAAATTTCAATATTAATGAATTATTCCCATCAATAATCTATCTTATATATGTTGCAAACGACATAAATATTTACAGCTTATAATAAATTTGAACAAAAATAAAAAATACCATCCTTTTTCAGAATAGTATTTATATAATCTGTTTATTGGTTCAAACATATAAGTCTTGGTGCGATAAGGGAGATTATTTGCGAAAATTTTTCCTCCCACTTTTTACCAAAAACAATTTGATTAATCAACTGTTATATAAATTATAACATATTAAAAATAATTTTCAATAGCTATTGTATTTAAAACAAACGTTTGATATAATGCTACTATATACAATTATAAGGAGTTGATATTATGAATGAAGATGAAATTAAAATAAAAAACAATGCAATTATTCATAAAGATAAATCTTTAAATAGATTAGATTTGTCTTTTTTAAAACATATAGAATTGAGCGAATACAAAAAAAGTGAATTATTAGCATATTGGATAAATGATTTTGCTGAATATCATGATGAAGAAAGAACTTTTAATATTGCAAAATCTGGTATGTATTCTCGTGGCGATGTTATAAAAGTAAATTTAGGATTTAATATTGGCAATGAACTAGGTGGATTACATTATTGTATTGTTTTAAATAAATATGATAATACAAGAAATGGCGCTTTAAATATTATTCCATTAACATCGAGAAAGGACAATAAAAAATATGACTCTTCTTCTGTAAATCTTGGTAAAGAACTTTATAATGTTTTTCAAGAAAAAATTCAAAAGGAAAAGCAAAAGTTACAACAAGTATTAGATGAATTAGAAAAAATAGAAGATATTCCTATTAACATTCAAAATATAATAGAAAAGGAACAAAAATATATTGAAAAAATGGAAAATGAAATTTCTAAAATGCAAAAAGATAGTATTGCACTCATT
>CANQCW010000052.1 GCA_947591055.1 uncultured Clostridia bacterium | reverse complement strand
GAAGGATTACACCCAGAATATAATGAAGCAACAATAACATGTGCTTGTGGAAATGTAATGAAAACAAATTCAACAAAAAAAGATTTAAAAGTTGATATATGCTCAAAATGTCATCCATTTTGGACAGGTAATTTAAGAAAAGAAACAACAGGTGGAAAAGCAGATAAATTCAAGAAAAAATATGGAATTAAATAAAAATAAAGAAAGAATAGTGAAAGCTATTCTTTTTTTAACAAAAAATAAACCAAAATTTTCTATTGAAAAAACTTTAGAAATATAATAAAATAGAACAAATGTCTAAAAGGAGAAAATTTAAGTGCAAGTAAAAGAAGTTAAAGAAGAATTAATATATATAGAAAAAGTAAAAAAAATAAATGAAAATAAAAAATTAAAATATTATATTTTAACAATGGGATGTCAATTAAATGAAAATGATTCTGAAAAGATAGCAGGAATGTTAGAAGAGATGAATTATGAAAAAACACTAGATATGCAAGATGCTGATTTAGTGCTATTTAATACTTGCTGTGTTAGAGAAAATGCAGAAGAAAGATTATTTGGAAAAATAGGAGAAGTTAAAAAATTAAAAGAAGAAAATGGCACAATTATAGCAATTGGTGGTTGCATGATGCAAGAAGAACATATTACAAAGAAAATAAAACAAAGTTATCCTTATGTTGATATAATTTTTGGAACACATACTTTAAATAAATTGCCACAAGATTTATATGAAGCCTTAGATGAAAACAAAAAAGTGCGAGATATAATTAATATAGATGGACAAATAATAGAAGGTCTTCCAATTTCAAGAGATGATAAAATAAAAGCTTCAGTTACAATTATGAACGGATGTAACAATTTCTGTAGTTATTGTATTGTACCTTATGTAAGAGGAAGAGAAAGAAGCAGACGTCCTCAAGATATAATTGATGAAGTAATAGGACTTTCAAAAAATGGATATAAAGAAATAATGTTACTTGGCCAAAATGTTAACTCATATTTAGTAAGCCAAAAAGCAAAAGGTGAGGACGTTAATTTTAAAGTTATAGTAAATGATAAAGAAATGATAGTTAATTCTTTTGCAACACTTTTAATTGCACTAGATGAAATTGAAGGTATCGAAAGAATAAGATTTATTTCACCACATCCAAAAGATTTTACAAATGATGTTATAGATGCAATAAAAAATTCAAAGCATATATGCAAGCAAATACATCTTCCACTACAATCAGGAAGTACTAGAGTTTTAAAAGAAATGAATAGAAAATATACCAAAGAAGAATATATTAAATTAGCAGAAAAAATAAAAAATAAAATACCAGAAATAGTATTTTCAACAGATATAATAGTTGGATTTCCAGGCGAGACAGAAGAAGATTTTGAAGATACTTTAGATGTAGTACAAAAAGTAAATTTTGAACAAGTCTTTATGTTTATATATTCAAGAAGAGTAGGAACAGTTGCTGATAAAATGGAAAATCAAATTCCAGAAGAAGTTAAGCATAAAAGATTTGATAGATTAAAAGAGTTAGTAGAAAATCAAATGAAAGTGCAAAACGAGAACTATGTTGGAAAAGAAGTACAAATATTAGTTGAAGGAAAAAGCAAAAATAATGATAAAATGCTAACAGGAAGAACAGAATCTAATAAAGTAGTTAACTTTGAAGGAACAGATGATTTAATTGGCAAAATTATAAATGTTAAAATTATCTCTGAGCATCAATGGTATTTAAAAGGTAGTATAATTAAATAATATAATTTAAGAAGCTCCATTTTTTATGGAGCTTTTTGTCGAAAAATGGAGTACGATTATTCTTGACTTTTGTCATATTTTGACATTATAATATATGCTATATTTATTCAAATTATTTTTTTCTTATAAAATCCAATGAAATTAAAATCTTAAAAAGAAAGGAAAGATGCCTATGGTAAATAATAAAGAAGAAAATTTTAAAACGTTAATTCCAAAAATAGATATAGTTTTTCAAAGTTTATTTAGTAAAAATCATCTAGAAATAACAAAAGCATTTGCAGAAGTACTATTAGAAGAGAAAATAGAAAGTATAAAAATAAATGAAGACAAAGAATTAATAAGAAATAAACCGACAGATAAATTAGGCATATTAGACTTAGAACTGGATATAAATGATAATGAAAAGGTAGATGTAGAAATACAGTTGCTGAAAAGAGACAATTTTATAGAAAGAATTTTATATTATGTTACAAGGCTATATTCAAATCAAGCAAAGATAGGAGAAGATTATGCTAAAATAAAAAGAGTTGTGCTTGTAGCAATAATAGATTTTGACATAGAACAACTAAAAGATATTGATAGCATGGAATCAAAATGGAAACTAATAGAGACGAAAAATCGTACAAAAATATTGACAGACTTGATAGAAATAAATATAATAAATTTAAAGAAAGCATTAAAAGAGTATAAAAAAGACAAGACTAACCAAAAGGCACAATGGATGCTAGTTCTGGATAATCCGGACTCAAGGGAGGTAAAAGAGATTATGAAGGAAAATAAGGACATAAAAAAATGTGTAATTACAGTAAAAGAAATGAGTGAAGATGAAAAAATGCAAAGACTAGCTTTCTTAAGACAAAAAGCTATCATGGATGAAAAGGCAATAAGAAGAGCAGGATATAAAGATGGAATAAAGCAAGGAGCAATAGAAATAGCAAAAAAATTAATTGAAGAAGGAAAAGATGTTAAATATATATCAGATTTAACGGGAATAGATGAAGAAGAATTAAATGAAATAATTATAAAAAAATAATTGTATTAGTAATATAGCATAGTAATAATGAAGTATTGAAAACTATGCTATATTATTTAATTTTAATAGCATATTAAAAACTATTTATGATTGCTTGATTTATAAGCAATCATAGTATATAATGCAAATGTAAATAAAAAAATTTATGCAATATGAAAGGAACTAAAAAATGTCAGACTTAAAAGAAGAGACAGAAATTGAAAATAAAGATGAAATAAATGGAAAATCTGAATTTGATTTTGATAAATTTTCACCTATGATGCAACATTATTTAACAACTAAAAATGAATATAAAGATTGTATATTATTTTATAGATTAGGCGATTTCTATGAAATGTTTTTTGATGATGCAATAAATGTTTCTAAAGAGCTAGAATTAACTTTAACTGGAAAGAATTGTGGACAAGAAGAAAGAGCGCCTATGTGTGGTGTTCCTTTTCATGCGGCAGATATATATATAAATAGACTAGTTGAAAAAGGTTATAAAGTAGCAATTTGCGAGCAATTAGAAGACCCAAAACAAGCAAAAGGTATTGTAAAAAGAGACGTAATCAAAGTTGTAACACCAGGTACAATTTTAGATGGAAATATACTAGAAGAAAAAAAGAATAATTTTATAATGAGTATTTACAAAGAAGGTATTTTCTTTGGTATGGCTGTTTGCGATATTTCTACTGGAGATTTTTATTCAACAGAAATAAAAGAAGATAACAATTTTCAAAAATTATTAGATGAAATTTCAAGATATAATCCATCTGAGCTAATCATCAATTCAATGCTTAAAGATTCTTTAGAAGAAATAAAAATTATTAATCAAAGATTTAATTGCTATATTTCAGAAAAGGAAGATGAAATTTTTTCATCTGATTTAGAAAATATATTTAATATAGCTAGTGTTGTAAATAAAGAAGGAGAAGATTATAAAAATTTTGAAAAGAAAACTTTAGCAGTTCAGGCAATAAATGGTCTGCTACATTATATAGAAGAGACACAAAAAGAAAAACCTGAAAACTTGAATAAAATTGTAGTGTATGAATCTACAAAATATATGGCTTTAGATATTAATGCAAGAAGAAATTTAGAACTTACTGAAAAATTAAGAGATAAATCAAAAAAAGGAACTCTTTTATGGGTTCTAGACAAAACTTCAACATCAATGGGAGGAAGACTTTTAAGAAGATGGATTTCAGACCCACTTGTTGATGTAAATGATATAAATGACAGATTATACAGTGTTAAAGAATTAAAAGAAAATGATGTACTAAGAGATGATATAATTGAATCTTTAAAAAATGTATATGATATAGAAAGATTAGCTGGAAAAATTTCTTATGGAACAGCAAATGCAAGAGATTTAATATCACTTAAAAATTCTATTTCACAATTACCAGACCTTAAAGAAACTATAAGAGGTGTTAAATCAAATTTATTACATAATCTTTATATGCAATTAGACACATTAGATGATATTTATAATTTAATTAATATTTCAATTATTGATGATCCACCAATAACAATTAAAGAAGGTGGAATTATAAAAAAAGGCTATAATGAGGAAGTAGATAAATTAATTGATGTTACGACAAATGGTAAGAAATATTTATTAGATATTGAAACTAAAGAAAAAGAGCAAACAGGAATTAAAACATTAAAAATAGGATATAATAAAGTATTTGGTTATTATATAGAAGTAAGTAAATCTTTTGTAAATAAAGTACCACAAGATAGATTTATTAGAAAACAAACTTTAACAACAGGTGAAAGATATATTACAGAAGAACTTAAAAACTTAGAAAATCAAATTATAGGAGCTCAAGACAAAATTGTAAATTTGGAATATGAAATTTTTTCTAACATCAGAGATAAAATAGAAAAAAATGTAAGAAGATTACAACTTGCAGCAAATATAATTTCTAAAATAGATGTTCTTTGCTCATTTTCGATTGTCGCTAAAGACCAAAATTATGCAATGCCAATAGTTGATGATTCAGACATAATAGATATTAAAAATGGAAGACATCCTGTTATAGAAAAAATATTAGAAACAGGAGCTTTTGTTGAAAATGATTCATACTTAGATAGTAATGAAAATAGATTAAATATAATAACAGGACCAAATATGGCAGGAAAATCTACTTATATGAGACAAGTAGCACTAATTACATTAATGGCACAAATAGGATGCTTTGTTCCAGCAGAAGAGGCACATATTGGAGTAGTAGATAAGATATTTACTAGAGTAGGTGCATCAGATGATTTAAGTATGGGTGAAAGTACATTTATGGTTGAAATGATGGAAGTTGCTACTATTTTAAAAAATGCTACATCTAAGAGTTTAGTAATACTAGATGAGATAGGTAGAGGAACATCAACTTATGATGGAATGTCAATAGCTTGGTCTGTTGCAGAGTATATCTCTAAAATTAAAGCAAAAACTTTATTTGCAACTCACTATCACGAACTTACAAAACTAGAGGGTACATTAGAAGGAACTAAAAATTATCACGTAGCAGTTAAAGAAAGAGGAGAAGATGTAATATTCTTAAGAAAAATTTTAGAAGGTGGAACAGATGAAAGCTATGGAGTTCATGTTGCAAAGCTTGCTGGTGTTCCAAAAGATGTAAGTTTAAGAGCAAATGAAATACTAAAAAGCTTAGAAAGAAAAAGTATTTTTAAAGAAGGAAATAAAACGAAATCAGAAAGACAAGAAGAGCAAGGACAACTTAGTATGTATAATTATAAATTAGCAGAAATAGCTCATGAATTAGATTTAGTAAAATTAGAAGAAGTAACGCCAATAGATGCTTTAAATATTTTATCGAAAATTAAAGAAAAAATGAAATAAACTTTTTAATGAAAGGAAAATACTTATGAAAATATTTTATCAAGGTAAAGAAGTTGGGATGGATAGCAGTATTAAAAGAGTAGTTGATATGTTTAATAGAAATGTTAAAATATCTCCGAAAAAAATTATTGCTTGCAAATGTAATAATGAAGTAAAACCACTTGACTATGAAATAAACGAAGGAGACCAAGTAGAAATTATAGATGTTACAAGCAAAGATGGTCTAATGGTTTATATTAGAGGAGCATTGTTTATAATGGCAAAAGCTTTTCACGAACTTTATCCAGAAGCACAAGTTATTGTAAATTTTCAATTATCAAATTCAATGTTTTGCGAACTTGACAATATGGAGCTAACAGATGAAATGATTGAAAAAGTTAGAAGTAGAATGCAAGAAATTGTTGAAAAAGATTTACCAATAACAAAAAAAGAATTAGAAAAAGAAGAAGCAAAAGCATTTTTTGAAAAAGAAAATACTTTAAGAGGAATTCTTCAATTAGGAAACAAAGAAAAAGAAACTGTAACACTTTATTTTTGCGAAGATTATTATAACTATTTTTATGGAGTTATGCCAATTTCAACAGGTTTTATAGATGTATTAGATATAAAAAAATACAAAACAGGATTTTTAGTTAGATATCCAAATCGCTCAAATCCACAAGAACTTGGAGAATTCAAAGAAAGTAAGAAATTTTTATCTACATTAAAGGAATATGATGATATAAATTCACTTATGAACGTAAAAACAATATATCACGTAAATAGTAGAGTTGAAAAAGATGGAGGTAAGGATTTAATTCTTACATCAGAAGCTCTTTTAGAGAAAAAAATTGCAGAAATAGCAGATAAGATTTCTAAGAAAAAAGGATTAAAAATGGTTTTAATTGCAGGACCATCTTCATCAGGAAAAACTACATTTGCAAAAAGACTTGGAATTCAACTTAAAGTAAATGGCTTAAAGCCAGTAACAATTGGAACAGATAATTATTTTGTGGAAAGAAAAGATACTCCAGTAGATGAAAATGGAGAATATGACTTTGAAACAATAGATGCTTTAGACTTAAATTTATTTAATGATCATTTAACTAAACTAATAAATGGAGAAACAGTAGAAATTCCAACATTTGATTTTAAAGATGGAACAAAAAGATATGATGGAAAACATTTTTTGAGTTTAGCAGATGATGAAATACTTGTAATAGAAGGAATTCATTGCTTAAATGATAAACTAACAGCATCTATTCCAAAAGAAAATAAATTTAAAATTTATATAAGTGATTTAACGGTATTAAATGTAGATTATTATAATAGAATTTCAACAACAGACACAAGGCTGGTAAGAAGAATAGTAAGAGATTATAATTATAGAAGTTATTCAGCATTAGATACAATTTCAAGATGGCCATCAGTAAATAACGGAGAAAATAAAAATATCTTTCCATATCAAGAAGAAGCGGATGTTATGTTTAATAGTTCACTTGTATATGAACTTGCAGTATTATCAAAATATGCAATTCCTTTGCTAAAACAAATAGATAAAGATAAAAAAGAATATTCAGAGGCAAAAAGATTAATCTCATTTTTAGAATATTTTAAAGTAATAGAAGATGAAAGCCCAATACCAAATAACTCAATATTAAGAGAATTTATTGGTGGAAGTGTTTTTGAGTATTAAAGATATAAAATATTAGGAGAAATAATTAAATTATGAAAATTACCGATTTAAAAATAGTAAAAATAATAAAAGAAGATATTTCAAGATTTCCAGTTACAATGTATATTCTTTTAACACTGACATTATTGTGGCCACTATGTATACTTGTAACAGGTGATACTAACCTTATAATAATAGCGATAGGCTTATTAATTGCATTAGCAGCATATATTCCAGAAGTACTTACAGAAGAAAGAAAATTAGTAAATTATATCATATCTATTGTACTAACTATTTTGGGTGGAATTATATTTTATTTTATAATTGCATTTATTTATATTTTGATTTTTAAATATAAAAAGTCGGGGAAAAGTTTTTGGAATTATACTAAAAGTGTTATAAAGATTTTTTTGTATTTTGCAATGGCATTTTATGTAGAAGTTTTTATAGTGATGTTTGCTGTGTGTGGAGGTTTATCTATATCGACGACAACAGGAAATACTATATTACCTCAAATTGAATTATTTGCAGTTATAGAACTAGGAGTATTGCTATTTGGATTGGTTTTTATGCCAAAAATATTTTATAAAATAAGTGAATTATAATAAAAAATATATAAGGAATAGTAAAATTATGAAATTAAAAGAAAAGATTAATGA
>CANQCW010000051.1 GCA_947591055.1 uncultured Clostridia bacterium | reverse complement strand
GGAACAAATTATTACTATATACAAAAAGATATTGCTGAGATACCTAATTATGGAAAAGCAAAATATAATTGGGTAATGAATTATGAAACAGGAGAAGTAATAAATATAGAAGAATATACAAAATTAGATGGTAATTCAGGAATATCAGTAACAGATAACATAGCTTTGAATATAAATCCAATAAATTTGAGTGATAAAACTTCATGGGGAAGTAATGTAAATTTTATTGGTAATAAAGAAGAATCGGAAAACTCAGGAGTACAAGGAACAGAATTAAAATTTGATGGAATAGATGACTACCTAAAAATAGATAATGTAAAAATTGAAGAAAATGATGGAATTACATTTGAGTTTTATGGTACATTTGATGACGTTTGCTTGCATCCACTTGAGGCATTAAAGATTGATGAAGATGATGTACCTTGTGGTGTGGGAGGATTTAGGATAGAGGTTCGGTTGGGACAATGAGATAGATTGTTGTTTTGGAGAAGGAGATAGTGAGAGTGATATAGCGGATAAAAGTCGAGGAGCACATTTTTTTACTTTTAAAGATTTAGGCTTGATAAAGCGTAATACTCCTGTCTATTTTTCGATTTCTGTTAATTATAAAACTGGTAGTGTTTATTTGTATTGGATGGAAGAGAATGGTTCACTTATTTATAGAAGTACAAAATGTTCTACGGAATATTTGGGTAAAGGTAGAAAACTGATGGAAGAAGCATCTTATTGTGTTGGTGGATATTATGGTGGAGTAGTTGCCAGTGCGTCGTATACTAAGATGAGTTTGTATGCTTGTAGATTATATAATAGAATATTAGATTCTACAGAGGTAGAAAGAAACTTTAATGAAAGCATTAATTATCGTAAATATTTAATGGAAAATTGAAAATAAAATTTGTAATTATTTTTAATAAAGAAAGATATATTATTGAATAAAAAAGATTCTAATGAAGTGAATTTGTAAAATCATAATTAGAATCTTTTTTATATTGATTAATCAAAGATTTCAGCAATAATTCATATTGATTAATTAAGGCTTTTTTGATATAATATACTTATGTTTAATATAGAGAAAGAATTAAAAAAGTTACCAACAAAACCAGGTGTATATATTATGCATGATAAAAATGACAAAATTATATACGTTGGTAAAGCTATAAATTTAAAAAGAAGGGTAACTTCATACTTTAGAAAAACAAATAAAACTCAAAGAATACTTAACATGGTTGCTTTAATAGACCACTTTGAGTACATTGTTTGTGATAATGAAGCAGAAGCACTTATTTTGGAATGCAATCTAATAAAGAAGAACATGCCAAAATTTAATGTGCTTCTTAAAGATGACAAAACATATCCATATATAAAAATAAATGTTAAAGCAGATTTTCCAGATGTATATATAACGAGAAAAATTCTAAATGATGGGGCAAAATATTTTGGACCTTATGCAAATGCTGGAGCTGCAAAGGAAATGGTTGATTTTATTAAATCAAAATTTAAAATCAGACAATGCAAAAATTTTAAATATAAAGATAGAGCATGTTTAAATTATCACATAAAAAAATGTTTAGCACCTTGTATGGGATATATTTCTAAAGAAGATTATGCTAAACAAATAAATCAAATAGTTTCAGTTTTAGATGGAAAAACTGATGATGTTTTAAAAGAATTAAAAAGTGAAATGGAATTGGCATCTTCTAAACAAGAATTTGAAAAGGCAGCAAGACTTAGAGATGAACTTTTTGCAGTTGAAAATATTTCTCAAAAACAAAAAGTTTCTAATATTTCAGATAATGATATTGATGTAATAGGTATTGCAAGAAATGATTTTGAAATATGTGTAGAAATATTTTACATTAGAAATAGCAAAATGGTTGGTCGAGATAATTTCTTCTTAAAAGGTCTAAATGACGAAAGTGATGAAGAAATAATTTCAAATTTTATTAAACAATATTATGTTGGAAGAACATTTCTACCAAATAAAATAATGATAAGAAATGATTTTGAAGAAAGAGAATTACTTGAAATTTGGCTTACAAATGAAGCAGGTAGAAAGCTTGAAATTAAAGTTCCTCAAAAAGGTGAGAAAATAAAACTTGTTGAAATGGCAGAAAATAATGCACAAATTTCTCTAGATAACAAAGAAAAATCTAACAAAAATGTTATTGTAGAAATGAAAGATACCTTAAATTTACCTAAACTTCCTAGAAAGATTGAAGCTTTTGATATATCAAACATTTCAGGAGAATATATGGTTGCTGGTATGTCTGTTATGATAGATGGTGTTATAAAGAAAAATTTAGGAAGAAGATTTAAGATAAAAACTGTTTATTCTCAAGATGATCCAAAATGTATGGAAGAAGTTGTAACGAGAAGGCTTAGACACTCTGTAGAACTTACTGATGATGAAAAGAATTCTTTACCAAATGATGTCAAAGAAAAATATGATAATTCAAAAGGTTTTGGAAAATTACCGGATTTAATATTAGCAGATGGAGGAATTACACAAATTAAGGCTATCCTTAAAGCTATAAAAAATATAGAAAATGAAATAGGAAAAAAGCTAGATATTAGTGTATATGGAATGGTTAAAAATGATAAACACCAAACAAGAGCATTAATGGATGAAAAAAGGCAGGAAATAGAGATTTCTGAAGATATATTTAATCTTATTACAAATTTCCAAAACTCAGTACACGATACAGCTATTGGATATCACAAATTCTTAAGAGATAAGTCAATGAGCAAGTCAAAATTAGATGATATATCAGGAATAGGAACAGTAAAGAAATTAGCACTTTTAAAACAGTTTGGAAGTATTGAAAATATAAAAAATGCAGAGATTGAAGAGATAGCAAAAGTAAAAGGAATAAATGAATCTTTAGCAAAAGAAATTAAAAATAATTTGTAAAATAAAGTCATACGATTAAGGTTATAAATAGTAATCCTTTCGAATATATTTAATATTAGGAGGGATTATGAGTAAAAAAATTTTTATATGTTTAGTTGTACTTGCAATAATTGTACAAGCTATTTTAGGAGTAATGATTTTTAATTTTATAAATCTATTAAAATTAGTATAGTAAAACATCAGCTTAAGGGAAGAAAGGAACGAAAAAATGAACGTAGCAAATGATTGGAAAGATTATGAAATACTAGATATGGCAAATGGAGAAAAATTAGAAAGATGGGGAAATATAACTTTAATTAGACCTGACCCACAAATAATTTGGAAGGAAAAATCTTTTCCTGAATTATGGGATAAAGCTGATGCTAGATATGAAAGAAGCGCATCAGGAGGAGGCTCTTGGAGCTATAATAAAAAGATTCCAGCATCTTGGAATATAAAATATAAAGATTTAACATTTAATGTAAAGCCTATGGGATTTAAGCACACAGGCTTATTTCCTGAGCAAGCAGTAAATTGGGATTGGATGATAGAAAAAATAAAAAAAGCAAATAGACCAATTAATGTATTGAATTTATTTGCATATACAGGAGGAGCAACTGTTGCATGTCTTTATGCAGGAGCTCAAGTTGTGCATGTAGATAGCTCTAAAGGGATGACTGAGTGGGCAAAAGAAAATGTTACAAGTTCAAATTTAAGAGATAGAAAAGTAAGATTTTTAATTGATGACGTTGTTAAATTTGTCAACAGAGAAATAAGAAGAAATAATAAATATGATGCAATTATAATGGATCCACCATCTTATGGAAGGGGAACAAATGGAGAAGTATGGAAATTTGAAGATAATATATTTGAACTAGTTAAATTATGTACAAATGTATTTTCAGATAATCCATTATTTTTCTTAATAAATTCATATACAACAGGAATTTCAAGTGAAGTTTTAGAAAATATTTTAAAACTTACAATTCCAAAGAAAGTAAATGGAAAATTTTCAAATGGTGAGATAGGTTTACCACAAGCAAACTCTAAATTAATATTGCCATGTGGAATATATGGAAGATGGGAAGAATAAAAAATGAAGATTTTATATGAAGATAATCACATAATAGTTGTAGAAAAAATGCCGGGAATACCATCACAGGGTGATAAAACAGAAGATAAAGATATGCTTACAATAATTAAAGAATATTTGAAAGAAAAATATGAAAAACCAGGAAATGTTTATTTGGGATTAGTTCATAGGCTAGATAGACCAGTTGGTGGAGTAATGGTATTTGCAAAAACATCAAAGGCAGCATCAAGATTAAGTGAAGAAGTAAGAAATAAAAGTTTTAATAAAACATATTTAGTAGTTGTAAATGGAAAGATGGAACAGGAAAAAGCACAATTAGAGGATTATTTGTGGAAAGACCAACAGAAAAATACGAGTTATGTTGTAAGAGAAAATAAAAAAAATAGTAAAAAGGCAGTATTAGACTATGAAGTGCTAAAATATGACGATAAAGAAAATGTTTCTGTACTTAAAGTTAATTTGCATACAGGAAGACATCACCAAATAAGAGTGCAACTTTCAAGTAGAGGTCATAGCATAATAGGAGATGGAAAATATCACGGAAGAGAGTCTAATGGAAATCTTTATTTGTGGGCTTATAAATTAGAATTTGCACATCCTACAACAAAAGAACGTTTAACATTTATTGATTTACCAGAGATGAAAGGGATGTGGGGAGAATTAAAAGATATTGATGAAATTGAAAATAATAATATTGAAATAGAAAATAATTGAAAAAAATTAGTTAATATTATATGATTATAAAAAAAGGAATTTAAAATTATGGATAAAAAGAAAATAACATTAAGTGGACTAATTATTTTGATAATGGTATTATTAGTAGATTTTACTTTAAAAAGAATATCTTTTGCTGGAAACATAACAATAATACCTAATGTATTAAGTTTAAGTTATGCAGAAAATTTTAGATTAACTACGAGTACAATTATAATTGATTTATTATTAATGCTTTTGGTTGTAGGATTAATAATTTATTACACAAAAAAGAAAAGCAAATCGGCAATTTCTCTTTATATGATTTTAGCGGGAGAAACTGGAAATGTATTGGACAGATTAATTAATGGATATGTAACTGATTATATAAAAATATTTAACAATTCAGCGATTACTATATCAGATATATCAATTACGGTGGGAATAATAGCTTTGGTTATTTGTGTAATAAAATATTTCATGAAAAAAAAGTAATTATGAAATGCTATTAAAGATTGTAAAGACAAGTATAAAAGTTTAATTTAAATATAAGAAAAAAGCAAAAAATATTGCTTTTTTCTTTTTGGATTTGTATAATTATTTTGATATTTATAAAAAATATTGGAGGTTAACACTAATGACCGAAATTACTGAAGAAGAAAAGAGTAAGATTAACTCAAAAATAGATGATTTAGTAAAAAGAGCAAGAAAAGCATCTGAAGAATATAAATCTTTAAACCAAGAACAAATAGATAGAATTGTCAAAGCAATGTCTATGGCTGGTGAAGAAAATCACATGATGCTTGCTAAAATGGCAATAGAAGAAACAGACAGAGGTATTTATGAAGATAAAATAACCAAGAATATGTTTGCAACAGAATATATATACCATAGTATTAAAAATGATAAAACAGTTGGCATAATTAATGAAAATGAGGAAGAAGGTTATGAAGAAATTGCAGAGCCAATTGGAGTAATTGCTGGTGTAACTCCGGTAACCAATCCAACTTCTACAGTTATGTTTAAATCTTTAATATCTGCAAAGACTAGAAATGTAATTATTTTTGGATTTCATCCTAGTGCACAAAATTGTAGCACAAAAGCTGCTGAAATTTTAAGAGAGGCAGCGATAAAAGAAGGTGCTCCAAAAGATTGCATTTTATGGATTGAGGAGCCTTCAATTTATGCTACACAGGCTCTTATGAATCATCCGGGAGTAGATTTGATTTTAGCAACTGGTGGAACAAGCATGGTAAAGGCAGCTTATTCTTGTGGCAAACCTGCTTTAGGTGTTGGCCCTGGAAATGTTCCTTGTTATATAAACAAAACAGCCAAGTTAAAAACTTCTGTTAATGATTTAATTATGTCTAAATCTTTTGATAATGGTATGATTTGTGCATCAGAGCAATCTGTTATTGTAGATGAAGACATCCATAATGAATTTGAAGATTTAATGAAGAAAAATGGTTGCTATTTCTTAAGTGAAGATGAGACAAAAAAATTAAGAGAAGAGATGTTTAGTGAAGATAAATTAAATAGCTTTGTTGTTGGAAAAAGTCCTTATTTTATCGCACAAAAGGCTGGAATTGAAATTCCAAAAGATACAAAAGTGTTAGTTTTAAAAGAAAATGGAGTAGGAATTGAATTTCCTTTTTCTAGAGAAAAATTAAGCCCAGTTTTAGCTTATTATATTGTTAAAGATTCTAAAGAAGGAATTGATTTAGCAGAAAAATTAATTGAATTTGGAGGAATGGGACATTCAGCTGTAATACACGCAGAAGACAAAGATGTTATAAATGAATTTTCTAACACTGTTAAAGTTGGAAGAATTATAATTAATTCGCCATCTTCACATGGCGCAATAGGAGATATTTACAATACGAACTTACCATCATTAACTTTAGGATGTGGAACATTTGGTGGAAATTCTACCACTTCAAATGTTTCAACAGTAAACTTAATTAATATTAAAAGAGTTGCAAAAAGGAGAGTTAATATGCAATGGTTTAAAGTTCCAGAAAAGATATATTTTGAAGCAGGGTCAATTAGCTATCTAGAAAAAATGCCAGACATATCGAAAGCTTTTATAGTAACAGATCAGAGTATGGTTGATTTAGGCTATATAGATAAGATTTTATATTACTTAAGAAAAAGAGAAAAATATGTTCACTCAGAGATATTTAGTGATGTTGAATCTGACCCATCTTTTGAAACAATAAAAAAAGGTTTAAGCATGATAAATGAATTTAAACCTGATGTAATCATAGCTGTTGGTGGAGGAAGTCCAATAGATGCAGCAAAAGGTATGTGGCTTTTCTATGAGCATCCAGATGCTGATATAGAAGGCATGAAACTTAAATTTATGGATATTAGAAAAAGAACATATAAGTTTCCAAAGCTTGGTCAAAAAGCAAAATTAGTTGCTATACCTACTACTTCAGGAACAGGTTCAGAAGTTACATCTTTTGCAGTTATTACTGATAAACAAAATGAGAAAAAATATCCATTAGCAGATTACGAACTTACACCAGATGTTGCTATTGTTGATACTGATTTAGTAATGTCATTACCAAAAGGAATTACTGCAGATACTGGAATGGATGTTTTAACACATGCCTTAGAGGCTTATGTATCTAATATGGCATCTGATTTTACAGATGGACTGGCAGAAAAAGCAGCAGAGCTTGTATTTAAAAATTTAAGAGAAGCTTATAACAATGGTGATAATAAATATGCTAGAGAAAAAATGCACAATGCAAGTACAATAGCTGGAATGGCATTTACAAATGCCTTTTTAGGAGTATGTCACTCAATGGCACACAAATTAGGAGCAGAATTTCATCTTCCACATGGAAGAATTAATGCAATACTTCTTCCTTATGTTGTAAGATATAATGGAACAGATAATCCAAGTAAATTCGTATCTTTTCCAAAATATGAATATTATGTTGCAAAACATAAATATGCAGACATATCAAGAAGACTTAACTTCCCAGCATATACAGATGATGAAGGATTAGAGTCATTAATTAGAGAAATAAAGAAACTTTCAGAAGATGTAGGAATTCCAAAGAGCTTCAAAGAAGCAGGTATTGATGAAAATGAATATATGGCAAAAGTAGATATGATTGCAGATAGAGCATTTGAAGACCAATGTACATCTGCAAATCCAAGAGTACCATTAGTAGAAGAAATTAAGCAAATGCTTATAGATAGCTACTATGGAAATGAGTGTTAAATTAAGTGCAATAAATTAATAAATAATTATATAAAAATAGGAGTAAAATATGGGAAAATTATTTGTAATTGATGGAACTGATGGAAGCGGAAAACAAACGCAATTTGAACTTCTTACCAAAAGA
>CANQCW010000050.1 GCA_947591055.1 uncultured Clostridia bacterium | reverse complement strand
ATAATATAAAAAATTTAAAAGAAAGGGATTAATCAATTAAATAGATTAATATTTCTATATAATTGATTATACGAGTACTAGATGACATCATTAGAAACCAATGTATTAAAAACATTAAAACCGATAATAAATAATTTAGGATATGAAGTTTATGATGTAATTTACGAAAAAGAAGGAAAAGACAATTACTTGCGTATATTTATAGATAACAAAAAGCAAATAACATTAGAAGATTGTGAAAAAGTAAATGATAGCATAACAGATATATTAGATGAAGTGAATTTAATAAAATCACAATACTTTTTAGAAGTATCATCACCTGGATTAGAAAGAAGAATAAGAACAGATGAACATTTAAATATGTTTATAAATGAAAAAATAGAAGTTCATTTATTTAAAGCATTAGAAAAACAAAAAATTATCACAGGAATACTTAAAAGTTATGATAAAGAAAAAATAGTAATGCAAGTAGATGATAAAGAAATTTCTATAGATAAGACGAATATTTCAAAAATGAAAAATGTATATAATTGGGAGGAAAATTAAAATGAGAAAAAAAGAAACAAAAGTTGTAAACAAGGGAATTGATACAACAGAGTTATTGCTTGCAATGGAAGAACTAGAAAAAACTAATGGAATAAAAAAAGATTTTCTAATGGAATCTATAGAATCAGCTTTAGTTGTTGCTTATAAAAGAAATTTTGAGTGTACAACTGAAAATGTTAAAGTTGTATTTGATAAAGCAGACGGTAAAATGCATGTTTATCAAGAAAAAAATATAGTTGAAGAAGTACAAGATGAAAAAACAGAGATTTCTTTAGAAGATGCAAAAAAACAAGATGCAAATTTCAAAGTTGGAGATGTTTTTCAAATTGAATTAATGCCTAAAGAATTTGGAAGAATTGCTGCACAAACAGCAAAACAAGTAATTACACAAAAAATAAGAGAAGCTTCAAGAGATGTTATATTTACAGAGTTTGAAGATAAAAAAGGTGAGATAATTACTGGATTAGTACAAAAAGCAGATGGTGGTTCTGTTATATTAGATTTAGGTAAAATAGAAGGAATTATGCCTAAAAAAGAACAAATTCCAACAGAAAAGTACAGAGTAAATGATAAAATAAAAACTTGTATAATTAGTGTTGAAAAAGGTGTAAAAGGTTCTACACAAATAATCCTTTCAAGAGCAAGTACAGAGTTTGTTAGAAAATTATTTGAAATTGAAATTCCTGAAATATATGAAGGATTAATTGAAATAAAAGGTATTTCAAGAGAAGCAGGATTTAGAAGTAAAGTTGCTGTTTATTCTCAAAATCCAAACATAGACCCAGTTGGTTCTTGTGTAGGTCAAAAAGGAATTAGAATTCAAAACATAATTAATGAACTTAATGGAGAAAAAATTGATGTTATTGAGTGGAACGCAGATCCATCAACATTTATAGCTACTTCATTGCTACCAGCAAAAGTTTTAGCAGTAGATGCAAGAGAAGATGAAAAATTTGCACAAGTAATAGTTCCAGATGACCAATTATCACTTGCAATTGGTAAAGGTGGCCAAAATGCGAAATTAGCAGCTAGACTTACTGATAACTGGACAATCGATATAAAAAGTGAATCTCAATTTAGAAAGATGTTAGAAGAAAAACAAGAAGAAAATGAAGAAGAAATTGTAGAAGATATTGTAGAAAATATTGAAACAGAAGAAAGCAATGAAGTTATAGAAGAAAAGAAAACTAAAAAAGCAAGTAAATCTAGTAAAAAAGAAGAAAGTGAAGAAAAAACAGATAAAAAAGAAGCTGAAGATACAGAAACTAAAACTGAAAAGAAGAAAAAAACAGTAAAAGCAGACAAAAAAGAGAAGGAAGAAAAAGAAGAAAAAAAGAAAAAATCAGATAAAGAAGAAAAAGAAGAGAAAAAGAAAAAAGCAGATAAGAAAGATAAAGAAGACAAAAAGGAAAAAGCAGATAAGAAAGACAAAGAAGAGAAAAAAGTAAAAAAAGAAACAAAAAGTAGCAAAAAAGAAACTGCTAAAGCAAAAAAGGAATAAACCTAATTAAAAATATATAAAATATAAATAAGACAAATAGGGGTGTAGTATTGAAAAGAAAGATTTTTAAAACAGTAAAAAAATATTTAAATGTAGTTATAGGAGGTGAATCAATTGAGTAAAATAAAAATATATGAGATTGCAAAAGAATTAGAAGTAGATAATAAAGATATTATTGATATAGCTAAAAAACTAGGAATTGATGTAGCAAATCATTTAAGCTCAATAGATGATGCCGATGCAAAGAAAATAAGAGAAAATTTTAAAAAGAAAGATAATAAAAAAGAAAGAGAAGAGATTAAAACTACTGGTCAAGTCATAATCAGAAGACAAGTTATAGTTGAAGAAGAGAAGAAAAATAATGTTGTAAGAGAAGACCAAAAAGCTGGTATAGGATTTAATACACAAAGAAGAAATAAAGATTACAATATTGTATATAGAGAAAGACCTTCTAAACCTATGACAGTTAATGAACTTTTTGGTATAAAACCAAAAGAAGTAAAAGCAGAAAAGAAGGATGAACCAAAAGTTGTAGAAAAAGAGCCTGTTAAGGAAACAAAGCAAGAAGTAAAAGATAATAATTCTTCTATTAATACTGAAACAAACAAATTAAATAATGAAAATCAAACTGTATCTAAAACTGTCAATAGAAACGGAAATTTTGACAACTCTTATAAAGCAAAAAATAATGAACATGGATTTAACAAAAACTTTAATAATGATTATAAAAACCATAATAAAATGCAAAGAGGCAACTATAATCAAAATAATGAAAATAAAGCATTTAACAATCATCAAGGATTTAATAGAAACAATACATCAAATGGAAATAATGCAGGATTTAAGAAGGATTATAGAAAATCTGAAGGTACACGCCAAAATGATAAAAGCTTTAGTGATATGATGTCTATTGATTTGTTAGAAAAGAATAATCAGAGAGATTATTCTAGCAGAATAATAGATAAACAAAAAGCTAATCGTAATTTAGATGAAAAGAAGAAAAATAGATCAAGAAGAGATATGGAAGAATCTTTTAATGGCGGAAAATTAAGAGATTTAAAACAAGTAAATAGGCTTTCTAATATGTTACAAGACCAAGAAGGAGAAATGCTTGATTATTATGATTTAACCACTGCAAGAGGAAAGAAAAATAAGAGAAAAGGCGAAAAAGAAGAAAGAAAACAAAAAATATTTGAATTAAAAGAAATTACAATACCAGCAAATATTTCGGTTAAAGATTTAGCAACAGAACTTAAAAAGACATCTGCTGAAGTTATCAAAAAATTATTTGACTTAGGAATAATGGCTAACATTAATCAAGATTTAGATTTTGATACTGCTTATTTAATAGCTGATAGTTTTGGAGTTCAAGCTATTAAAAAAGAAGAAATTAAGGATGAAGATATATTATTTGATGATTCAGAAGATAAGGAAGAAGATTTAGTACCACGTCCACCAGTTATAGTTGTAATGGGACATGTTGATCATGGAAAAACATCTCTACTTGATGCAATTAGAAAAACTAATGTAATTGAAGGTGAAGCAGGAGGTATTACTCAACATATTGGAGCTTACAAAGTAAATGTTAATGACAGAGAAATTACCTTCTTAGATACACCTGGTCATGAAGCTTTTACAAGTATGCGTGCTAGAGGTGCACAAATTACTGATGTGGCAATATTAGTTGTTGCAGCAGATGACGGAGTTATGCCACAAACAATAGAAGCTATAAACCACGCAAAAGCAGCAAATATCCCAATTATTGTTGCTGTAAATAAAATAGACCTTCCAAATGCAAACGTTGATAAAATCAAACAAGAATTAATGAAATATGAACTTGTTCCTGAAGAGTGGGGTGGAGACACAATATATGTGCCTATTTCAGCTAAGAAAAATATAAATATTGACAATCTTTTAGAAATGGTATTATTAGTTGCTGATATGAAAAATTTAAGAGCTAATCCAAATAGACAATCAAAAGGAACTGTTATAGAAGCAAGACTTGATAAAGCTCAAGGTTCAGTAGCATCAGTATTAGTACAAAGAGGAACATTAAATGTTGGAGATACTATCATTTTAGGAACTTCAATTGGTAAAATAAGAACAATGAAAAATGACAAAGGTAAGCTTGTTAAAAAAGCAGGACCTTCAACTCCAGTTGAAATAACAGGACTTCATGAAGTACCAGAAGCAGGAGATATTTTCTATGAAGTTAAAAATGAAAAAGTTGCAAAACACTTAATTGAACAAAGAAAATTAGCAAACCGTGAAAAAGCAATTGCAAATAATAATGCAGTAACATTAGACAATTTGTTTGACAAAATGGAAAGTGAAGATTTAAAACAATTAAGTATTATTGTAAAGACTGATGTTCAAGGAACAGCAGAAGCATTAAAATCATCATTAGAAAAATTGTCTAATGATGAAGTAAAAGTTAAAGTTATACATGCTAATGCAGGTGGTGTTACAGAATCTGATGTACAACTTGCAAAAGCAGCAAATGCAATTATTATAGCATTTAATGTAAGAGCAATTGGTGTTGCAAATGCTTTAGCAGAAAAAGAACAAGTTGAAATTAAACAATATTCTGTAATTTATCAAGCTTTAGAAGATGTAGAAAGTGCAATGAAAGGAATGCTAGCACCAGTTTACAGAGAAGTAAATATAGGAAATGCAGAAGTAAGACAAACATTTAGAATTACAAATGTTGGAACTGTTGCAGGATGCTATGTTACAGATGGTAAATTAGAAAGAAATGCTGGAGTTAGAGTAATTCGTGAAGGAATAGTAATTCATGAAGGTAAATTAATATCTTTAAAAAGATTTAAAGATGATGCTAAAGAAGTATCTAAGGGATTTGAGTGCGGTCTTCAAATCGAAAATTACAATGATGTAAAAGAAGGAGATACTATAGAAGCATATATACAAGAAGAAGTAAAGAGATAAGATTTAATTTACTTAATTTAAATGATTAAAAATATTGAAATTTTCTGTGGCTTGTTGTCGCAACGCAACCAAATGGTTGCTGCTCCATTCGCAGGCTTCGCCTTTGGTCGCTACGCGCCACTGCCAAATTTTCAATATTTTTAATTCAAAAAAATTTTTTAAAAGGATAAAGAAAAATGAATAAAAATACAAATAGGCTTGGGAGAGTAAATGAAGAGCTAAAAAAAGAATTAAGCCAAATTATAAATTATGAACTTAAAAATCCTGATGTTACGGGGATGGTTAGTGTAACTAAAGTTAAAGTTACACCTGACCTTAAATATGCTAAAGTTTATGTAAGTGTATTAAATTCAAAAAATTTAAATAGAACTTTACAAGGCTTGAAAGATTCAGCAGGATTTATGAGAAGTAGAATAGCAAAAGTAATTAATTTAAGGATAACACCTGAGCTTGTGTTTGAATATGATGATTCGATAGTTTATGGAGAAAAAATTGATGCTATTTTAAAAAATCTTAAGGATAAAGAAAAATAAATATATAAAGGAGAAAATATGTCAAGTTTAGATGAAATATTAAATAAAATAAACGAGGCAAATAATATAGTAATTTTAACACATGAAAATCCAGATGGAGATGCTGTAGGGACTAGTTTAGCTTTATACATGGCTTTAAAAAATATAAACAAGGATGTAGAATTAATTATTCCAAAACACTCAAGAGTATTTGATTGTATGCCAGGAATAGAAAATCTGCAAGAAGAAGGGAAAAAAGAAGAATACGAACTTGCAATTTCAGTTGACTGTGCAGCAATTAATCAATTAAATGGCTGGTCAAAATATTTTGAAAATGCAAAATATAGAATAGTTATAGATCATCACAGCAGTAATGCAATGTTTGGAGATTTAAATTATGTAGATATGAGTTCTCCAGCTTGCAGTCAAGTGATGTATGTATTATTTAGATATTATAACTGGGAAATTACAACTGAAATTGGAACTTGCTTAATGGGTGGAATTATAACAGACACAGGCGGATTCCAATATTCTGGAGTATCTAAAGAAACTTTTGAAATAGCATCAGAGCTTTTGATGAAAGGAGTTAATATTTCTAAATTATATAAAGTATTACTTGCAACAAATACAAGAACTAGCTTTGAATTGAGGAAATTAGCTTTGGATAAAATGCAATTTCTTGAAGATGGAAAAATTGCTTATACATATATAACTAAAAAAGATGAGAAAAAAGTTAATGCTGAAACAGGAGATTATGAAGGTTTAGTAAATGAAGGAAGAAATATAGAAGGAGTTGAAGTTTCTATATTTTTACACGAAACAGATAAAGGATATAAAGTTTCACTTAGGTCAAATGACTATGTTAATGTTTCAGATGTATGCTTGATGTTTGGAGGAGGAGGACATCTAAGAGCAGCAGGAGCTACAATGCAAGGAACTCCAAAACAAATTAAAGATAAATTAGTAACAGAAATAAAAAGACAATTAGTGTAAAGCAAGAGAAATCTTGCTTTATTACTGCATATAAGGAGTTTATTATGGATGGAATATTTATTGTAGATAAGCCAATAAAAAAGACATCTTTTGATATGGTAAGAGAAACTAGAAAAAATCTAAAACAAAAAAAGGTTGGTCATATTGGAACTTTAGACCCAATGGCAACAGGTGCATTAGTAATTTTAGTAGGAAATGCAACTAAGTTATCAGATTATTTAATGGAACACGATAAAGAATATATAGCAACAATTTTTTTAGGAGAGAAAAAAGATACAGGAGATAGTGAAGGTAGCACAATTGAGGAAAAAGAAGTTCCAAAAATAAATATTAATGATGTTAAAGAAACATTAAAAAGCTTTTTAGGAAAATCAAAACAATTGCCTCCAATGTATTCAGCAATAAAAGTCAATGGAAAAAAGCTATATGATTTAGCAAGAAAAGGAATAGAAGTTGAAAGAAAAGAAAGAACTATTGAAATAACAGAAATAGAACTTTTAAAAATAGATAAAGATAATGAGATTACATTTAGAGTTGTATGTTCAAAAGGTACTTATATTAGAGTCCTTTGTGAAGATATAGCAAAAAAACTAGGAACAGTTGGATATATGAAATCATTAAGAAGAACAAGAATAGGAAAGTACAAAGTAGAAGATGCAGGCAAATTTGTTGAAATGGAAAATATTTTAGAAAATAAAATTGACATAGAAGATAGAGATATAAAAAAATTAATAAATGGAGTAGCAATAAAAGTAAATCAAGGTGATGGACTTGTAAATATATATAGTAATCGGAAATTATTTAGGCATAGGTGAAATCAAAAATGGCAATTTAAAAAGAAAAATTTTATGCGAAATTCAAAAATAAAAAAAGTTTGTGAAGCCTTATTATGAAAAAATAAAAGCCCCACATTAGCCGTAAGATTAAATATTTTAAGAGCCTGTTTTCACAGGTGGGTGTCTTGTTAAATGCTTATGGGTTTCTTAAATTAATTTAAGCATACACGCCACATTTAAAGGCGGACTCCCTTTAATCTATTTGTTGGTTCTAAAATTCTAATCTACACGCACTACGCAGGGAATATTATTTATTTTTATTACTATAATAAAAATATCATAAAATTTAAAATAAATCAATACATATAAAAATAAATGTGATAAAATATACTCAAAAATAATACAAAATTTGAGATAATTAGTTATAATTTTCATAATTAGTTTTTTACATTAAAAAAGTAAAAAAGAAATGGAATTTTTTATGAGAAAACAAACAACAGTAATAGTAAATGGAAAAAAGAGAAGTAATACTAGAGAAAAACTAATAGCAGTTACAATACTAATATTAGTGTTTATTGCTATGCTTACATTTACACTTATAAAATTTATAACAAGCAATAAATTTGCTGAAGATGTTAATGCGATTTGGAAACTTAATCCAAGTACAATATTTAGTATTGATAATATTTATATGTATAGTAGTGCAAGCGCTGATAGTAATCAAGAAGATAGAGCTATATGGAATCTTAATATTCATCAATTTACTGATATAGCACTTTATATAAATAATAGATCAGATGAAAAACTTAATTATGAAAATTCAATTAAAGAGATGTATATTGACAATATTAAATTTTCAAATTTAGAAAAGGGAAAACCATCTCTAGCATTTAAAGATATACATAATTTTGGAAAATTTACTGATGTAGAAGAAAATATTATTGAAGATAAAATTGAATAT
>CANQCW010000049.1 GCA_947591055.1 uncultured Clostridia bacterium | reverse complement strand
CTCATCCTTATTCCACATTTTTGTCTTTCTTGAAAAATGGTTTTCTTTTTGCCTTCGATACCTTTACAAATTCAGGGGAAGGCATATTTTTTGTTAATTTCAAGCAATTTATATAATATTCTATTGATTTTTTTTAGAATTTGAGTATAATAATATTAACAGAAGCAATTCTGTTGCGAGTTGAAATACACTCAATTTAAGAAGACATTTAGACCTGAAAAACGGTCAAGTTGATTTACAAATACCCTTTAGACTAAGTCTAAAGGGTATTTGCCTTATATTATTTATTTTTGGCTTTAATTACTAAACATATTTCATAATCATTTACTAAAATAATTTTAGTATAAAAATTTAACTTTATTAATGGAGAAAACTTGAAGATTTATAAAGTTTATTTAAAATAATGTCAAATTAAATAGTCAAAAAACTCAAGATTAGTGCAAATCTAATCAAAGCGGTCTGGTCAACCGCTTTATTTTTTTTGCAAAAAAAATGAGATATGTGGTCAACATATCTCGAGCAATTGTCATCTTACGAACAACTCTCTTGCTTAAGCTAAATATAGTATACTACATTTTTTATTATATGTCAATTTTTTTTGAATATTCAAAAAAATTTTTTAATTATATAATTTAAAAAGGAGATTATATTGTCAATAAAAATGATAAATCATATGACCATTTTATTGACATCGATAAAATGGTAGCAACTTAAATTAAGAGATGTGAAAAGAAATAATACCTTGTATTTTTTATAAAAAGATGATAAAATAATTATGTCAATTTATTACATTATAAAGATATTGCTAAGTATAATTATTTAAAGAGGGTTAGGAAAAATGCTAAGGGAAGAAGAAATAATAAAAAGCTTGAAAGAACAAGGCTATACAAACAAATTAATAGATTATCAAGAATTTTTAGAATTATATAAGCCATATAAAGATGAAATGACTGAAAAAGATTTTGCAGAAATTCTTGGGATTTCTTATAGTAATCATAAAAGTATTAAACATACAGAAAGAAGAGCAAAAATTTTAAAAGAAAATATAAACTTATCAGAACAAAGAAAAGAAGAAATAATAAAAAGCTTAAAAAAACAAGGCTATACAAGCAAATTAATACATTATCAAGAATTTTTAGAATTATATAAGCCCTATAAAGATGAAATGACTGAAATAAAATTTGCAGAAATTCTTGGGATTTCGTATAGTAATTACATGAATATAAAACATAAAGGAAAAAGAGCAAAAATTTTAAAAGAAAAAATAAACTTACCAGAAGAAGGAAGAGAAGAAATAAGAGAAAGCTTAAAAAAACAAGGCTATACAAACAAATTAATAGATTATCAAGAATTTTTAGAATTGTATAAACCATATAAAGATGAAATGACTGAAATAAAATTTGCAAAAATTCTTGGGATTTCTTATGATAATCATTATAGTATGAAAAATAGAGGAACAAGAGCAAAAATGTTAAAAGAAGATATAAACTTATCAGAAGAGGGAAAAGAAGAAATAAGAGAAAATTTAAAAAAACAAGGATATACAAACAAATTAATAGATTATCAAGAATTTTTAGAATTATATAGGTCATATAAAAATCAAATGCCTGAAATAAAATTTGCAGAAGTTCTTGGGATTTCTTATGGTAATCATAATGTTATGAAAAATAACGGACAAAGAGCAAAAATTTTAAAAGAAGAAACAAACTTATCTGCAGAAGGAAAAGAGGAAATAATAAAAAGCTTGAAAGAGCAAAGCTATACAAACAAATTAATATATTATGAAGAATTTTTAGAATTATATAAACCATATAAAGATGAAATGACTGAAATAAAATTTGCAGAAATTCTTGGGATTTCTTATTCTAATCATTATAGTATGAAAAATACAGGAACAAGAGCAAAAATAAATTTTAATTATAAAAAATTAACAATGATACGATATCAGCTAAGTTTAGATAGTAGAGAATATAAAAAAGAAGAACTAGAACAATTATGTAAAAAATATGGTGTAACATTAGAGGAATTGTTGCTTGATTTATTTCCTAATATAGTTGTAGAAAAATTGATGAATAAAGAAAAAATATATATAGGAAAATGTAGAATACCAGAAAGCTTTTTAAAGAAGCATTCAAAAAAACTTTTACATATTTCACAACAATTAAGTAAAATGATAAGTAAAAAATATAATTTTAAAAGCGATATAGAAGATATAGCAAGCGATGTATTAATAAACTTAATAGAAAGAAAAGGAGATATATTAAGATATAGCGAAACTGACAATGAAGCTTTAGAGCATATGAAACTTTATATGTCAAAAGCAATAAAATATAAATATATAACTAAATGCAAAGTAAGAGGAACATTATCATTAGACGAAAGCATATCTGATGATAAAAAGAGAATTAGATATGATGTAGTAAAAGCGCCACAAAAAACAGAAATAGATGAAAATGAGATACAAAAAACACTTGACGAGAAGAGCATTGGAAGTATAGTAAAAGACATGAAAAAGTGTTATGAGAAAGGGATGGAAAACTCCGATGCTATAGCATATGTAAGAAAAAAATATGAAATAAGTAGAAAAGAACTACTAAAAATATTAGAAGAAGAATTAAGCAAAAAGAGAAGAATTGTAAGAACTTCAACAGGTGAAGTATATTTAGGCGAAGAATATGATAATAGATAATTTATATAAACTGCATATTTAGTTGAAAATACCAGATTTATGTGATATAATATGCTTATATTTTTATTATCTTGCAAGTAGCAAGTTTTTATATAAAGTGTAGTTCGCAACCATAATTGGTAAGGAGGTACAAAATATGAGAGAAAAGTTAATGATTGCAAATCAAATGAGAAAATTACGGAAAGTCTATAGCAATAATCCAAAAGATAAAAGGTTGTGTTCAAAATGTTATTATACATATATAATTGAGTGCATTATTAAAGGAAAGGAAAATTTCAAAATTTCATTTGGTGGCAAATATGTTACAAGCTTTCCAAATAGGATATATAACTATTACAGATATATTCTAGAAAGCATTTACAGATTCTTCTTGATGCATTTTGCTCCAAATAATGACAATACTCCACTAAAATATCGTCTTATTCATTATGGAGTATCAAAGCCTGTTCATTGCAAAATTGCTGAAATGCCTAATGAAGTTATGTTATATGGTTTCCTTAAAGTAAATGGATTCAAAATTACAGGTGAACATTTATATAGTGATTCAACAGTTTATGACGTTGCTAAGGCCTAACGTGAAACATTGTAACTTTAATTTTTATACTTTTAAAAACAATAATTTGTTATTAAAGGAGGTAAGCTTATGCGTAAACAAATCTTTTTTACTGTCGGCTATTCATTTGTTTTTTTCTTAGGAGTTGCCGTATTCCGGCATGAAATGGGTGTAACTAATTACATAAAAGAAGCCATTATAATGACAATTCCTTCGGCTATATCTTTCTTTTTAGCTTATTGGGTAGCACGCAAATTTTAAACCTAACAAAAAAATAGACAACATATTAATATGTTGTCTATTTTTATATGAATTCATATGTATATGGAACTCATCTAATTATTTTTTATTAACAACTTCTTTTAAAGCTTTTCCTGCTTTAAATACTGGAGCTTTTGATGCTGGTATTTTTATTTCTTCTTTAGTTTGTGGATTTCTTCCTTTTCTAGCTGCTCTTTTTCTAACTTCGAAAGATCCAAATCCAACTAATTGAACTTTTTCACCTTTCTTTAAGCTTTCTGTTACAGCTGCTACAAAAGCATCTAAAGAAGCTTCAGCACATTTTTTTGTTTCTCCTGTTTTTGCAGCCATTGCTGCGATTAAATCAGATTTGTTCATTTAATTTACCTCCTATAAAGATACAAATATGTTTTAGTAGAAATAAGCCTATAACTCATCTACTATCTTATTATTCGCCAATAAAAAACAAAATCCTTCTTTTTTTTTATTTTTTTAGTTTCAAAACCCTACTGCTACAAAGGCTTTTTAATTTTTATGTTTCAAACATATTGATTTTACAGCATTTTCAGGTTTTCTTTTTTCTTTTTTTGATACTAATTATTTTTTTAATTTTAATAAAATTATATCATTTTTTCTATATATTTTTAAAATAAATAGAAATATTATATAAACAATACTTCCTATAAATAATGAAACTAATAAACTAATAGATGCACTTAAACTTATAATCATAAATTTATATGTAATTTTTGATATAATTATTGAAAATATTGTTGCTATTGTAGGTTTTATAATGCTTGATTTATCTATCTTAATATTTGTATATTTTTTTACAGCTATTACAGTTACTATAAAGGATGCGACATCATACATAACATTAGCTATTGCAGCACCTTTAGTTCCTCCAAATGGTAAGTCTATTCTAGAAACTAATATATTATTTAACAATGTTTTTATAATAAGTCCAACTGTTACTGCAATAATTGGTACATTGGATTTACCAATACCATACAATATAACATTTAACATCTGTATCATTGCAATTAAAATTACTGAAATTGCACTTATTTTTAATATCTCTGCCCCACTTGATGCGTTTGGAAATAATAATTTTAATATTTCAGTTCCATAAAAGAAAAATATTGCCGAAATTGGAATTGCCAAAACTGATGCAAATAAAATTGATTTATTGATTCTTCCTTCTGCTTTTTTTAAATTATTTTTTGATGCTGCTATACTAGGAAGAAGTGCTGTTGATATAGCTGTATTAAATGATAATGGAAAAGATATTAGCAATTCAACTTTTCCGCTCAAAATTCCGTATTCCTTCTTTGCTTGTTCATATCCTATTACATCTTTCAGTTTATTTACTATAGTTGTTGAGTCAATATTATTTGCAATCGTTCCAATTACTGCTGTAAGTGAAATTGGAATTGCTACAGATATTATTTCTTTTAATATTGTATATGTACCTATCCTTTTTGATTCAGTACTACTTTTTATGTCAGATCCAATCTCGTATCTTTGCTTTTTATATGCTTTGTATAGATACAAACACTCAAAAAGATTTGCAAGAGTTGCCGATAAGTTTGTGCATGCTGCCATTATTTTTGTATTTGGATTTACTGTTAATAAAACTGATGATTCTATAAATAATACGGTTGTAATAGTTTTTGTAACTTGGTCTATAGTTTGCCCTCTAGCCTGCAACTTTAAATTTTCTCTTCCGCCAAAGTATCCTCTAAATACTGATATTACTGAAACTAAAAATACTGATGGTGCTAAAGCCAATATTGATAATTCTGCTTCTTTTATATTTAAATAGCTATTTGCTATTTTTTTTGCAAATATAGCTAAAAAATAACTACCTGCAAGTCCTATTGTGCTAAATATTATCATTGATACTTTAAAAATTTTATATGCACCTTTATGGTCTCCATTTGCGCTTCTTTCCGCAACTAATCTTGAAATAGCACTTGGGAGTCCTGTTGCTGTTACACTTAAAATTAATGCATACACTTGAAAACTTGCTGTAGATATTGCATTACCTTCATCTCCAAAGCCTTCTCTATTTGTCAAATACAATTTATAAATTAATCCTAAGCCCTTAACAACTATTTGTGAAATTAACAAAGCAAATACACTTTGCTTAAATGTTTCTTTAATTTTTTTGCTCATTACTCACCCTATCAAGTCAATTTTTTCGTATATATTCTTATTTTTTATAATTGATTCTGCTTAAATATATGTATTAATTTTTCTTATATTCTTTTTTAAATAACTTTACTATTACAAATCAAATGATTTTGTAATAAATTTATTATAAAAAAATTGCTCAAAAGTCTTGTTTTTTTTGTCATTTTGTAGGATAATATATATGATATAGTTGAAAGGATTAAATATGAAATTATTAGATAAATTTTTAAAATTTTTACGAACTGATAGAAATACATTTTTTACCTATGTTTTATCTTTAATTACTGTATATATAGTTGTAGATAGATTAGCAGAATATCTACTAATTGTATTTACTGGGGTTGCATCAAATTATTGGGATCCTATTACATATGGTATTGCTTTTTTATGCCCTATTTTTGCATTTTTATTTAGTATGACCTCTAAATTTATAAAATGTGATGATGATAAACTTAAATGGTTTTATTCATATTTCGTTGTATTATATATATTAATTATTACTATGATTTCAGAGTGGATTAATGAGCTTATCTGGTATGGATTATTATCTCTTCCTGGCTATACTACTATAGCTTCGGAATTTGCTTATTTAATCAGACCTGCTTTATCCTCAATAGCTTTATTATTACCACTTACAACAGCTTATTCATTATTTAAAACATTATATGAAGGTATTAATGATTCAAAAGATATGAAAGATTCTATCTTTGATTATGATGGAATAAGCTTAGCAGATAAATCAGTTGGAGTTGGACCTTATACAACAGAACTTTTTATAGGTACTGATAAAGATCATGGTCATGATGTTAAACTTCCTGAAATAAGAAGATTTGATTCTACTTTAGTTGTTGGTGTTTCAGGTTCTGGTAAAACATCTCTTATATTTGAACCTTGGGTTGCACAAGATATTAGTAAAAAATATTTTTATAGAGAATCTTCAAAAACACTTGCATTTACTGCATTAAAAACTGGAATTGCAACATTAAATGCTCCTTATGATAATGACTATTTAAATCATAACTTTAGTTTAAATATGTTAGTTCCTGTTGAATCTAAGAGAAATATTTTTAATACATACTTTAAAAAATTAGTTTATGCAGATGGTTCAAAGCCAGTATTTAGAAATTTAGGTATTACATACATGGCACCTGATTATGAAACAATTTCTAAAGTTAAAAATGTTTGTGATAACTTTGGAGTTAGCTATAGTATTGTTGATCCAGATGATCATAATTCTATTGGACTTAATCCATTTGCATTTGATGATCCGGTTCAAACAGCTTTATCAATATCAACAGTATTAAAAGGATATTATACTGATAAGAATCCAGAAATGGAAAAAGCTTATCAAGAAAATTTATCAAATCAAATTATTGAAAACCTAGCAATTCTTTTAAAAGTAGTTTATCCAATTTTAAATGATGGAAAATTACCAAATATAGATGATATGCTTAAGCTTTTAAATAATTTCGAACTTGTAGAAAAAATGTGTAAAATTCTTGAGCAAGACCATGAACTTGCAGAAAGATATGCAAATCAAATAGGATACTTTAGAAAGAATTTCTTCAAAGATAGTCCAAATAGAAATGAGATGCAAAAAATTGTATCTATTCCAATGGCTCAATTAGATACTTTATTAAGATATCCTGGTGTTAAGAGTATATTATGTAATAGAAGTAATAATTTAAATTATGATAAAGTATTAGAAAATGGTGATGTTTGCTTAGTTTGTACTCGTCGTGGAGATTTAGGAGAAACTGCTCATAAAGCATTTGGATTATTTTTCTTATTATTAATGCAATTCTCTGTACTAAGAAGACCTGGAAATGAAAATACTCGTATCCCGCACTTCTTATATATTGATGAGTTTCCTGATTTTATATGTCCAGCAACAGAAGCAATATTCACTGTATATAGAAAATATAGAGTTGGAACAGTTGTATCTGCTCAATCTAGATCACAATTATTATCACATGGTGAAAAATTAGGAAATACAATTATTGCAAACTGTAACAATAAGATTGTATTTGGTAATAACTCACCAGAAGACAACGAGTGGTGGTCTAAAGAAATAGGTGATAAGAAGGAGTGGTCAGTTAAAGAAACTGGTTTCAATGCTGAAACATTAAAATATGATAGTAAGAAAAATGCACAATATGGATATTCAATTAAATATCAACCTGGTAAAATTCAATCATTAAAATTCAAAAAATGTATGTACAAATTGAAAAATGTTAAAGGTGGTATTGAAAACGGAACTGCAAATCTTGACTTCTTACCTTCTAAATATAAAGAAAAACAAGAAATTAAATACTTTAACTTTTCTAAATTTACAAGTGGTATTTCAGAAGAAAGTCGTTCAAAACATAGCATGAAAAAGAATTTATTATCAACAAATACTCACTTTGAAGATGATGATGAAAATGGAAATGTAAATCCTATACAATTAGACAATTCTGATTTAAATTTCGACATAAATAATAGTGATGCAATAACATTTAATTTTAGAAAAAATAATAATAATAATTAAAAAATAAAAAAATTGTAAATTTGACAGTGGCGCGATGCGACAACAAGCCACATAAAATTTACAATTTTTTTATTTTTATTTTTATTTTCTTATTTAATTAAGCTAATATTTTTGCTTCTACATTTCTTATTTTATACTTACCATTTTCCTCTACAAAGTCATATAAGCTCTTGCTTAATGATTCACTATTTTGATTTAAGTCTGTTGTATAATAAAGTGTTATTTTTGGTATGCTTATTTTATTTGTAACTATTGTTTTAAAGATTTCTGCCAT
>CANQCW010000048.1 GCA_947591055.1 uncultured Clostridia bacterium | reverse complement strand
ACCATATTGGTTTCGTGATATGAATGTCTCATTGCTGCGAAAAAATCAATTTGTTGTGTAAGTAAATTATTATCTAACTTATCAACCATACCATCTGCAAATGAGTCTATGATAAATAGTTCAAAAATTAATATAATCGACATTAAAAGTAAATTTTGATTTGTAATCATTATTACAACTAATGTTAATGGAATTATGATACATAGAGCTTTAAATATAATTCTTGCACTCTCTTGTCTAGTAATAAACTCATCATCTAAGTTATTAATTTCAATTCTACGTCTTATTTTTAATAGATATCTTTTTAAAAAAGGAGTCTTTAAAAATTTAACATAAAGTTTTTGATAAAAAACTTCCATTGAGAATCCTTTTGTTTCTGTGCCTTTTCTAAGTTGCTCAATTCTCATGACGTCTTTATTTTGCATTTTTTTTCTAAGTATTAAATATGCAACTATTATTCCAAAAAATAATACTGCTACTAAACCAATTAATATAAGTATAATTTTTGAAGACATACTTTTAAAGGCTCACCTCCTGCTTTTGTTTTATTTATTACTTTATTATATTTTAATGAATAACTTCACCTATTTCAGTAAATTTAACTCCCCAAAGTCTATTTGCGAATTCTTTAAATCCAGCTGCATCAGTGTCATCCATATTCATTATCATTTCTGATAAGTTTTTGTCAGAAATTTTATTTGTAATTACATAAGCTCCATCTTGATATTCTAATATATTTATATATTTAAATAATTCTTTATTTGTTTCTTTTGTATAATATTTTGTTGTGTTGTCAACAAATTTATCAAATTTTCCTTCTAGTGTTTTCTCTTTTTGATGATCATAAGTATATTCATTTTTATCCTCAACTGGAATACACTCAGTTATTCTTTCAATATATCTTCTTCCTTTAAAGTCTTTAACTAAGTGAATATCAAAGTTTAAAACTTGTACAACTTGTTCAGCAGCAACAGTTTCATTAGTGAAGTCTCCATTTCTAAGCATTGAGTTTCTTAATGCTGTTACTAAGTTTGGAAATGTTTTAGCATGGTGAGTAAATAATGTGAATTTAGATGCAACCTGTGCTGCCTGAATCATCCAAGATGCAACGGGGTCAGTTGCAACCTCACCTATGATGTTAACAGAACCATCAGTTTTTTTCTGAACATCAAGACCTTGTTGTCCTGAAATTGTATCTGTTTCTCTAAATGTTAAAATGTTTCTTGTAGGGTATATTTTTCTTAAGTGAAGCTCAAACGCAGTTTCCTGAACACGAATATTCATTGTTTCATATATATTTTCAATCATACCCATAAGCATTGTTGTTTTACCACAACCTTGCTCACCTGTAAGAGAAACTATTCTTGCTCCTCTTACTAAATATTTTAGTAAATCTATTGTATCTTCTTTTCCTGGTATTGTAATTAATTGTTCTAGAGTTGCTCTCTTAACATCGAATTTTCTTACGAAAAATGCCCATGTTTCTGAGAAGCTTGGTCTAACAACAACGACACGAGAGCCGTCTTTCATTTCATTTATCTTGTAACCATTTGTATCTGAAAGTTGTCCTGGGTTATTGTATTTGTAAATATTTTGACATACTCTTTTTAATTCTGCTTCTGTACCAAATGATAAGAATTCTAAACGTATTGATTTACCTTGGAAAAATATCCATATACTATCACAAGCACGTGGAACTTTATGATCCATAACTTGATTTAAGTAACTGCTATCAGTTTGCGCAACTTGGCTTAAAAAACTTTCTGGAAGTCCTGATACACCACCTGATACACCATCTATGTTCATATCTCTTACTTCATCTATTGAACTATATCCTTTGTATCTTTGATATATTCTTTGTACAACTACCATTAACTTATCATCAAATGTTAAATTGAAATTCTCTTTTTCATATATATCACTAATTTCTTCAGAAGTAATAACATATGAAGGTTTTGCATCTCCTGATGTATATTTTAATTCAGCTAAGTTATATTTTTTTATAAGTTGAGTTAAAGCTTCATATCCAAAATCTTTTTTATACATATGTATTATTATATCAAATTTATCTTGAGGTGTTAAAAGTGATGGTACATCAAAAGGAATTGCTTTTGATACATTTGATTCATCAACTCCATATTCTTTAACTAGTAAATCAAATATAAGTTCTTTTATATATTTTTTATCATTAACATCTCCATATGTACAACCTTTTAAAGCTTTTTTAAGCTCATATTTTTTACTTTTTCTTCTCTTTATTTCTTCTTCTGAAAGACCTAAGTCATAAAGGTTTACTTTTGTTATTTCATCAAGTCTCCTTTTTACGAATCCCATCATCATATCCAATGTATAAGTTTTATCATCAACTACAACATCTTTTTCTTCTTCTGAATTTCGTTTTTTCTTCAAATTGCTTCTTAAAATAACAATTGCTAAAAATAAAATTATAACGATAAGTATAATGTTAAAAAACATTTTTTAAGATACTCCTTTCATTAGTAATTTAAGCCAAATTCTTCTGCTTGCCTTAAGTAGTCTATCCTTTCAATTGTATCTCTTACCTGTGTACAAAAGAATTGTTCTTTTCCTTGTCCAAGTTTATATTCTTTTATTGCTAAAAAATAATCTAAAATTTTACTATCTGCACAATGATCTGCAAATAAAATATTATATGGTACAACCAACGGAGTATTTTTTTCTTTTAAATACCTTCCAATATTTTTTGCTGTATATTCTGAATTCATATTATATTTTCCTATAAATAATAGGACATTTTTTCTTCTAAAAAATTCATTTTCCAACTTAAGAGTTTCAAAAGCTTTCATTGAATTTTGATTTTGATTCAATCCAACAATTACTAATGTTGATAAATCTAGTATCTTTTTTTGATTTTCTAAAGGCATTTTTTTAGATAAATCAACAAATACAATGTCATAAGCTGAATTAGCGACCTCAGCAATTTGTGAAAAATATGTTGATATATTTACATATTCCTTATAATCATTTGTTCTTGGAGGCTCAAGAATATCTAGTCTGTCTTTTAATATTGGCTTTGTATAATTTCCAATTAAACTTTTATCAGCTCTGTTGCTTGCAAAAATTCTAACAAGTCCCTCTAATCCGTTTGCTATATCTGAATTTAATGATTTAGAAAACATGTTTTTAAGATTACCATTTTTATTCGAATCAAAGAAACACTCTACTAATGTCTTGTCATTAAAGTCTGTAGAAATTATTAAAATTTTATAATTATGTTCTATTGCCATTAAGGTTGCAATAGCTGCAACTGAAAGTGATTGTCCACTTTCTTTTTGGTCATTATTCATAAATGTTATAATTGACATCTTCATTATCCTTTCTACATACTTTTTATTGTTTTCCTTATTTGCGATTGTTCTATATATTCTCCAGCCATTAAAGATATTAAATATTCTAAACTATCTTTATAAGTTGTTGAAAATTTCTTTAATTTAATTTCTTTTGAGATTTGATTTTCTAAAATAGCTTTTCTATCATTTATTGTATCAGCAAATTCTATTTTCTCTTTTTTCCAAGTAATATTCATGCCATTTACTAAATGATTTAAATATGCCTCTTCTTTATTGTTAATATTAGCTGAATATATTACTTTATATATTTGCATAGGTTGTCCTAAAAATTTAAAAATTTCTAATCCTCTTTGAAGTTCATATTCATCATATGATGTTACAAAGAAATTTTTTGCTATATTAGGTAACATAAATGAATTTAATGTTTGTATGTTATCAGTATCAATAAGTGCATAGTCATAATCAGGTGCTTGTCCTAAATATTGCATAATTCCATTAAAATTCATAAATCCTAATGCTACATCAATTCCTAGATAATCACTTATATAAGTATTATTTGTTGCATTGCTTATTCTAGGAACAATATATCTAAATCTTTGCATTGTAGTTGCATCAACAATTAAAACCTTCTTATTTAAATTGCTGAGAACTTTAGCAACATTAGTAAGTAAATCTTTTTTATCATAAGCACCTATAAATCCTACTTGTTCCAACTCTATCTTAATCCTTTCTTATTAATCTTAAGTATCCTACATTCCATACATTTGCTCTAAGTAAGTTTGTCTTTCAGATTGTTGAGTAGCAGTTTCTGTACCTGTTCCTGATTCTATTCCAGATTCTCTTGTTGATTCATCAATTCCACCTAGTATATTATCAATTCCACCTCTATATTGGTTATATGTGTTGTTGTATCTAGCAATTAATCCATTTCTAGCATCTTGAACTATATTAGGGTCTGTATTTATTAAGTTAATTGTAGCTGTTGAAGGTACATATGTTGCTGTAGCTTTTGCTTGAAGTCCTGGATCTGTATATTTTACAGCAGATAATTTACTTCCTTCCATTTGATAAGCATCAACAATTGCTGCACTCATAGTTAATATTTCATCTTCAGTTACATCTAATATAATTGTTTGTGGAGAATAAGTTCCACCTAAATCAGCAAGTTTAACTTTTTTCTTTGAAATTACTAAATAATCTTCACCACTTGGTAATCTTAATCTTATATCAATTGTATCTCCATTTTCTAATGATGTTGGTAATACAATCATATTAAATTCTTGTTCTCTTAAGTCATCTGATATTGCAGAATCTTCAATTGTAACCATTTCTTCTGAAATAATTGTTTTAGCTGGCATATCTATTTTTGCAATAACTTTAACAGGTAATAAATTTCCTGCTTCATCTGTTATTGTTGATAATTCACTAAATTGAGCTAAAGTTAAAGCATTTGGTATTGCAACTTCACTATTTGCAAGTTCTGCAGTTAATAAATCAGATGTAACTTCCTCTCCTGATTTTACATCAGTTTTTAATACTAATACTTGCTTTTGCGCTGCTATTCTCTGTTTCTCTTCTCCGTTCATTTTAAAGATAAACATCCCTAAAACAGCTACTCCTATTACTCCAATAACTCCTGAAATTACTAAACCTTTTATAAAAGATGATCTTGCTTTTTTCTCCAAAGGATTCAATGTTGCCATATTTTGGTCCTCCTATAATTAATTATTAATCTATTATATTTTATATTATTTATTTTCCATTATCAATAACAATATTAATTTTTTTATATAATTTAATATTTCTGTAACATTAATGTAATATTTCCTTTTTTCTTAATAATAATGCTTGAGTTCAAACAAAATTTATGTCAAATATTGAAAAAAGACTTTATTTTTTGCTTATCATATGATATAATTAAAATAGTTATATTTTAGGAGGTTTATTTTATGTGGTTTTTTATTATAATTGCCATTTTATTTGTAATATATTTAATGTTTAGTATTAAAATAGTTAGACAATCAGAAGTGTACATTATTGAAAGGTTAGGTAAATTTCATAAAGTTGCTGATGCTGGTCTTACTATAATAATTCCTTTTGTAGATCATGTTCGCAGTATTGTAAGTTTAAAACAACAAACTTTAGACATTGCTCCTCAAGAAGTTATTACAAAGGACAATGTTACTATTACAATTAATACTGTTGTATTCTATAAAATAATTGATCCAACAAAAGCTGTATATGAAATTCAAAGTTTGAAAAAAGGTATTGAATATTTATCTGTTACAACTATGAGAGACTTAGTTGGTAAAATGGATTTAGATTCAACATTTAGTTCAAGAGATATTATAAATGATAAATTAAGAGCTATACTTGATGAAGCTGCTAATAAATGGGGTTGTACAATTGATAGAGTTGAAATTCAAGATATAACACCTCCACCAGATATTAGAGATGCAATGGAAAAGCAAATGAACGCAGAAAGAAATAAAAGAGCTGCTATTCTTCAAGCTGAAGGTGAAAGACAAGCCGCTGTACTTAAAGCACAAGGTGAAAAAGAAGCTGCTATTCTTCAAGCTGATGCTGATAGAGAATCTAGAATAAGAAGAGCATCTGGTGATGCTGAAGCAATAAGAAAAGTAGCAGAAGCAAAAGCTGATGAAGTTAAAATGGTATATAATGCAATGATGAAGGCAAATCCAAATCAAACTATTGTACAATTAAAATCATTAGAAACATTAAAAGATGTTGCAAATGGTGATGCTAACAAAGTATTTATTCCATTTGAAGCTACAAGTGCACTTTCAAGTATAGGTGCTGTTGCAGAAAGCTTTAAAGATGATAAAAAACAAAAAAAGTCTGAAAAAGCTGAAAATAAATCAGATAATAAAAATGTAAATGAATAATAAATATATTAAATAAAAAAAGAATTAAAGTTTTTGTCCTTGTTGTCGCAGTTTGCATTGCAAACGCTCCAGTCGCGCACTAGCGTGCTTGGGCGCTACGCGGACTACAAACTTTAATCTTTTTTTATTTATTCAATTTTTTGTTTATTTAATTATCTTTCTTTTGAATATTACTTGTATCAACATTTTCATCAGGTATAAAATATTTTGTTCCTAACATTTTATCAGGTAAGTATTGTTGTTCTACCCAATGATTTGGAAAGTCATGAGGATATTTATATCCTACTGAGTAACCATCTAGCATCATACCTTCTGCTGGTGCATTTCTTATATGCATAGGTATTAATCCCGTATCTTTATTTTGTACATCATCTAATGCTTTATTTATAGCATTATAAGATGCATTTGATTTTATAGAATTTGCATTATATATTGCTGCTTCTGCTAAAATAATTCTTGCCTCTGGCATACCAACCATATTAACTGCTTGCATTGCTGAATTTGCAACAACTAATGCATTAGGATTTCCTAATCCAACGTCTTCTGCTGCTGATATTACTATCCTTCTTGCTAAAAACATTGGGTCCTCCCCTGCATTTAAAGCTCTTGCTAAGTAAAATACTGTTGCATCTGGATCTGATCCTCTCATTGATTTAATAAATGCGCTAATATTATCATAATGAGAATCCCCATTTTTATCAAATACTGCTTTTCTCGTTTGAACACACTCTTTAGCAACTTCATTAGTAATATTAATAAAACCTTCTTTATTTGGTGGAGTTGTAAGAACTGCAACTTCTAGGTTATTTAAAGCTGTTCTAACATCTCCATTTGATGTTATAGCAAACTTTCTTAATATTTCATCACTAATTTTTACATTAAAACTTTTAAGACCATCTTCACTTTCTAAAGATTTCTTTAATAATGTATAAATATTTTCTTCAGTTAAAGGATTTAGTCTAAATACCATACTTCTTGAAATAAGAGCTTTGTTTACTTCAAAATATGGATTTTCTGTTGTTGCTCCAATTAATATTACTGTTCCATTTTCTACATAAGGAAGTAGTGCATCTTGTTGTAATTTATTAAATCTGTGAATTTCATCTATAAATAAAATACATTTGCCACTTGGATTAAGTAAAGTATTTTCTGCACTTGCAATTGCATCTTTTATATCTCCTACTCCAGATGTAACTGCATTTAATTTTATAAATTTATATTTTGTTGTATTACTAATTACTTTTGCTAGAGAAGTTTTTCCACATCCCGGAGGTCCCCATAGAATTATACTAGATAATCTATCAGCTTTTATTGTTCTATATAAAATTTTGTTTTCCCCTAAAATGTGTTCTTGTCCAACATAGTCATCTAAAGTTTTTGGCATCATCCTATATGCCAATGGTATATTTAAGTCCATTTTTATTTTTCCTTTTATAATTTATATTCATTAAGTTTTTTATTATCATTTATTGTTCAGTTTTATATAACTTATTTAAGATAAATTTTTCAAACATTGTTTTATTATTTCTTCTACGGATAGTCCACTTATATCGATTTTTTCTAAAACTTTTTCTACATCTTTTCTTGTATATCCTAATACCTGTAAAGCGTCTTTTGCATCTTTTGCATTTCCTTGTATTTGGATAATGTTTTCGTCTTGTCCTGCCTCTTGTTCACTCATTTTTATTTTGTCTTTCAATTCCAATATAATTCTTTGTGCTGTCTTTGCCCCAATACCCGGTAATTTTTTTAATGTGTCAACATCATTTGTAATTACAGCTAAAGCAAATTTTGATGGCATTATATTAGAAAGAATTTTTAATGCTGATTTTGATCCTATTCCTCCAACACTAATTAATAATTCAAACATTGAAAGCTCTTCATAGCTTAAAAATCCATATAAATTTATATCATCTTCAGAAATTCTTAAGTATGTAAATATTTTTATTGCATCGTTTAAATTTAAATTTTGAAGTGATGTATCTGTCATTGAAACTTTATAACCTACTCCATTTACATCTATAACTATATAGCTATCTTTTTTTATTTCTATTGTTCCTTTTAAATGATTTATCATTTTACTTTTGTATGAAATTAATCATACTCCCCTTTCTTATAATTTTCTATATGTAAGTCTAATTTAATTAGTATTTTAGCATTTAAACATTTGTTTGTAAATATATTTTTTTAAATTTTGTATATTTTTTGTAGAACTGGAAATATTAACTATAAATTTATTTAGGAGGTTTGACATATGGGAATTGAAAAACACATACAAGTTACAGGAAAATCAACTGTCTCTTGGAAAGATGCAATAGTTCAAACTGTTGAAGAAGTTTCAAAAACAATTAATTTTGTTACTTCTGTTAAGATTCTTGAACAACGTGCAAAAATAACTGTAAACAAAATTACAGAATACTATGTTGATTTAGATATTACATTTATGGTTGAACAAAAACAATAGCTAAATTTAACTTTTTAGTATTTTGAGACATTTGATTAAATTTTTAGAAAGGATGGTAAATACTTATGAATCCAACAGATTCACCTAAAGAATATAATGAATATGTAACAAAAAAAT
>CANQCW010000047.1 GCA_947591055.1 uncultured Clostridia bacterium | reverse complement strand
CAACTGATATACTAAAAAATGCAAGCATTACTAATATTTGATTTTCTTTTTTTAATTTACTCATTTGTTTCCCCTTTTTACTATTTAATTACCTTAGTTTGTCACATTAAAAAAAAAAGATTATTTATATATTAACGCTGTATATGACATTTTACTGTTAGCAATTTTATCAATCCTATTTCTCTAAATCTTTCCACAATTGTTTCTTTTAAGATAGAAGTTTATGAGTTACAACAAGAAGAATAAACTAAATTTGAGTTACTTAAAATATTTTTACTTTGTCATTATATTCTCTTATGGCTATTACTAATAAATTTTTATTTGCCGAACTTATTTCAAATGAATATTTAGATTCATTTCCATTGTCATTATAAAATAATACTAAATAACTACCTAATGAAGATGATATTTTATTTATTTTTGATATTTGCATAGTATTTATTTGTTTTGTACCTTTTTTCGAATATAGTTCAACAAAATTACTATTAACTCTTGCAATTAAATGTTTATTTTCTCTCTTAATAAAAATTAATCCTGATACTATTATACCAATGCCAGGAAAAGAAAGAATACCTAATAAATAATATGTCTCTTTAATAGAAAAATCAATTCCTGCTAACATCATAATAATAGGGAAAAAAATTATTGCTCCAATACCCAAAATAATAGTCCTTTTACCTGTTCCTTTTTCCATTGCATCATTCCAAATTTCAATTTCATTTTCTTTTCTTACTAACATTTTATCTCTTCTTTCTACCAAAATATATTAATTTATTTATATTATCTTCTACTAGTCTTATCTTATTATCTAATTTTATATTTGCATTTCATTTTCTTGCTCTGCTCTTTGTTGTTGTCTTGTTTCTATTGTTTGAGTAGATAAGTTTATCTTATTTACCATATTTTGAAATCTATTTAATGCACTATTCTCATTGATTGAAACAGAAGATAAGTCATTTTGCCTTGCTATTGTTGTTGCACGATTATTTTGTATTTGTTTACTCATTTCATTATTTTGTAATTGCAACATATTAGCCATATATCTATTGCTTATTTTTCTATCATTATCAATAGGAACTAATTGCACTTCGGTCTGTCTATTATTTACTTTATCATTAAATTGCTGTTTTAATTGCTGTTGATCTATCATTTGCCATAATTTTGGATCTGTTTTTACTACACTTAAAAATTCTTGCATTTCTGGTGTAAGGTTTCTGTCTAATTCACATTGTGAATATGTATATAAGTCTGATAAACTATCTTCTAAACTATATTCATTTTTATCATTTCCATATTTCTGTTTTAGTAATTGCATTTTCAGGTCTATATTGTTCAGTTTTGCTTGTTTAAGTTTTCCTTTTCCTAGTATCCTTCCTATAAGTGATACTTTTTCACTCTCAACTTGTCCTTTTTCTTGTTCTAATCGTGATAATTTTGAATTTCTTATTAAATCTTGTACTTTAGAATCAAAACTTTTTTCAAATGTTTCTTTTAATTCAGCAATATGCTCAGTTTTTATTGTTCCATCTTGTGTCATTTGTTCTAATTCTTGCAATACTCCGCCAACTTTGTCTAATTTTTCTGGATTACCAACTCTTTGTATTTGTCTACTTATATTTTCCATATTTCTTTTTATTTCATCGATTTTTGTATATATATCAGTATCATCAGTTCTAGTTATTGAATAGTCTAAACCTAATTTTTTTGCAATTCCAAAGAACTTAATTTCTTCTTGTTTTAATTCATTGTACGTTGTTTCTACACTGCTTGGTATATCCTTTGTTTTATCTCCTATATTTTTTCTTTTTACTTCAACTACTTTATTTTGTATATAACCTTCAAGTAATTTATCAATTTCTAGTGCTAATCTTTGAGCAACATCTTCATTCATATTGTATTTATCTATTAATTCATCAGCTGTAACAGGAATAAAAGAATTCTCTTTATTATATTTATTTGTTAAATCGAACACTATATCCCATTTTACATTTGAGGCAAGTTTCATGCTCAAATCTTCTCCTAAAAGTTTTCTTTTAGGTACATCATTATTTCTATTATTACTCTCTTTTAATGTTTCCTTTATTATTTCTTTACTACTTTCAAATTCTTGTTCATCAATTTTTATATCGTAGTTCAATTTATTATAAAATTTTCCTTTTTTATCTATCAATCTTTTTTCAAATTTATTATTAAAATCATATCCTAAAACATCTATTCCATATTTTGAAGCTAAAGATTTAACATAGTCCATTTTATCGTATGAAGTAATTATACATTTAATATCTGAAGAATTAATAGATTCAGTAACCCCTATTTCATTACAATCAGATTTAACATTAACCAAAGATTTACCATATTCTTGTTTAATATCAGTTCCGTTAAAACAAAGTATTATGGGTATATTTTTATCCCTTTCTGTGATTTCACCTCTGTTTTTGAAATATTCATCCTGTTCTTCATAAGGAAAACCCGCATATTGGGCAGAAGTAGTAAAATCATCAGTTAAACTAATAAATCCTCTTTTTGGAAGCTTATGCTCAGAATATATGTGATTACTGCTCATTGCATATTCTTCACCAGTTTTTAATTCAATTTCTTTTTCATTTAATTCTGAAGAACTAAAAAGCCCTTTACTTAATATAGTTTCTAATGCATCTATTTTAGTCCCATGAAAAACATTTAATCCATTGTTAGCAAGATTGTAAAATAAATTTTCATCAAATAATATCATTTCAGCAAAATTTATTCTTCTATTTCTTTCAGCTACTTGACTATCCTTTTTATTTGATAACATTGAATTTAACTTAAAACCATTATATTCACCATTTTTCATGATTTGCTCAATTGCATCTTTTTGAGCATCATTTCTTGCAAGTTCAATAAAACATTCATAAAGTTTTTTATATCCTGGATATTTTATAAACAAATCATCCTCTTTATCCATATATTATCCCTTCTTTTTCTCTTGTTATTACTTTGTATCTATATTCTAACCTAAATATATGTTTATTTCAATAATATAATATTATTTTTCTTGCATAACTAAAGAATATTTAATTTATATAAATTTATGATATTTAAAATAAAAATGTAAAATTGTACTTTAAAATAATTTTCTGTTATAACAATAATTTTCCTTTTTTATGAATATTTTAACTTATTTGGGAAATATTACTTTTAGGTGGTGATGAAAAATGACAAGTAAAGAACTTTTATATGTTGAAGACGCATTAGGACATGAAAAATTTATGAAATCATGTTCAGTTAAAACATCTGCAAAATTACAAGATGTTGCATTATCTTCTTATATGGGAGAATTAGAAAAAAAGCATGCTGAAATTTACGACAAATTTTTAAAACTATTATAAGAAGTTTTATTATGTATGAGAAATGCATACAAGAAAGGAATTTTTTTTATGGAAGACAGAGATTTAATGGAAAACGAATTATTAGTAATTAAAGGTGTTTGTGATTTATATCTTCACGGAACATTAGAATCTACGACAGCTGAAGTTCACGAAGCTTTTCAATGTGCACTAGAAGAGTCTTTAAACATACAAAACAAGCTTTATAATTTAATGTCTGAAAAAGGTTGGTACAAAACTGAAGAAGCAGAACAAGCAAAAATTGATCAAACTAAGCAAAAATTTGCAAATGCTGAATAATACACAAAAAATGTTTTCTATTTTTACAGAAAACATTTTTTTATTTACTATTTTTTTCCTTTTTTCTTTTGGACAGAATATCCAAACTTTCCTATTTTTTTACCTAATTGATAATATCCTCCATTTGCATAAGCTATTAAATTACATTTAGATATATCAAATGCTCCTTTTTCATCAATATACTTCTCATCTGCATCTATTGATAATACTCTTGCTACAAACATTGTATGACTTCCAAGGTCTATTGTTTTTTCTACTTTACACTCTATCGACACAGGACTTTCTTTAATTAATGGACATTTTATAAATTGAGCTTTTTGTTTTGTTAAATGCATTTCCTTAAATTTATCAACATTTGCTCCACTTTTTACACCACACCAATCTGTTTTATAAGCTAGGTCTTTTGTTGTTAAATTTATTGCAAACTCTTTTGTTTCTTTAATTATATTATAAGAATATCTTGTTGGTCTTACAGAAATATAAACCATTGCTGGATCACTATTTAATATTCCAGTCCAAGCTACTGTTATAATATTTGATTTTTCCATATTACCTAAACTTACCATTATAGCTGGAATTGGATATTCAAATGTTCCCGGTTTCCATATTATTTTTCCCATATATTTCTTACCTTTCCTACTACATAATGACTTCCATCAAGATTTTTTACATCTTCGCACATACATATTAAAAGCGTTCCATTTTCATCAAAACTATTAAACCATCCTATTTCTGTTCCGTTTGTATCTGTTTGTGATGCTTTTATTTCAGCAGTTCCTGTTTTTCCCGCTATTACTTTTCCCTCAATTTTGCAAGCTTTAGCTGTTCCTCTTTCAACAACTTGAATTAAATCTTGTTTTATAATATCTGTTACTCTATCTGAAAATACTCCTTCTTTATATATTTTTGTTACTGCTTCTCCATCAATATTTTCTGTTTTTTCAATATATGGAAGTACCATATTTCCTCCATTTGCAAATGCTGAATATATACTTGCCATATGAATTGGATTTACTAATATTTGACCTTGACCATATCCTGAGTTTGCTAATTCCGCTTCACTATCCATATTTCCATAGCTTGAACTTGATGCATCTTGTACAAAATCAATTTTTTCATTAAATCCTAAACTATTTAATCCTTTTTGAAACTCATTTTTTCCTATTTTTAAAGCTGCTTTTGCAAAATATATATTATCAGAATATACTAAAGCATTTTCTAGATTTGCATCTCCTGAATATGTTTCTAACGTTGTTACATATAAATCCTTCCAAGAGCTATCTTTTTGCCATTTAGTTCCACTTGCTCCAAAATCTTCTGTTGCTGTAAAACTATTTGTACTTATTCCAATTGCTCCTACAATAGGTTTTAATGAAGAACCCGGTGCATATGCTCCCAAGTATCTATTATACATTGGTTTATTTGCATCATTTTGTAATTTTTCCCATTCTTCATTTGTTATACCAATACTAAAGTCATTTGCATCATAAGAAGGTGTACTTACAGCTGCCAATACCTCTCCTGTGTTGTAATTGATTGATACAAAAGCTCCTTTATCTTGTTTAAATTGTTCATATATTTTATTTTGAAGATTAACATCAATTGTTAATTTAACATCTTCACCATTTTTTACCTCTTTAGATTGTACTGTTTTAACCTTTGAGCCATTTTCATCTACTATGTATATTTCTACCCCATCTTCTCCTTTTAACTTATCATTAAAAGCATATTCTAAACCAGTTTTTCCTTCTCCTTCTTGGACATAACCTGTTAAAATAGATGTAGCTTCTTTATACGGATATACTCTTGCATCTAAATCAGAAATCATTATACCTTTTATCTGTAATAATTCATTTTTTAAATCTTGTTCTTCTCTTGAAATATTCCTTAAAGGTACAAATGTGTCATCTTTAACATAAGAAGCATTAAGATTATTTTCAATTGTTTCTCTTGATATTCCCAATAAACTTGCAACTTTGTCTAAATCTGTACTTTCGTTCATTTTACCTGGAACAATACCGACTTGATATATTGACCCTTTTTTTGCTAAAGCAATTCCATTTCTATCATAAATTGTTCCTCTAGTATATGAAACTGTATTTACTCTAACTTTTTGATTATCATTTAAGTCTGGAAATATTAATGAAGAATCCCATAAAATTTTATATTCATTTTCTACTTGCTTCATCTTAGCATTATTTATAAAACTTATGTTACCAGCTAACGTATGCATTGAATTTGTATAAGTTATATTAGTTATCCCTTCTTCTTCCTTATTAGAAGAATTTGTTGCAATCGTAATTGATATATCAGTCGCTTCAATTCCTTCGTAAATATTTTTTACTCTTGTAATAAAATCTTCTTTAGACATATCTGTTATTACTAAATCATACATACTTTCATAGTCTTTATTTTCAAGCTTTGAAAAATATTCTTTTAAAGCAAGTGATGGCTCTGTTCTATTTGTATAGATAAATATTCCTATTGCTATTGCAATTATAATTATTAAAAATAAAATTACTGCTCTTAATTTCTTTTTTCCTTTTTTACTTGCTTTTGCTGAATTAGAACTTTTTTTACTTGTTTTTTTACTACTCATAAGAAATTCCTTTCTAAGTGTCAAATATGCTATTTATTTACTACTTTTCTTGCCCCAAATGTTATAAAATAAATAATACCTGACAAAATTACTATCATTGGTGCTGTTGGTATATTTGTATAATATGAAATAATTAATCCTACAATTCCAGAGAAAAGTGCAAATATTATTGAATATGCGTGATAGCTTCTCATATTTTTAGCAATGTTTCTACTTGATGCTGCTGGAAGTATCATCATTGAGTTTATAAGCAAAATTCCTACCCATCTAATTGAAATCATAACCATTACAGCAATTATAATTGCAAACATATTGTCTAATAATTTAACATTGATTCCTTTAGATTTAGCAAGCACTGGATTAATGCTTATTGCATTTAGCTTGTTAAATAATTTACCCCAAAAAATAAATACTAAAATAAAGGCAATAAATAAGTAAATTATTTCTATTTTTGATATACTAAGTATATCTCCTACTAAGTAACTAGAATATTTGTTGAAACTTCCACTCTGAGCTAAAATCGCTAAACCTAAGGCTATTGCTATTGAAGAAAATACACTAATTATTGTGTCTGCACCATAGCTTGTCTTATTCTTTACTAAATTAAGTAATATAGCAAATATTACAGCAAATATGAACATTGATATATTCATATTGCTTATTCCTAAAATACTTCCTATTGCAATACCTGTAAGTGCTGAATGACCTAAGGCATCTGAGAAAAATGCCATTTTATTATTTACAATCATTGTACCAAGAATTGCAAATATTGGTGAAACTAATAATATTGCTAAAAATGCATTTTTCATAAATGCATATTGCATAAATTCAAAAGAAAGTATGGTTTCTAAAATATTATAAATTATATCCATTAATTTTTATCCCTTCTAAAACCTTACGTTATATATTGCCAAAACAATCTTTAAATTCATTGCTTTCAAAAACTTCATTTACTGTTCCCTGTTTTTTTACTTCTTTATCTAATAAAATAACTTTATCAGCAAATTTTTTTACTAGTTCTAAATCGTGTGATACTAGTATTATTGACATATCGTATTTGTCTTTTAATTTATATAATATTTCGTAAAAATCTCTTGTACCATTTCTATCTACACCAGATACTGGCTCATCTAAAATAAGTAAATTAGGAATTGGATATGTAGCTATTGAAAGAAGTATTCTTTGAAGTTCTCCTCCAGATAAATTTCCTACTCGATTATCAATTAACTTATCTGCTCCAAAAGTTTTCAAACATTCTTTGATTGTTTTGTATAACTCCGCATCTTTTTTGAAAAACACTGGTTTATCAGATATATAAGATGCAAACATATCATACACACTTGTTGGCATGTTTCTTTCGATATTTAATGATTGTGGAACATAACCAATTTTTATTTTTTTATTTTTGTTTTCCTTCATATCAATAAATTCAACTTTTCCAGTGTGCTCAATCTCATTTAGTAATGCTTTTAAAAGAGTTGATTTACCTGCTCCGTTTTTACCAATTATCATTGTAAGTTCACCACAATGAACATCAAAAGTAACATCTTTTAAAATAGTTTGATTCTCTATTTTTACAGATATGTTTTCAATTTTAGTACAATGTAAGCCACAAGCTTCCATACTATATACTAAACTCCTTGTCTAATATATTTAGGTTTTTAAAAGGTTGCCTATAAACCTTTTTCTAAAATTCTATATTTTTTATAATTTCTAGATTTTCTTTCATTATGTCTAAATAACTATCTTTGTCATCATTTCCAGTCATAGCTGAATTTAAAGTATAAATACTTGCATTTGTTTCATTTGCTAATAATTCTGCTACATTTTTGTTGTCATATTTATCAATAAAAATAACTTTTATATCTTCTGCTTTCATTTTTTCAATGATTTCTTTCATAGTCTCTGCTGAAATTGTTGACTGCTCGTGGTCTGACTGTATGTTAATCCCCTTTATGTTTAAATCTTCTAATAAATATTCTAAAGCTTCATTTAAGCAGACTGCCTTTTTTTCTTGATTATTTTTAATGTTACTATATTCTTGTTTTAAAGTATATAATTTTTGTGTATATTCTTTAGCATTGTCAAAGTATATTGCTTCATTTTCAGTATTTTCCTCTGCAAGTTTATCAGCAATTTTATTTATTTGCATTATATAGTTGTCTATTGAAAGCCAAATATGAGCATTTTTTTCATCTTCATCTTCTATGATATTAGAAACATCTTCTGCACTTTCAATTATTTTAATATCTGGATAGAGACTAACAATGTTTTCTGTAAAAGTTTCTAAATCCTTTCCATTTTCTATAAATACATCCGTTGTTTCAAATTTTCTCAAATCAGATGTAGTTAAAGAATAATCGTGAATACATCCCACATTAACATCAGACATATTGCTAACTTCTATGTTTTTAGCACCATCTGTAATGTTTTGAGTCATTATATATATTGGATAAAATGATGTTAATATTTTAAAATTATTGTTTAAAGTTTTTTCTTTTTTATTAAAATTAGCAACTATAAGCATTATAATTAATATTATAACTACTATTGTTATCGCTATAACTCTCTTCTTTTTCATTAAAAATCCCTTTCAAAGATTAAAATAAGATTTAATCTCACTTGCATAACAAGTGTTTTTTGATTCACTTCTCTTTTAACTAAAGCATAATTATCTTAGATCAAAAAACTTTTTGATTTTCTAATCTAAAATAATATTTTAAATTTAAGAGCTGTAATCCTATATAACTCTTGATTACAGCTCTTTATTCTAACGTATATAATTAGTCTTGTGAATATGGTAACATTGCAATATGTCTACATCTATTTACAGCTGTAGTTATGTCTCTTTGATGTTTTGCACATGCACCTGTTGTTCTTCTTGGATGAATTTTTCCTCTTTCATTAACAAATTTCTTTAA
>CANQCW010000046.1 GCA_947591055.1 uncultured Clostridia bacterium | reverse complement strand
ACTGGGGGTAATTTACTTTGGCTATAGGTGATATAATTGTAGGCATTGACATAGGTGCATTTAAAGTCAGCTTAGTTGTTGGTGAAGTCAATAATTTTAATCAGATTGAAATCATTTGTAACACCTGTAAAAAATCTAGTGGCATACAAAAAGGAAAAATAGTAAATGAGTATTCTCTTGCAGAATCTATCTCATCGGTAATAAAAGATGCAGAAAAAGAGATGAACATGAAAATTAATTCTGCATATATTACAATCCCAGGAAAATATGTCACAATAGTTCAAAATAGTGTTACAAAATCAGCTAAAGATAAATATTCAGGAATATCTTCCAGAGATGTACAAAATGCGATAATGCAGGCAAAAGACGTGGACATACCTGATGAAAAACAAATAATAGATATAATAACAAATGATTTTGTTCTAGAAGATGGGAAGAGAGTAGAAGACCCAGTAGGAGCTTTCAGTTCAACCTTTACATTAAATGCAGAACTTATCTTAGCAGACAAAGAATATATAAAAGTAATCTCTAGTATATTTAGAAAAGTTGATATAGACATAGATGGAATGGTTCCTATAACTCTTGCTGAAAAAAATTTAATACTCGACGATTCAGACCAAAAAGATTACATAATGCTTTTAGATATTGGCTCAGAAAATACAGATATTGGTGTATTTGATGGAGACAAATTCATTTATACAAATGCAATACCAATAGGAGGAGCTAATATTACTAATGATATTAAATTAGTATTAGATATATCTCCAGATGAAGCAGAAAAGTTAAAAAGACAATATGGACTAGCATTAAAATCTTATATGGATAATGATACAGAAGTTGTATTAAATACAGCTAAGGATGGAAACAAAATTATTAGAAGTTCAAATATTGTAGAAATAATAGAAGCAAGAATTGAGCAAATATTTGAATTAGTTAATAAAGATATAACTAGTGAAGGCGTAAAGCCAAAAATAAACAACGTAATTCTAACTGGACAAGGTATCACTAATATAAGTAAAAGCGATATAGTAGGAAAAATTACACTAAATATTCCAGTAAAAATGGCAACTAATAAAATAGCTGGTGTGATAAAACCTTGTTATACAACGGCTTATGCTTTAGTTAGATATATAGCATTAAGACCATTTGCAAAAACAGTATCAAGTAGCTTAGATATAAATTCAAATGAAAACTTCTTTCAGGGTTTATTAGAAAAAGTAAAGGATTTCTTTTATTCATAAACCTAATAAAGTAAGTAAAAAAGGTAAATAAAATAGGAGGGAAAACGTTATGTTGTTAGACAATAATAACTATGAAGAAAACTTAAATACAGACGAAACAGCTGTAATCAAAGTAATTGGTGTAGGTGGTGCAGGAAATAACGCAGTTAATAGGATGGTTGATTCAGGAATAGAAGGAGTTGATTTTGTTTCTATAAATACTGATAAACAAGCACTAATGCTATCAAAAGCTAAAACAAAAATTCAAATAGGGGAAAAAATAACAAGAGGATTAGGAGCAGGAGCAAATCCTGATATAGGAGCTCAAGCAGCAGAAGAAAGTAAAACAGAAATATCAGAAGCAATTAGAGGAGCTGATATGGTATTTGTTACATCTGGTATGGGTGGAGGAACAGGTACAGGAGCAGCACCAATAGTAGCATCTATAGCAAAAGAAATGGGAATATTAACAATAGCAGTAGTAACAAAACCATTTACATTTGAAGGAAAGAAAAGACTTACTCAAGCAGAAAGAGGAATCGAAAGCTTAAAAGGAAAAGTAGATACTTTAGTAGTAATACCAAATGATAAATTACTACAAATAATTGATAGAAAAACAACAATGTTAGAAGCCTTTAAAATGGCAGATGATATATTAAGACAAGGTGTTCAAGGTATATCAGACTTAATCAAAATACCAGGATTAGTAAACCTAGATTTTGCAGATGTAAAAGCAGTAATGCTAAATACAGGTATGGCACATATGGGAATAGGTAGAGCATCTGGAGAAAATAGAGCAGAAGATGCAGCAAAACAAGCAATACAAAGTCCACTACTAGAAACAACAATAGAAGGAGCAAGAGGAGTTATTATTAATGTAACAGGTGGAGAAAATATGGGATTGCATGAAGTAAATACAGCAGCAGAATTAGTACAAAGAAGTGTTGATCCAGAAGCTAATATAATCTTTGGTGCAGTAGTAGATAAGAGCCTAGATGAAGATATTTGTATAACAGTAATAGCAACAGGATTTGATAAAGAGCCAGGAACAAAAGAAACAAGTATCGGAGCAAAACCTTGGATAAAAACACAAAGTACTCCAGTACCAGAAAAAGAAGGATTAGATATAGATATCCCTCCATTTTTAAAAAAGAATAAAAATGCAAATAAATAATATATAGATAGCGAAAACTTAAAAAAGGTTTTCGCTATTTTAAAATTTATGAATCAAAAATGTTTTTTATATTAAATTGAAAATTTCAATTAACGTTAATTAAAAGTTTTTTAGAAGATTGACAATATTATGTAAATGTAATATAATAAAAAACGTAACTATAGTTTGTACTATATTTTAGGAGGAAAAAATGAAACGGAAAGAAATGAAGCGGAAAAAAATGAAGCGGAAAAAAATGAAGCGGAAAAAAATAATTACAATTATTGCCTCAATTATTGTTTCAATTGCTATTCTATATGGTATTGTAGCTATTTCGATGTTTACAGCGTTTGCTACATACAATATTGCTAGGGCTAATTCATCTACTACTATGGATGATTCATCTATAGTAGAAGGACAAGCAGCAAAAGAATTGGCAGAAAGAAGAATAGTAAAAGGCCAAATTGCAAGTGCATCCGATTTTGACGAAATTGGTATATGTGATAAACTTAACCAAATAGTCGTAAGGAAAAATGGTAAGGAAGGACTAGTTGAAAATGGTGGTAGGGTAATTGTTGTACCACAGTATGATTGGATATCACCACTACCATGTTGGAACGGATTGAGAAAATTTATCAATGATGGCTTATATGGAGTATTAGATGGTGAAGGAAATGTAATATTAGAACCAAAATATCAATCTATAAGCATTGATGAATATGAAGGAACAATTCAAATTGTAGACGGACTGACATTTAAAACTTACCCGATAGAAGAATTAATTAAAACTGAATAAGTTTCATTTAAAACAAACCTAGAATCCATAAATTTGGATTCTAGGTTTTTCCTATGCTGATACAAAACAAAAAAATATTGAAAAATAAAGAAAAGATTTGTCTAAAAAGGCAAGTCTTTTTTTATGCTTTGTATCAAGAAATGACAGATTTTTTAAATAGAAGATACTAAAATAAAGGACATGACAATATATTTAGATATAGTATTTTTAGAAAATGCTTTAATGAATTACATAATATTATATGCTACGGGATTTGTGCAAAAAAGGAAAATGAAGAACTTTAAACTAATAATATCAAGTGTGTTAGGAGCTTTATATGCAATAATATCTTATTTAAAAATAATACCAATATATTCAACATTATTTATGAAAATATTACTTTCAGTAATAATGATTTATGTAGCATTTAATAATGAAAACGCTAAGCAATTATTAAAAAATTTACTGCTGTTTTATTTGGCATCATTTGTAATTGGAGGGTGTGCTTTGGCAATGCTCTATATGATTTCACCAAAAAGAGTATCATTTCAAAATGGAGTATTAGTAGGAACATATCCAATGAAAATAACATTAATTGCAGGATTAGTTGGATTTTTCATAATACAATATTCGTTTAGCCTTAATAAAAGACAAATGAAAATAAAAGATTTATTATGTGAACTTGAAATAGTAGTAAATAATAAAAAAGTAAAAATGAAAGGATATATAGATTCGGGAAATACATTAAAAGACCCAATATCTAAAAAGCCTGTAATAATAGTTGAAAAAGAAGTAATGCAAGAAATCATAGATGTAAATAAATTAATAGGAGGTGATGAAAATTTAAAAATAAGACTTATACCTTTTAAATCAATTGGAAAGCAAAATGGGATGTTAATAGGAATAAGACCAGAATATGTAAAGATAAAATATAATGAAAATCAAATTATTACAAAAAAAGTAATAATAGGAATATATGATAAAAAAATTAGTAAAAACTATTCTGCATTAATTGGTTTAGAAATACTTGAAGGAGGAAGAGAAAATGAGAATATTAGAAATGTTAAACAAAATGTATAATAAGATTTTAAATATAGAAGAAATAGAAAGAATATTTTACGTTGGAGGAAGTGAAAACTTACCAGCACCACTTTCACCAGAAGATGAAGAAAAAGAAATAATAAAGTTAGATAGAGGAGATGAAAATGCAAAGAAAACCTTAGTAGAGCATAACTTGAGATTAGTTGTTTATATAGCAAAAAAGTTTGAAAATACAGGAGTTGGGATAGAAGATTTAGTATCAATAGGAACAATTGGATTAATGAAGGCAATAAATACATTTAACATGGATAAAAAAATTAAATTAGCTACTTATGCATCAAGGTGCATAGAAAATGAGATATTAATGTATTTGAGAAGAAGTAATAGAATAAAAAGTGAAATATCAATAGATGAGCCACTTAATCAAGATAGTGATGGAAATGAATTGTTACTATCAGATATTTTAGGAACGGATGAGGATATAACATCAAGAAGATTAGAAGATGAAGTAGATCAAAAATTGTTAAAACTATCTATATCAAAGCTAAATAAAAGAGAGAAAAACATAATGGAATTAAGATTTGGATTTACCACAGGAGATGAAAAAACACAAAAAGAGGTAGCAGATATGCTTGGAATATCACAAAGTTACATATCTAGATTAGAAAAGAAAATTATAGGAAAAATGAAAAAAGAAATATTGAGTAAAACAGGATGAAATTTTTTTAAATAATTGACTAAAAAAAATCATTACTATATAATAAATGAAAATATAATAAAGAAGAAATTATACTTCCTATAGTATTTTTAGTAATTGCAATTATTATAGAATAAAAAAGCTCAAATGATGAAATAGAACCAAATGATAATAATAAAATTTAGAGAAAAAGAGAGAAAAAAATGAAAAAAATAAAAAAAATAGTATTATTTACAATTATGATGATAACAATATCTACATATACTTATGCAGATGTAGGAAGTTTTGAAGATTATAGCTCAGGTTCAAGCTGGGATTCAGGATCAAGTTGGGACTCCGGTTCGAGTTGGGATTCAGGATCAAGCTGGGACTCTGACTGGGATTCTGACTATAGTGGAGGTTCAAGCTATTTCCCAATATTTTTAGGTGGAGATTTGGGATTTTATCTTACTGTAGTTGTTATAATAATTATAGTTTCTATAATAAAATCTAAAATGAAATCTAAAACAAAAAATATTAAAAATGATATTTTTTCAAATATAATGTCAACGCAGTCATATAATGATAATTTAGTAATAAACAAAATAAAACAGGTAGATCCAAACTTTAATGAAGAAGAATTCCAAAGATTTGCAAAAGATGTATTTGTAAAATTGCAAAATGCATGGACAGATAGAGACTGGGAGAAGATAAGACCATTTGAAGCAGAAGAATTATTTGAACAACATAAAGCACAACTAGAAGGATATATAAAAAATAATCAAATAAATGTAATGGAAAGGATATGCGTAAATTGGGTGCACTTCTTATCATTTGAACAAAATGGAGAAAATGATGTATTAAAAATAGATTTGAATTCTAGGATGGGCGACTATATAATTGATGCGACTACTAAAAAAGTAATTAAAGGAGACAAAACAAAAGAGTATTATCATACATATACTTTAACATTTGTTAGAACAATAGGTAAAACAACTGTTACAGGACAAACGGGATTAAAAACAACAAACTGTCCAAATTGTGGAGCACCAACAACAATTACATCATCAGGAAGATGTGAATACTGTAATAGTGTTATTACGACAGAAGATCATGGATGGGTATTATCAAATTTAACAAGAAAAAATTAGATAATACAAAAAGGTTAAATAATAAAAATAGATAATAATAAAAAAATAAATAAAATTAATAGGAAAAATTTAAAGGAGGAAATTATGGGATTAATTAAAGCAGCTGTAAGTGCAGTATCAAGCACATTAGGAGATCAATGGAAGGAAGCAATTCGTTGTGATGATATGACAGGTGATGTTTTAATGGTAAGAAAAACAACACCAACAGGAGTTATAACAAATGGAAGTACAATAATAGTAGCTCCAGGACAATGTGCAATAATATATGATAATGGAAAGGTAATAGATGCAACAGCAGAAGATGGTATATATAAATTTGATACATCATCAACACCATCATTTTTTGCAGGACAATTTAAAGACTCATTTAAAGAAATGTGGGCAAGATTTACATATGATGGAGCAACATCAAAACAACAAGCAGTATTTTTCTTTAATCTAAAAGAAATAATGGAAAATAAATTTGGAACATCAACACCAATACCATTTCAAGACTGGTCTCACCCAATACCAAATAGGATGACAAATACAATGACACCATTAAGTGTAAAAGTACGTTGCTATGGAACATATACATTTAAAATAGACAATCCAGCAATTTTTATGCAAGAATTGTCAGGAACTGCAGATATATATTATACATCTTCAGTAGTTGGACAAATAAGAAGTGAAGTAATGGCAGCATTTCAAAATATACTAAATGAATTAGGAAATTCAGAGCATAAAGTACCAGTTTTAGAAATGCCAAGTCAGACAGATGAAATAAAGCAAATGATGGAAGAAAGAATATTTGATGAATCAATTAGAAGAAGAGGAATAAAATTAATAAGTTTCTCAGTTGAATCTGTATCACTAGAAGAAGAATCAGAAAAGAAAATAAATGAATATGAATTAGGATCAAATTCATACATGCAACAAGGAAAAATGACAACAGCTTATGCAAATGCAGTAGAAAATGCAGCACAAAATGCAAATGGACCAGCAAATGGATTTATGGGTATAGGGATGATGAATATGGCAACAGGAGGCATGATGGGAGGAAATGCAACATCACCATGGCAAAATCAAAATCAACAAGGAAATTCATTAAATTATAATCCTTATGAAAATCAACAACAACCACAAGAAAATGTGCAAGAAGTTAGTCAAACACAAAATCAAGAAAATGAACCAAAGCAAGAAAAAAATGTTTCAGAAGAAGCTCAAATGCCAACTGAAGAAAACGTAAACGAACAAGCTCAATCTAATGATAAACAAGAAGTAGAAGCAGAAAAAGAAAATCAAAATGGAAGTTTAAAAATGTGCAAAAAATGTGGAAATATGAATCCAGCAAATTCAAAATTCTGCAATAATTGTGGAAATGAATTATAAAATAAAATTAATTATATAAGAAATTAAAACAAGTAAAAATACACTTTCAAATGTTAATGATTTAATCTAACATTTAAAGTGTATTTTTTATAATGTAAATATTAAATTTCAACGAGTATAACATTATCACCAATAGTTCGAATTTTATCCCATGTAATAACTATATCATTATTAGAAGAAAGAAAACTAAATGCTTTAGAGGAACCGGGAACAATAATGGAAGTGATATTACCAGTAGTTAAATCAGCACATACATCTTGAACATATCCAAGCCTCTTTCCATCAGTTATATTTATAACTTCCTTATGTCTAAAATCCATACCTTTTTGAGCCATAAAATAATCCTTTCTGCACAACTTAAAGTTTAAAATTAATAATCTAAGACCTCATATTTAAATATATTACTTTCAAGATATTTTTATGAAACTAAATTATTGGCATAAACTTAATTATAGGTAAAATATTCTGTCAAATTATTTTATAGTTTTAAATTTAATTACTTGTAAGATCTTTTTATATGGTTAATAGCACTTTTTTCTAATCTAGAAACTTGAGCCTGAGAAATACCTATTTCATCAGCAACTTCCATTTGAGTTTTGCAATCAAAAAAACGTTTTTGAATAATGGTCATTTCTTTATCAGATAACTTTTTCATAGCCTCTGCAATAGAAATATCTTCAGCCCAATGCTCATCAGTATTTTTTTTATCACTAATTTGATCCATGATGCATAAATTATCAGTATCATTACCAGAAACAGACTCTTGTAAAGAAACAGGATCTTGAATAGCATCTAAGCTAAAAGCTATTTCTTCTTTTGTTGTACCTAATTCTTTTGCAATTTGCTCTATAGTAGGCTCTGTTTGATTTTCTTTTGAAAATTTATCTTTAACCATTAATGCTTTGTAAGCTAAATCTCTAGTAGAACGACTTACTCTAATAGGATTATTATCTCTTAGATATCTTCTAATTTCACCAATAATCATAGGCACAGCATAAGTTGAAAACTGTACATTTTGTGAAATATCAAAATTGTCAATAGCTTTAATTAGCCCAATACACCCAACTTGAAATAAATCATCTGCATTTTCATTTCTAGATTTAAACTTTTTAATAACACTTAAAACTAATTTTAAATTACAATTAATAAACTTTTGCCTAGCATCTTTATCACCGTTTTTAATTTTTTTTAGAAGTACATCTTTTTCATCATTTGATAGCATAGGTAATTTTGAAGTATTAATTCCGCAAATTTCTACCTTGTTAATCAAATAAAAGTCCTCACTTTCAATATAAGTAATTAAATAGAGCAAAGCAACTATTTAATATGTATTGCAAAAGTATTATTTCCAAAATTAAAAAAGTATATACAAATTTTCAATTTTAAATATGAAAAACAAATATTACAAAAAGTTTACAAAAATTAAAAATATTTGTAAAAAAACACTTGACTTAAAAGTTTATATATGCTATTATTATAAATGTACAGAGGAAATTAGTTAAATTCACTCAATTAAAAAAATCACTTTAAAACTAGTTTTTTTATTTTGCTCTTTAAATATTTAAATAATTTAATAAATTATTTAAGAAAAAAGTCAAAAAAAGTTATAAAAAGGTGTTGACTTTTAAAAATGAGCATAGTATAATATATAACGTTCGGCACAAAAGCCAAACGTTAAAGTACATTGAAAAATAAACAATGAATCTTTTGAGAAACCAATAAAAGCGGTAGTTTAAGTACTACCAAAAAAGTAGAAAACTATAGAAGTAATAGTAATCATTACAAATATAGTAAAGCTACAAAACAGATTTAAAATGAGCTTAAAACTCTAAAAATATTTAATATGAGAGTTTGATCCTGGCTCAGGATAAACGCTGGCGGCGCACATAAGACATGCAA
>CANQCW010000045.1 GCA_947591055.1 uncultured Clostridia bacterium | reverse complement strand
GAAAAATTTTATTATGGTAAAAAGTGAAAAAGGTTCAGTTACATTAATAGTCTTAGCAACTATATTATTTATTCTTGTAGTTTTAGCGACAAATTTAATATTTATATCTTCAAAAAGGAAAGCACAAATACAAGAAACAATGATATTGCAAAACACGTATGATACAGGGATGAGTGAATCTTACAATGAGCAATTAGAAAAAATAAATGCTACAACTCAAATATTTGGATACACAGGAGAAGTTCAAACATATACAGTAACTAAATCTGGAAAATATATTTTAGAAGTATATGGTGCAGAAGGTGGAAGTGCGTCATTAACGAAAAAAACTGGAGAAACTGAAACATCTTCTGGTGATAAAGGAGAATATGCAAAAGGAACAGTTGAACTAGAAAAAGGACAAACCCTTTATGTGTATATAGGGAAAAAAGGTGAGGATTCTTCAAAAACAGAACAAGAAGATGGAAATAATACAACTGAAGAAACTAATATTACTGTAAGTGCAAGTGGAGGAAAAGCAACATATATTTCTACTACAGAAGGAGAATTATCTTCACAAAATAATATTCTTATAATTGCCAAAGGTGGTAATGGTGGACATTGTGGAGAAGGCTCATCAGGAGGAGCAGGAGAAGGTTCAAACAAAACAAGTAGTGCAACTGGTGTTACGACAACGGCTAAGAATAGAAGTGGAAATGGATATGCTAAAATTTCACTATCTAAAGAATAAAAAATAATGGTTATATTATACAAAGTGAGAAAAAAATGAAAAATATATTATTGCATTGTGCTATGGAAAAAGAAGGAAAGCAAATAGCAGAAAAATTAGGATTAAAATGTATAGATAAAAATATATATAGGCTTGAAAATAAAACATTAATAATAACAGGAATAGGAAAACAAAAAACAGCAATAGAAGTAACAAAATATTTAGAGAATAACCAAAAGCCAGACATAATAATTAATATAGGCTATGCAGGTTCAACTAATCAAAAAATAGGTTCTTGGGTGAGTATATCTAAATCATATAATTTAGAGTGGAATATTCCTGATGAAGAAAAATATAGTATGGATGTAGGAAATCAAGAACTTATTACATCAAAAAATATCAAAAATTTGCCTTGTTATTCAGCAGAAAGCTTTGTAACAAGTACTGATATAAAAGAAGATGTTATTTTTGATATGGAATTACACTCACTTGCTATAATATGTGATATGTATAATATAAAATTAGCATCATTAAAAAAGATAAGTGATAATTTAAGTATAAAAAATTATTATGAAAATCTGGAATCTAAAAATGTTTTTGAGCTAGAAAGTAGCACAGATTTAATAGAAAATATAGAAAAAAACTTATAAAATATGATAATATCTAATAAGTAAAACAAGTATTTAAAAGGAAAAGACAAAATGCATTTAAAACAATTAGAATTGCAAGGGTTCAAATCATTTGCTGATAAAACCATTTTAGAGTTTAAACCAGGAATAACAACAGTAATTGGACCAAATGGATCTGGAAAAAGTAATATCTCAGATAGTATCAGATGGGTACTAGGTGAGCAAAGTATGAAGTCTTTAAGAGGAGCAAAATCTGAAGACGTTATTTTTGCTGGAACGCAAAATAGAAAACCAGTAGGATTTGCAGAAGTTTCAATTGTAATAGATAATAGCGATTCTACTTTACCAATTGAATATGCAGAAGTAACAGTAACAAGAAGACTTTATAGAACAGGAGAGTCAGGATATTTTATAAATAAAGTGCCTTGCAGATTAAAAGATGTATTAGAACTATTTATGGATACAGGTATTGGAAAAGATGGATATTCAATAATAGGCCAAGGTAAAATAGATGAAATATTAAGCAATAAATCAGAAGATAGAAGACATATTTTTGAAGAGGCTGCAGGAATTGTAAAATATAGAACTAGAAGAGAAGAATCAGAAAAAAAATTAGAGCAAACAAAAATAAATTTAATTAGAATCAATGATATTTTGTCAGAAATAGAGGCTAATTTAGAGCCATTAAGACTTCAATCTGAAAAAGCAAAACATTTTTTAGATTTAAGAGAAGAATTAAAAAATATAGAAATAGGATTATTTTTATACAAAATAGATACATATAAGGAAAAGCTAGAAAGTTTGAAAAATGATAAAGATATTTTTGAAAATCAACAAAATGAAGAAAATAATAAACTTTCTGATATGCAAGAATTAAAAGAAAAGTTAAAACAAGAAATAGATAATTTAACAGAAGAAATTGAAAGGATGCAAAATATTGGATTTGAAAGTAAGACTAAGATAGAGCAAATTACTTCAAATATAAATATTAGCAAAGAAAGAATATCAAATAATATTCAAAACAAAGAAAGATTAGAAGGGGAAATAACATCAGCAAAGCAAGATATACTAAATTTAGAAGAAGAGAAAAAATCAAAAGAAAGTAAAAAAGAAAGTTTAGCTCAAAATAAAGAAAAATTTGAAAAAGAACTAGAAGAAAAAAGTAAAGAACTAGAAAATCTTACTAATAAATTAACAGCAAAAGAAATTGAGATTGAAAATAAAAAGAAAACAGTAGAAAACTTAACAGAGCAAAAATATGAAAATCAAAATCAAATAGCTGTAATAGATACAAACTATGAAAACTATCAAAATAGAAGGAAACAAGAAGAAAAAGAAAAATCACAAATTATTTCAAATTTAGACAGTAAACGTGAACAAAAAAATGAAATTTTAAAATATTTTAATGAGGCTGAAAAGAGTAAAAAAGAAAAGCAAAGTAAATTAGAAGAAATAAGAAAAAAACAAGAAACATTAGAAAATAAGTCAAAAGAATATGAAAAATTAATAGCAGATCTTACAGATGAAAGAAGGATGAAGCAAACAAGATTAAGCTTTTTAATAGAAACAGAAAGAGAAAAAGAAGGATATAACAAAAGTGTAAAAGATTTGCTTATTGCTTGTGAATCAAACCCATCATTAAAAAGGGGAATTGAAGGTGTTTTAGCAAATATTATATCAACAGATTCAAAATATGAACTTGCAATAGAGATGGCTTTAGGAGCAAGCCTTCAAAATATAGTAACAGAAACAGAGCAAGACGCTAAAAAGATGATAGAGTATTTAAGAAAAAATAATTTAGGTAGAGCAACATTTCTACCAATCTCATCTGTTAAGGGAAAAAGATTAGAAAAAATATTAAGCAAAAATGAAGGCACAATAGGAATTGCATCTGAATTAGTAAAAGCTAATAAAAAATATGAAGGCATTATAGAAAATTTACTAGGAAGAACAGTAATAACAGAAAATATGGAATATGCTATAAAACTTGCTAAAGACAATAAATATTCATTTAAAATAGTTACATTAGATGGAGATGTAATTAATCCATCAGGCTCAATGAGTGGAGGTTCAAATAACAAAAAGACTGTAAACATTTTAGGCAGAAGTGCAGAAATAAAAAGGCTTGAAAAAAATATAAAAGACATTGACGAAAAAATTTCTAAAAAAGTAGAAGAAAAAGATGCCTTCTTAAAAGAAAATGAAGAAATAATAAATGAAATTAATAAAGCAGTAGAAAGTATGCAACAGGCAGAAATTGTTTATGCACAAGAAAATGAAAAATTAAATGCAGTAAATACAGAAATTGATAGATTAGAACAAAGCAAAAATAAAAATGAAGAAAATTTAAAAAATATAGAAAAAGAACTAGAGCAAAATATTCAAAATAAAAAAGAATTAGAAAATGCAATCTCAGACATAACTAAAAAAATAGAAGACTTATCTGTAGAAATACAAGAATTTTCAGAGTTAAACAAAGACGAGCAAAAGTATATAGATAACTTAAATTTAGATATTACTAACTTAAAAATATCAGTATCTTCATTTAATGAAAGCAGTATGTCTATTGAAGAAATGGTAAGTAGAATAGATGCAGACATACAAAATGCAAAAAATGGTATTGAAAATAAGAAAACACAAATAGAAGATGCAATCAAGCAAAATGAAGAACTAAGCCAAACTATTGAAAATTTAGAACAATCAATTATTACAATAAAACAAGAAGTAGAGGATAGCTCTACTAAATCAGATTCACTAAAACAAACAAGACAAGAAAAGAATAATACTCTAGAAATAAAAGAAAAAGAAATATCATCTCAGTTTGAAGAAATACAAAAAATAAAAGAACAATTAGTAAAAGTAGATATAAAAATAACATCAGCAGAGCAAGATATAACTGATACAATAAATGAATTATGGAACGAATATGAAGTTACGCCAAACAATGTAAAAGATTATGATAAGCCTGAAAATGTTCAAGCTACACAAAAAAGAGTAAACGACTTACATAAACAAATAAAAGATTTAGGAGATGTAAATGTATCTTCTATTGAAGAATATAAAAAGACAAAAGAAAGATATGAAACAATGGGAGAGCAAAGACTAGATTTAGAAAACACTATGGCAAAGCTTAGAGACATAATTCAAGATATGACAAACACAATGAAAAAGCAATTTAAAGAAAAATTTGCATTAATAAATAAAAACTTTAATGAGATATTTATAGAGTTATTTGGCGGTGGTAGAGCAGAGCTTGTGTTAGAAGATGAAGAAAATATATTAGAGTGTGGTATAGATATAAAAGCTCAACCAACAGGAAAGAAACTTCAAAATATGATGCTTTTATCAGGTGGAGAAAAAGCACTAACAGCAATAGCAATATTATTTGCAATATTAAAAATTAATCCAGCTCCGTTCTGTATATTAGACGAAATTGAAGCGGCACTAGATGATGTAAATGTATATAGATTTGCAGAATTCTTAAAGAAATTTAGTAATAAAACTCAATTTTTAGTTATAACACACAGAAAAGGAACTATGGAAGCGGCAAATACTGTATATGGAATAACAATGGAGGAAAATGGTATAAGTAAACTATTATCAATAGATTTAAAAGGAAAAAAATAAAGTAACATTAAATAAAAACTTAACATACTATATATCAGTTAGCATAAGTCCTCAGCATCGTAATAGTAAGATTTAAAAATCTTGAATTACGAATTCTGAGCGAAAGCGAAGAAAGGAGATATGGTATGCTAAGTTATGTAATAGAAGGAAACAACAAAATAGAAGGAGAAGTCGAAGCATCAGGTTCTAAAAATGCAGCACTTCCAATAATAGCTACTGCAATACTAAATCCAGAACCAGTTACATTTTATAATATTCCAAATATAGAAGATACAAGAATTACATTAAAGATTCTGAAACTACTAGGTTGCAAAATATCAAAAAATAATGATAAAATTACTATATCAAGTAAAGAAATGTTTGGCAAAACAATTCCAAAAGAACTAATGCACAAATTGCGCTCAACAGTAGTTTTAGCAGGAGCAATACTCGGAAGATTTAAAGAAGCAACGTTTTCTTATCCAGGAGGATGTAATATTGGAAAAAGACCAATAGACTTACACTTAAAGGCTTTTCAAGATTTAGGAGCCAAAATAGAAGAAAAAGAAGACTACATACATTGCAGAACAAAAAAAGAATTACAAGGAGCAAAGATAAAGCTTAATTTTCCAAGTGTTGGCGCAACAGAAAATATAATCTTAGCATCTATTTATTGTAAAGGTGTAACTCATATATTAAATGCAGCTAAAGAACCTGAAATACAAGATTTAGCAAAATGTTTAAACAAAATGGGAGCAAAAGTATATGGAGCTGGAACAAGCAGAATTACAATATGTGGTGTAAGAAAACTACATAAAGCAGATTACACAATAATGCCAGACAGAATAGAAACTGGAACTTTTTTATGTGCAGCAGCAATTACAAATGGAAAAATCAAAATAAAAAATACAAATCCAGAGCACTTACTAAATGTTTTATATAAACTAAAAGAAATGGGCTGTGAAATTGTAATATCTAATGATTCTATAACCTTAAAAGCACCGAAAGTGCTAAAAGCTGTGAATATAGAAACAACTCCTTATCCAGGATTTCCAACAGATCTTCAACCAATAATTAGTGCAGTTTTAACTAAAGCACAAGGAAAATCAATAATAAAAGAAAATATATTTGAAAATAGATTTAAGTATGCTCTAGATTTAAAAAAGATGGGTGCAGACATAAATTTGATGGATAAAGAAAATATCATAGAAATTACAGGAGAAAATGCATTAAGTGGAAAAGTTGTTAGTAGTGCAGACTTAAGAGGCGGAGCAGCATTAGTTTTGGCAGGTTTGTACGCTAATGGTACAACTATAGTAGAAAATGCTGAATATATATTAAGAGGATATGAGAATTTTGAAGAAAAGCTAAAAAAATTAGGAGCAAAAATAAAAATAGAAAAGGTGGTATAAATGCAAAAAAAAGTTACACAGAATAAAAGTAAAAAGGCACCTAAAAAAGGTGCCTCAAATGTAGCAAAAAAAGAAAGCATATTTAACTATGACAAGTATATAGATACTAATGAGGCTCCTAAAATAAACAAGAAGGAATTAGAAAAAATTAAAAAGAAAAAAAGAAAAGAAAAATTAAAAAAAGAAAAAGAAATAAGAAAACAAGAGATTAAAGAAGAAAAAGAAAGAATAAAAAATAGAAAAAAACGAAATCCAAAAGCTATTGCAAGAAGGAAAAAATCTTTAAAAATAATAGAAATACTATTTTTAATTGTTATTATAATTTCAGCAATTCTATTATTTTTATTATCACCAATATTTAAAATAAATAATATAGAAGTAAAAGGAAATGAATATATATCAACTAATGAAATAATTAGTTTATCTATGATAGAAAAAGGGACAAACCTATTTAAAGTAAGAAAAAGAGAAGTTATAAATAATATTAAACAAAATGCTTATGTAGAAAGTGTAACAATTAATAGAAAAATTTTAGATACAATAGAAATAAATGTAAAAGAAAGAAAAGTAGCTTTTATGCTTGAATATAAAGGCTCGTATGCATATATAGATAATAATGGATATATATTAGAAATAAGTTCTGAAGAATTAGATGGAATTTCTAAATTAAAAGGTTATAAAACCTTAGAAGAAAACATAAATGTAGGAGAAAAACTAGGAAAAGAAGATATAGAAAATTTAAAAGTAGTTTTAAAAATATTAGATGTTGCTGAAAATTATGAAATTAGGCAATACATAAGCAGTATAGATATAGAAGATAGCTCAAACTATATTTTGTATTTGAAAAGTGAAAATAAAACAGTATATTTAGGAGACACAACAAACCTTGATATAAAAATACTTTATTTGCAATCAATTTTAGAAAAAGAAAAGGACAGTTCAGGGACATTACATCTAAATGTTGATTTTAAAAATAAATATCCATATGCAAGCTGGAATTAATATATATTTATTAAAAATTTGCATTATAAAGGATTAAGGAGGATTACAATGAAAGACAAAGGCTTAAGAATCGGATTAGGAATAACATGCTTTGTACTAGCACTTGCATTAACACTTCAAATAAGAACAATGTCAATAGAAAATTCAATAGTATCACAGACATTTGCAGATGAAGAGTTAAAAGATAGCTTATTACAATGGAAGGAAAAATATGAAAAAGCATCAGACAATTTAGCTAAATCTAATAAAGAACTAGATGTGATAAGACAATCAGCATCAACAAATGCAAGTGATTCTGAAGAAAAAACAGCACAAATAAAAAAGAATAATTTATTATTAGGATTAACTAATGTTTATGGCAAAGGAATAGTTATAGAAGTTGCAGATGGAACATCAAATATTCAAATATTAGATGCAAGTTCACTACTTATACATGATGGAAATCTAAGAGATATAGTAAATGAACTAGCAAATGCAGGAGCAGAAGCAATAGAAATAAATGGACAAAGAATAGTTAGCTCAACATATATAGTATGTGCAGGAAATGTAATATTAGTAAATGGAGAAAAAATAAGTTCACCTTGTATAATAAAAGCAATAGGTAATCAAGAAAGCTTGTATGGTGCAGTAGAAAGAGCGGGTGGAACACTACAAAATATGAGGATGAATAATTTATCAGTACAAGTAAAAAAAGACAATAATATAAAAATAAGTAAATATAGTGGAGCACTTACACAGAAATTTATGAAAGACAGAGGTGAGTAATAATGACAATAAAAAAAGATAAGCAAACTATTATTATGTCCATAATTGTAGGTCTAATGAGTTTATTACTAGTAGGCTCAATGTTTATACAATTTAGAGCAGTAGATAAATCAGAAGAATCAAATTTAGAATCTTTAAGAACAGATGAACTTCAAACACAAATAGCATCATATAAGGCAAGATATGAAGAAACAATGGAACAATATGATACTAACAAAAATACAATATCAGAATATGCTGCAAGTATAGCAGAAAATAAAGAATCAACGGATTTATTAGATAAAGAATTAAGTGAATCAAATACATTGTTAGGACTTACAGATGTAGAGGGTGAAGGTGTAATTATAACATTAAAAGATACAGACGAAGCATGCTATGCAGCAGATGATTTGCTTATGCTTATAAATGAACTTAAATATGCAGGAGCAGAAGCAATATCAATAAATGATAATAGAATAATAAATTTAACAGATATAATTTCAATAAATAATAGTTTTATAGTTGTTAATTCAGATGCAAGAGTTAGTTCACCATTTGTAGTAAAAGCAATTGGAGATAAAGACTATCTAATGAGTACATTAAATTTGAAAAATAGTGGCTTTGTTGACTTGATGAGAATAAATAATTTAGAGATAGAAGTCGAGTCATCTGATAATGTAGTAATATATAAATATTCAAAAAACATAAATGCAGAAGTAATGAAGGAGGTTGAATAATATGATGATATTAACAATTATAATAGGAAGTTTACTAGGTGTACTTCTAGGTTTTCTTATTCCAACAATACCATATACAGCATCAAAATATTTGGCAATAGCAATAGTTGCAGCATTGGACTCAGTATTTGGAGGAATCGCATCACATATAAAGAAAAATTTTGATTTAAAAGTATTTATATCTGGATTTTTTGTAAATGCTTTAATTGCAATGCTATTAACATATTTAGGACAAAAATTAAATGTTGATATCTATTTAGCTGCAATAATAGTTTTTGTTGGAAGAATGTTTAATAATTTAGGAATTATAAGAAGATATTATTTAAGTAAAATCTCTCAAAAAATATCAAAAAAATCTAAAAAATAAATATATTCAACATTATTACAAACTAATTACAAAAATATTACAAAATTATTTCTAATTCTATTGACTTTTTTAAAAAAATAATATATTCTAAAACAAGTAAAAAAATAGGACTGGGGGTAATTTACTTTGGCTATAGGTGATATAATTGT
>CANQCW010000044.1 GCA_947591055.1 uncultured Clostridia bacterium | reverse complement strand
GAAGAGTTTGAAAAAGAACTTAATATTACAAAAGAGCAAGAAGAAGAAATTAGGTTAGAAATGGAAATAATAGAAGCGAGTATAAATGCAAGAGAAAGTAAAAAAATATCTCAAAGGGAATTGAGTAAGCTAAGTGGAATAAAACAACCGGCAATAGCAAGAATAGAAAAAAGAGTAAACTCTCCATCTATCAGTACTTTAATAAAACTATTATATCCAATGGGATATACCTTAAAAGTAGTTTCGTTAGAAGAAAAAGATTAAAAAAATAAATAACCTGTATCCTGAGATACAAGTTATCTTATTTTTGGTTGCGGAGGAAGGACTCGAACCTTCGACCTCAGGGTTATGAGCCCTGCGAGCTGCCAACTGCTCCACCCCGCGATGTCTAACAAAAATTATTATACTATGCAAAAGCTATTTTGTCAACATAAATTGAAAAATAAATATATTTTAAGAATATTATTATATACAATAGTATGAAAAATATTCATTAAATGTGCAGAAAAATTTTTACAAATAATAATTTTGTAGGATTAATTATCAGATATTTTACAGTTTTGACACTTATAATAATATGTGATATAAACTACTCTATGAGTAAAAAACTATTGATAACAGAAAAACCTTCAGTTGCAATGGAATTCGCGAAGGTCATAGGAGAAAATGGTCAAAGAAAAAATGGTTTTATTGAGTCAAAAGACTGGATAATTACTTGGTGTGTAGGACATTTAGTTACAATGAGTTATCCAGACAAATATGACGAAAACCTTAAATTTTGGAGATTAGATACATTACCTTTTATACCAAAAGAGTGGAAATATGAGGTTATTAAAGGTGTAGAAAATCAATTTGAAATAATAAAAAGTCAAATCACAAGAGATGATGTTGACTCTATTTATGTTGCAACTGACTCTGGAAGAGAAGGAGAATACATTTACAGGCTTGTTGACCAAATGATAGATGTTAAAGACAAAGAAAAAAGAAGAATATGGATAGATTCACAAACCGAAGAAGAAATTAAAAGAGGAATCAACGAAGCAAAAGATTTATCAGAATATGACAGTTTATCTGACAGTGCATATTTAAGAGCAAAAGAAGATTATCTAATAGGAATTAATTTTTCAAGGATGTTATCGATTATATATGGCAAAAGGCTAGCAAAGTCTATAGGAGAAGAAAAAGCTTCTATTTCTGTAGGAAGAGTAATGACTTGTGTTTTAGGCATGGTTGTAGAGCGCGAAAGAGAAATAAGAAACTTTGTAAAAGTACCATTTTACAAAATAGCAGGAAAGTTTCGAAAAGATGAAGAAAACTTGATAACAGCAGAGTGGAAGGTATCAGAGAGCTCAAAAGAATTTGAATCAAGCAAATTATATAATGAAAACGGTTTCAAGAAGGAAAATGATGCAAAAGATTTTATATCATATCTTGATGGAAAAAAAGCAATAGTAGAAGAAATAAAGAAATCAAAGCAAAAAGAAAATGCGCCACTTTTATTTAATTTAGCAGAAATACAAAATGAGTGCACAAAAAGATTTAAAATAAAACCAGATGAAACATTGGAAATTATCCAAAATCTATATGAGAAAAAGTTAGTAACTTATCCAAGAACTGATGCAAGGGTGCTATCTACAGCTGTAAGCAAGGTTATTACTAAAAACTTAAATGGAATAGCAATAGGATATAAAGACCAAGAAATTCAAGGCTTTATAAAACAAATGAAGGAAGGAAAATTTTCTACTAATTTAACTAAAACTAAATATGTAAATGATAGTAAGATAACTGACCACTATGCAATTATTCCAACTGGGCAAGGTTTTGATAACTTAGCAAAACTACCAGAATTGCAAGCAAAAGTTTATAATTTAATAGTTAAAAGATTTTTAGCAATTTTTTATCCTCCTGCTGAATTTAACAAGATGAATATTACAATAGATGTAGAAGGAGAAAAATTCTATGCAAGCTCAAAAGTGTGCACAAAAAAAGGTTATCTTGAGGTATTAAAAAAGGGAAAAGATGAAGAGAAAGGCACAGAAGAACAAGATGATTTTAAAGCAAAAAAAGGAGATATTTTAACTGCAGAAGGTTATGAAATAAAAGAATCAGAGACGACTCCACCGACAAGATATAACTCAGGTTCAATAATTCTTGCAATGGAAAATGCAGGCAAGCTAATAGAAGATGAAGAACTAAGAGAGCAAATAAAAGGTGCAGGAATAGGCACAAGTGCAACTAGAGCAGAAATTATAAAAAAATTAGAAAAAATAAAATATATAGATATTAATACAAAAACTCAAATAATAACGCCAAGCCAAAAAGGAGAAAATATATATGATATTGTACATACATCAATGCCAGATATGTTGAATCCAAAGCTTACGGCAAGTTGGGAAAAAGGCTTAGATATGGTTGCAAAAAAAGAAATTAAAAAAGATGAATTTATGAGCAAATTAGAAAATTATATAAATAGTAAATTTAACAGATTAGTAATAAAATAGATACTAATAACATAAATGCGTAACATAAAAGTTACTAAAAAAACACAATACGTGTAAAGTGCTATATACTAAGCAAATTGAAGCATGCAATTAATTTATAAGATTTTAAAACTAGACAAGATAAATAAATTGTGCTATAACTATTAATGAGATTGGAGGTACAGTATCATAAATAAAGTTAAAAAAGTAGTAGTAAAGGTAAGAACATTAATAAAATTATTTGTAATACTAACAGTTGCCACATTAATTATTTTAGGAATTATAAAATTAACATATAGACAAACATATAGTGTAAGCTTAAATGGAGAAACCATAGGTTACACAAACGATAAAATAAATTTACAAAAAAGAATTAATACATATATTTCATCAGGAAATGGTTCAGACATTGCGTTTGTAGAGGTAAGTGATTTACCACAATATACAGCATGCCTTTTAAAAAATAATGAGGAAACAAATGATGATGAAATCTTTGAAAAAATAACATCAGCCGGAACACCTTATTATAAATATTATGCAATCACAGATGAGAACAATGAAAAAGTATATGTTAGTTCATTTGAAGAGGCAGAGCAAGTTGTAGAGCAACTTAAGACTAAAAATAGTGCAAATGCAAAAGACCTAGGGATAGTAGAAAAATACGAAACTGCAAAAGCAGAATTTAAAGATGTGGATACATGTGTAAACGAATTATATGAAAAGAAAGTAGTATATACTTATGCAAGCGTTTATAAAAATATAGGAACACAAATAGTAAGCGAATCAAGTGTACCAACAGATTTAGGCGTAACATTAATTAGACCTGTTAGTGGAGTAATATCATCAAGATATGGATTAAGATGGAGAGATAATCATAAAGGATTAGATATAGCAGCTCCAAAAGGAACAGCTATTAAAGCAGCAGCAGGAGGAACAGTTATATTTGCTGGAAATGGTGCAGGACACGGATATTCTGGATATGGAAATGTAGTAGTTGTTCAATCAACAAGCTCACTTGTAATTCTTTATGGACATTGTAGCGAAATAAATTGTAAAACAGGAGACCAAGTTGCGCAAGGACAAATAATTGCAAAAGTTGGATCAACAGGTATTTCAACAGGCAACCATTTACATTTTGAACTTAGATACAACGGAACAGCTATAAATCCACAAAAATACGTATATAATTAAATAAAAAGAGAAACTGCAAATTATTGTGGTTTCTTTTTTTTACTTCAATGGTAAACCACTGCATTATACCCGTGGATGTTTATCGTTGTAACCCGTATAATGTATCAACGATTTATTATATTTTTCTACAAATTTCTCTAATATTATTGTAATTTTAAGGATTTTAATATAGAATAAAAAAGAATTGTATCACAAAATGTAGAGTACTTTTTTAATTTATAAGACTAATTTTGACAAAAAAATTATTTTTCAAGTATTAAAATAAGTTAAAAAAGTAAGAGGTGGTAAGGATGTTACAGAATGTTTCAAAAAATTATGATGTAAAAAAAGAGAAAATAGATTACAGAGATGTAGTAACTAGAATTTTTAAAATTCAAAATATAATGGTATACATACTAACCTTTATGATGTCAATGGTTGGATTTGGAGTAGATACTGTAGTTTTAGCTCCATTTGGAATAGCAATGGTAGCTGCAAGTATAAGTAATGGCCTTCCTATTGCGTGTGTGTATATAGCAAGCTTATTAGGAACAGCAATTAAATTTGGTGGAGCAAGTACAGTTTCATTTATTTTTTCATCAATAATAATGCTTTTGCTAGTATTAATAAAAAAGCCAGCAAGAAATGAAGATGAAAATGAAAAAATAAGGTTAGGAAGTTATCTTTTTATTTCAGTGCTTTTAGTACAAGCTTTTAATATGATATTCAAAGGGTTTTATTTTTATGACTTATTAGTAACAATTACAATGGCAGTTGCAAGTTATATTTTTTATAAAATCTTTGTAAACTCAATAGATGTAATTAGTAAATATGGAGAAAAAAGAATATTCTCAATAGAAGAAGTAATAGGAGCAAGTTTAATATTTGCAATAGCATCAATATCATTAACAAATGCTCATATTTTCTCGTTCTCATTAAGAAATATAATATGTATATTTATAGTTTTATTACTAGGATGGAGAAATGGCATTTTAGTAGGTGGAATTAGTGGAATAACAATGGGAATTGTATTAGGTATTATCGGAGATGGAAATCCAGTTCTAATTGCAACTTATGCAATATCAGGGATGTTAGCAGGACTTTTAAATAGATTTGGAAAAATAGGAGTAATCATAGGATTTATTTTAGGAAATGTTTTAATAGCATATTCTGCAAATGGTGGAACAGCTAATATCATAGTGTATCAAGAAATTTTAATTGCATCAATAGGACTTCTTGCAATGCCGAAAAATGGAAAAATAAATATAAATGATATTATCCCACAAACAAAAATGCTTCCAGAAGCGGGAAGAACGCTAGATTCAAGTGATGAAACATTAATAAAGCTAAACAGTATTTCAAAAACAATTTCAGATATAGCAAATAATTATAAACAAGATGAACTTTATGAAAAAAATGAGACAAGCTTTGAAGAAGAAATTATAAAAGCAGTAGAAGGTATGGAAGACAACTTGTTATATGACTACATATATAATAATGACGATAATATTTTAAGAGATATATTTGATTATTTGATAGAAAATGGAGTATTAACACAAAATGCAATAATTAGTATATTTACAAACCATAATATATACTTAATGAATTCTGATAATAATGAAGAAAAAAATGCACAAGAAAAAGAAATAAGAGAAATATTAAATGCAGTCAATTCAGCTTGGAGAATATGCAAATCAAATATGATATGGCAAAAGAAATTTGATGAAGCAAATAAAAATATGTCAGACCAGCTAAAAACGGTAAAAACAGCAATAGAAAATATTACAGAAGATTTTATAGAATCAGAAGATGATATATTTAAAGAACAAAAACAGCAAATAATAAAATCATTAAAAGATAAAAATATATATTTAAGTGATATAAAAATCAAAAAAGAAATATCTGGAAGATATATAGTTAATACATATACAAAAGTTTGCGAAGACGAAATAGGAAATTTATGCCCAATTAAGCAAATAGCAAAAAGTATTTCAAGTGTATTTAATGAAAAATTTACAGTACAAGACCAAAAATGTGGAATAAGACTAAATAAAGATATATGCTCATATACATATTTATCAGATGATAAGTATTTATTACAAACAGGAATAGCAAAATGTAAAAAAGATGGAGTAACAACATCAGGAGACTCAATTTCAAGTGTTAGATTAGGAGATGGAAAATATTTATTTGCAATAAGTGATGGGATGGGTTCAGGAGATGAAGCAAGAAAAAATAGCTCTTTAGCAATTAGTATGTTAGAAAGATTGCTAAGTTCTGGATTTGAAAAAGATACATCATTAAAATTAATTAATTCAGCTTTGCTTTCAGCAAGTAAGAAGGAAAGTTATGCAACACTTGATATTGGAATATTAGACTTATATGCAGGAAATATAGAATTAATAAAGAGTGGAGCATGTCCAACATATTTTAAAAGAAATAGAAGCGTAAGTATAATAAAATCAAACTCTTTGCCAACAGGAATAATAAATGACACAAAAGTTGATACTTACGATAAAGATTTAGAAGATGGAGATATAATAGTTCTATGTAGTGATGGAATCTTAGACTCATCAAGTGAATATGCAAATAAAGATTTATGGCTTAAATATTTACTTGAGGATATACAAACTGATGTGCCAGAGAGAATATCAGATATTATATTAAGAGAAGCAACAGATAATTGTATGGGAAAACCAAAAGATGATATGAGTGTAATTGTAATAAAAGTTATAAAAAAATAATTTTATTTAATGTAAAAACTTAATAAAAATTGATATATTAAAAAAATAGCATAATATAAGGAAAAAATCAAGAAAATAAAAATTAAAAGTGTATAACAATTTAATAAAAAATGAAAAGCAAAAATCTTATAAAAAGCATGAGTAATGCTGATTATAAGATTTTTTACTTTTTTATTAAGTTTTTACCTTAATAAAAATTACATAATGTAAAAAGAAAGGGAGAAAACAAATGAAATGTAAAGAATTACAAGAAAAAGACAAGATTAGTTTACAATTACTAAATAAGAAAAAAGTACAAAAATTAAAAGAAAAAGGAATAACATTAATAGCACTAGTAGTAACAATAATAATATTGTTAATTTTAGCAGGAGTAACGCTAAATATGGTAATGTCAGGAGATGGTCTATTTAGTAAAGCAAGAAATGCAGCAGATAAGTATAAAAAAGCACAAGTAGATGAGGCAGATTTAATAAGTGAAGTAGGAAAAGAAATGAATCGTGAGTATGTAGGAGCTTACGTAACAGGATATACTCCAACAAATGGTTCATGCACAATAACAGGAGAAATATCAGGAGTAGAAGCAGGAAGTAAAGTAAACTCAGAAGAAAAGCCATTAGAAAATATAGAAGAAAATGGAGACCAAATATTTACAACAGCTGAAGAAAAAAACTTAAAATGGAGAATATGGGATTATGATGGAACAACATTAAGAATAATATCAGATAAACCAACTAATCAAAAATTAACTCTAAAGGGTGCAGCAGGATATAATGATGGAGTATGGGCAATAAATGAAGTTTGTAGAAAATGCTTTGGAAAATATGAAGAAGACAATAATGAATCAAAAATGAAACAAGGAATAAGTGTAGCAAATTTAAGAAGAAGTGATATAGAAAAAGTAATTACATATGATTATACAACATATAGTCATGAAAAAAATTCTGTTGACGAAGTAGTAGGCGGAAATGGAAAAATAAAATTTGGAATAGAAATAAAAAAGACGAATAGTGAAAAATATCCTGCTATGTGGGGAAAAAATGATAGAAATTGGACATTTAAAGAAGGAATAGAAGAAGACAAAGAAGGACTAATATGGGAAAAAGAAAAATTTGAAAACGAAATCTTAAAAGATAAGACTATGAGTGAAAAAAATTTAGCATTTAAGCAATCTTATTGGTATCATAAATTTGAAAAAGGAGGAAACGAATTTAGAAATTCGATATATAGTGATGTATTATTTCGGAAGCGGGACTGAATATCGTAATAGAGTATGGTTAGCTGGCAGAATTGCTGATATTGATGGAAATAGTGCCGGTGATGGAGTCGTTTTTGGCATGAGTTATTGTAATTTCAGTCGGTTTAGGGACCGGTTATGTTGCTGGATATGGTTTATGCTATTCATTTACAGATGATGAAACAATAATTGATGGATATTTAAGACCAATAGTATCAATAAATTTAGAAAAAAGTGGTTATACCTTAGAGAAAAATCCAGATAAAGAATCTGAATATATTTTGAAAGAATCAGGTGTGTAATTAAAGGTAAATAATTACTATTATAAATTAATAGAAAAATAATTATAAAAATATTAAAATTTAATTAAGGTAAAAACTTAATAAAAATTTAATATGTTAAAAATATAGCATAATATAGGGACAAATTCAATAAAATAAAAATTAAATATATATTACAAATTATTAAAAAATGAAAATTAAAAATCTTATAAAAAGCTTAAGCAGAGCTAATTATAAGATTTTTTGCTTTTTTATTAAGTTTTTACCTTAATAAAAATAACATAATGTGAAAGGAAGAATAAACAAATGAAATATAATAATAGAAAAGAAAAAGGAATCACATTAATAGCATTAGTAGTAACAATAATATTGTTGTTGATACTAGCAGGGGTAACAATATCACAAATAGCAGGAAGTAATGGATTATTCCAAAGAGCAAGACAAGCAGTAGAAAAATATAAAAATGCAGCAGAAGAAGAACAAATCCAAATAGGTATGTTAGAACAATATGTAAGTGATTTTTCAGTAGTAGTAGGAGATGAAGGAGAAAATAAATCATCAGTAACAATAAAAACATTTACAGTATCAGGAGATGCAAAAAATAAGCAAATAACAGTAAAATTAACAGTAGAAGGAGAAGCAAATAAAATACAATTAAGTATAGATAATGGAAAAACATGGGTACCAAATGAAGAAGAATTAGAGGGAACAGAAGGAGCAGAGGAAGAAACAGAATATACATATACATTTGAAAATCTAGACTTAGGAAAAAGTTATTATGTAAGAGTAAAAGTATATGATAATGAAGGAAAGTATGTAGAAGCAATAAGTGATATAGTAACATTAAGTAATTCTATAACAGCAGAAGAAAAAGATGTATTAAAAGATAAAACATATTTAGCAGAAGATGGTTCAGTAAAAAAAGGAACAATGCCAAGTGTAGGAGCAATAAGTGGAGAATTAAGTGCAGGACAAAGTAGAGAGATTCCACTAGGCTATACAAGTGGAGGAAAAATAACAGCAAAGGATTTAGCAAGTCAAACACCGGGAGATGCGACAAAGGGAGATATATTAAATGGAAAGAAAGCATGGGTAAATGGAGACCAAGTAACAGGAAATATGCCAAATAAAAGTGGACAAACAGTTACCACAAGTACAGTAACAACTAATGGAGATTATACACAGTTAACTATTCCACAAAATGGATATTATAATACGGAAAGCAAAGTTCAAATTTTAAATAATAGTATAAAACATGAAAATTTTCAGATAAAATTAAGGTCTGATAGTTGGGGAACTAATGCTCAGGGATTGAGTGAAATAGTTATTCCTAATTTTGGATATAAGTATTTAAAAGTAATACAAGCTCCTACCATTGCTAACCTTCAACATCTTTCGATTAGTGGCAACGAAGAAACGGATTATTTGAGGGCAGAAAGGTATAAAACTGGGGATGTTATTGATATTTCTTCTTATTCTATAATAAAGATGTCGTTAAGAGTTCCTTCGGGTGATTTTTATGCTACTATTGAATTATCTAATACTAATTAATTTTATTAATGTAAAACCTTAATAAAAAT